>JADZDN010000078.1 GCA_020851015.1 Alphaproteobacteria bacterium | reverse complement strand
GGCATAGATGATGGTGTTGATCAACGCATCGCGGCTGCGACCGGATTCGAACAGCGCCGCGAGCCATTGCAGGGTCAGCTCGCTGCCGATGTCATCCTTGGAGATGCTGCGCAGGACGACGGAGACGACCGGATAGCTGACCATCGCGATGGTCAGCACGCACACCATGCTGAGGATCAGCCGGTCCCAGGACAGGGATCGCCGCCGCATCGGCACGGCTCCGGTCGTCGCCGCGAAGGGTTACTTAACGTACTTGTCCCATTCGGCCAGCAGCTCCTGCGTCTTGCCGATGATCATCTTGTAGTCGGGCTGGACGAAGCTGTGCACCTTGCTCAGTTCCGTAAGCGATCCGGCCTTGGGGGCGCTCGCCTCGGGATGGGTCGGGATCGTGGCGCCGGCGACGTTGATCAGCGTCTGGCCCTCGCCCGAGCAGGCGAAGTCGCAGAACAGCCGTGCGGCGTTGGGATGCGGCGCCTTGCTGAACACGGAGATATTTCCGCCGAACAGCACCGTGTTCTTGGGTACCACGCCGCCGATCGGCGCGCCGGTGTCGGCAAGCTGGATGACGCCGAACGAGTTGGTGACGCCCATGTCGATCTCCCCCGACACGATCGCCTGCGACATGGCGTTGGTGCTGGCGTAGAGCTTGGGCTTGTTGGCGCCGAAGCCCTGCAGGTACGACGGGCCGTAAAACTGGCTCACCATGACCTGCCAGGCCAGCGTGGTCGCGGTCACGTGCGGGTCCAACGAACCGAAGCGCCCTTTCCACTTGGGGTCCAGCAGGTCCTTCCAGTCCTTGGGCGCGTCGGCCGGCTTCACAGTGCCGGTGTTCCACCCGAGTTGCGCCATGTACATGCGGATCAGCGTGAATTGCGGCGCCTTGTAGGCGGCGCCGATCTTGGCGCGCTCGGGCGAGTCATACGCGGCCAGGTAGGGCACCAGCAGGCTCAGCGCCGGCTCCTCGATGATCAGCGCGTCGGCCTGCGGGCGCCCGGCCGATTCTTCGGTCTGCACGCGTGTCGCGACATCGGCCGACCCCGCGCGGTATACCGACACCTCGATCCCGTATTTCTTCTTGAACGCCTCGGCGGCGGCATTGTTGGGGCCGGTCGAGGCCGAGCTGTAGAGGCTGACCGTGCCCTCCTTCTTCGCCGCCTCGATCACCTTGGGATCGCTCGCGGCCCCGGCCGGAGACGGCAGCATCGATCCCGCCGCGGCGGCCGATGCGCCGAGCTTTAAGAGAGTTCTGCGGTTCATGCCGGACGATCGCGAATATTCCGTCTTCATCGTCTACTCCCTTGTGCGTTTCCCTATGGTCGGCGTTTTCGCCAGTTTCAGCCTGCGCGCGACGATCTCGCCGATCGACGTCACCCGATCGGCGACGTCCAGCCCGGCGGTCGCGAAAGCCTTCATCTTGTTCTGCGGCCGGCTGCGCTCGTCGTCGCCGACGACGGCGCCGGCGTGACCCATGCGGGCGTCCGGCGGGCTGCCCTGGCCGGTAATATACGCGACGACGGGCGTGCGCATCGTCGCGGCATAGGCCGCCGCCGGATATTCCAGCCCGCCGCCCGGTTCGCCGACCAGAATGACCAGGTCGGTGTCGGGGTCGGCCTCGAACAGCCGCAGCACGTCGACATAGCTGGTGCCGATCACGCGGTCGCCGCCCAGGCACACCACGGTGGATTCGCCAAGCCCGTGCTGGTGGATCTCGTCGATCACCTCGTAGGTCAGCGTGCCGCTCTTGGAGACGATGCCGATGCGTCCCGGCCGCAGGTTGGCGTCGTTCAGGTCCGCCATGTTGGCCTGTCCCGGGCTGACCGCGCCGGCGGAATTGGGTCCGAGGATGCGCGTGCCGCGCGCCTTGGCATAGGCGCACATGCGGATCGCGTCGTGGACCGGGATGTTCTCGATATAGAGGACCGCCAGCGCGATGCCGGCATCCACGATCTCGTAGAGTCCGTCGACCACGTAGGCCGGCGCGATGCAGCTCATCACCGCATCGCCGCCGGTGGCCGCGACAGCCTCCCGCATCGTGTCGAACACGGGGAGCCCGGCGATCGTGGTGCCGCCCTTTCCCGGCGTGACGCCGCCGACCACGGGCGTGCCGCCCGCCACCATGCGTTCCGCGAACAGCCGCCCGGTCTGGCCCGTGATGCCCTGGACCAGGATCCTGCTCTTCTTGTCGACCAGGATGCTCATCCCGCCGGCCCGCCGGGTGGCGCCATGGACCGGGTCAGGGCGAGCACGCGCTCGGTCGCCGCGCGCAGCGAGGGCGTATAGTAGCAGCCGGCGGCTTCGACGATCCGCTGCGATGTCTCCTGCTTCACGCCGCGCATGCGCACGACCACGCGGTCGCGGCTTGGAGCGCCGGGTCTCGCCAAAGCCTGGACCAGCGCCTCGGCCAGCGCATCGGTCGAGCGGAGCTGGTAGAAGGCGTTGATGAAATAGAAGTCGGCGTCGAGCATGAACAGCGCGGCGATCACCTCGGCCGTGTGCGCAACGCCGCGCGCCAGCGCGCCGTGCAGCTCGATGACGCCCGCGACGCCCACGCCTTCCAGAGACACCTGGTCGTAGGTCGCCATGGTGAGCCCGGCGCCATTGCCCAGGATGGCGACGCTTGGCCGCGCCGGCGGCGGCATCCGCTCGCGGTTGTCGACCCCGATCGCGCCGAGCTCGCGGCAGCGCTGCATGAAGGCGCTGTCGGTGGCCCAGGCGATCGGCCCCGACCGTGCGGGGTGGCGCGCGACCGCGTCGTCGTCCAGCACGATCTTGGCGTCGGCCGCCAGCAATTGCCCCGCGCCTGTCGCGACCAGCGGATTGATCTCGGCCAGCTCGGCGTCCTCCTCGACCAGTGTCTCGAAGAGGCCCCGCACCAGCGTCTCGAACTGCCGGTCGAGCGCGGGGTCCAGCGCGAGCGCGCGCTTAAGCCGCTGGACCTGGAAACCCGCCAGCCCGATCAGCGGATCGACATCGACGCTGACGATGGCGGAGCGCGGCACCTGCTCGATGTCGACGCCGCCGGCGGCACTTGCCATCATCGTCACCTGGCCCTGGTCGCGATTGACGAAAGCGGCCAGGTAGTATTCGTGCCGGATGTCCAGCCTCTGCTCGATATAGACGGCATGCACCGGCTCGTTGCCGAGTTTGCCGCCTTGGAGTTTTCCGGCAGCCTGCTCGAGCTCGCCGCGTCCGCCCGCCATCAGGATGCCGCCGCGCTTGCCGCGTCCCCCGGCCAGCACCTGTGCCTTGACGACCCAGCCGGTTTCGGACGCGGGGAATTGCGGCCACAGCGCGCCGGCGGGCATCGGCACGCCGTGCTTGGCCAGCAGGGCCTTGCCTTCGTATTCCAGCAGCTTCATGTCCGCCTGCGCCCCCGCCCCGCCGCGCCGGATGCTAGCGGCCCTTGAAGGGCCCGGCAGGCCGCTTCTCGGCGAAGGCGCGCGCGCTCTCCTTGAAGTCCTCGGTCAGGTGCAGCTTCAGCGGGATCGTCTGCAGATAAGCCTCGCGCTCCGCCTGGTCCATGTACCAGCGCCGCGTGCGCACCGTGGCGCGGACGCTGAGCGGCGGATTGGCCACGATCTGCCGCGCCAGCTCCTCCGCGGCCTTCAAATGCTGACCCTTGGGCGCCACCCGGTCGACAATTCCCGCCTTCAGCGCTTCCTCGGCCATGAAGAAGCGGCCGGTCAGCACGGCTTCGGTGGCGAAGGAGCGCGCGCCGCGGAAGTTCAACAGCGCCCAGTAGCGCGATGCCGCCAGGCCGCGCGAGGTTTCGGTCACCTGGAAGCGCGTGCCCTCCTCCGCGACCACCAGCTCGCTCTCCAGCACCATGCCGAGGCCGAGCCCGACCGCGAAGCCGTGCGGCGCGGCAATGACCGGCTTCCAGTTGATGGCGCGGGTCAGCAGGTCCGCGGCGTGGGCACCCCAGCCCTGCGATCCACCATGCTTCTTCAGGTCCTCCTCGCTGCGGAGCTGGCGCTGGTGCACGTCGGCGCCGCTGCAGAAGGCGCGACCCTCGCCGCGCAGGATCGCGACATCGGCCGCCTCGTCGATATCGAAATCGTGCAGCACGCGCGCCAGGCGCATGACCATGAAGTCGTTGAAGGCGTTCAACTTCTCCGGACGGTTGAAAGTGATCGTCGCGATCCGGTCGCGGCACGCGTACTGGATCAGGTCATCGCTGTCGGGCTGCGGCACGGAAACCTCTTTGTCGAGGACGCGCGGCCTAGCGCCGCGCGCCGGTGGCGGGGAACGGCAGGCTCACTCGTAGGGAACCAGCGGATCGTATTGAAGATCGATCCATTCGGACGTGAAGTTCGGCTCGCGCCCCTGCCGGAAGGCGCGCGGGCCCTCGCGCGCATCCTTGTGGAACATCAGCTCCACGTTTGCCAGGATCTGCGCCTCGAACCCCTTTACCGGGTCCAGGCCCAGGCCCTGGTTGCGGGCGTTCTTGATCGCGCCATAGGCCTGGGTGGGACCTTTCGCCAGCTTGTGGGCGAACTCCATCGCCTTCTTCTCGAGCTGCTCCATCGGCACGACCTCGGTCACCAGCCCCAGGCGCAGTGCCTCCTCCATCTCCACGAAGCGGCCGAGCAGCAGCAGCTCGGTGGCGCGGCCCAGGCCGACGAAGCGCGGCAGCAGGTAGGTCGAACCGCCGCCAAGCCCGCGATTGACGTAGACCGCACCGAACTTGCACTTGGGATCGCTGAAGCGGAAGTCGCAGGCCAGCGCGACGTCCAGCCCCGCGCCCACCGCGTAGCCCTGGACGATGCCGACGATCGGCTTGCGCAGCGTCAGCATGTCGAGCACCGCGCGGGGGAAGCCGGTGCGCAGGCGGGTCTGCAGATCGGGGGGGCCGTACTTGAAGCGATCCTCCGGCGAAAGGTCGTCGCCCGAACAGAACGCCCGCCCCTCGCCGCGCACGACAAGCGCGCGGATGGCATTGTCGCGGCGCACCTGCTCGATCAGGTCGACCAGGCGCAGGATCATCTCCGGATACAAGGCCTTGAGCTTGTTCGGTCGATCCAGCGTGATGATGCCGACCGCACCATCGACCCGGAATCGAACGCGGTGATCGCTATCGGGCTCGGTCATCGGAACTCCTGGCTACCGGCGGGAACAAAGTTCGCGCGATGTTAGTTCACGTTTGGCAGCGAAGCCAAGCGACGCAAGCGACGTGCCCTTGCATGCCGGACCCCTGCTCATCATGGATTGGCATGCGCTACGCGTTTTACACGCAGGGGTGCAAAGGCGCGGGCGGATGGGTCTGCCCGCTCTGAAGCGCTTCGTCCCGCCATCGCCGTCCCTGTCCGCAACCCCCGTGAGGCCGAGGGTACCGGGAGGCCATACTTGATCCGAACCGGGTCCTGGGCTACAGCTTGCCGGCCGACATCTCCGGCGGGTCCCCTTCGTCTAGAGGCCCAGGACGGCGCCCTCTCACGGCGCAAACACGGGTTCGAATCCCGTAGGGGACGCCAGCGGCGCGTCAACCGACTCGACGATTGACGGAGCGTGGACAGGCTATACCACCGGTGATTGCGTCCTGCGCTCGGTGGCCTTGTCGGAGAAATCGCCGCCATTTCAGGACCTCCGTTCGTTCGTTTGAGTCCAAGAAAAGGCCCTCAAATCCCGGGGTCAACAGTCCGTACGCGCAAGCCGAGCAGGATCGCGAGCGCCACCAGCAGGAAGCCGCCGGAGATCGCTGCGAACGGCAGCGGGCTTTGTCCCTGCGTCGCGCCCACGGCGAGGGAGGCGATGGCGCCGACGCCTAGCTGAAGCGCGCCCAGCAGCCCCGCGGCCGAGCCGATATTCCGCGGCACCGCATCGATCGCGCTCATCATCGCGCTGGGCTGGCTCAATCCGCTGCCGATGAAAGAAATGGAGATTGGCACGAAGATCGCCAGCGGGTGGCGGATGTCCATCATCGCGAGGACGATCAGCGCGAGGCCCGAGAGGGCGGCGATCGTGCCGCCGACCTTCGTCATCGTCTCCGCGCCCAACCGCTCGGACAGGCGGCCGGCCAGGAAGTTTCCCGTGATATAGGCTGCGCCGGCCAAGATGTAATACAAACCGAACTGCGAGGGCGGCTGGCCGAAGAGAACAATCACGACATAGGGTGCCCCGGCCATGAACGCGTAGTACGACCCCAGGATGCAGACCGAGTATCCGCCGAAGCGCCGGAAGCCGGCTGCGCCAAGGATGGCGCCGTGGACGGCGACCATATGTGCGGCCGAGGGCATCGCGCTGCGGCCCGCCGCCGTCTCGCGGGCAAAGCGCTGCGCGCCCAGGGTCAACACGCCGCCCAGCGCGGTCATCAGGACGAAGCTGGCGCGCCAACCCCACCACTCCTCCAGGAACGCGCCGATGAACGGCGCCAGTCCCGTCGCCATCGCCATCGCCATCGTCACGTAGCCCAGCACCCCGGCCGCCTTGTCGCGCGCGTACAGGTCGCGGATCATCGCCCGGCCCAGCACCAGCCCGGCGCAGCCGCCGGCGGCCTGGATCACCCGCGCGACGATAAGATATTCCACCGCGCCCGCCGTCAGACACAGGATCGTCCCGAGCACGTAGACGGACAGGCCGGTCAACAAGACCGGCCGCCGTCCGAACCGGTCCGACAGCGGACCGAGCAGCAACTGCCCCACGCCCAGGGTCAGCAGGTAGAGCGTCAACGTCAGCTGGACGGTGACCGGGGTCGATTGGAAATACGCCACCAGGCCGGGCATCGACGGAACGAAGACGTTTGTCGAGAAGGAGGGAATGACCGCCAGCAGGATGAAAAGCGCAAACGGCGGACGCCGGGCGGACGCCGGGGCGGCCTGACCGGGATCCGTCACGCGGCGGTCCAAGGCAGATCGCGGGCGGCGTTCAAGCCTTGGCGATCAGATGCATGTCTTCCAGCGCCCAGCCGACCGATATCACGGCGCCCTCCTCGATCGCGCTCGATTGCGCGCCGGAAACGCGCACGCGCAGGGGGACCTCCCCCATCTTGCCGATCAGCAGCAGGCTGTCGCCGTAGTTGACGGTGCCGCCCACGACCATCTTGACCACCTTGGCAAAGCTGGTCGGCGCTTCCTGCGCCGGCACGCGCAGCCGCTCGGGCCGGATCAGCACATGGACAGGGCCGCCGCCAAGGCCGGGACGCGGACCGACGCCGCCGATTTCGCCGACCCCGTCCACCACCAGCGTGCCGGCGGGATCGAGCCGCCCGGCGAGGAAGTTGCTGTCGCCGATGAATTCGCCGACGAACCGCGTGGCCGGGCGATGATAGGTCTCGAGCGGCGGCGCCACCTGTTCCAGCTTGCCCTGGTTGAAGACGGCGACGCGGTCGGACATCGTCATTGCCTCGGTCTGGTCGTGCGTGACATAGACCATCGTGATGCCGACCTCGCGATGGATCCGTTTCAGCTCGACCTGCATCTGCTCGCGCAGATTCTTGTCGAGCGCGCCCAGCGGCTCGTCGAGCAGCAGCACGTCCGGCCGGAAGACCAGGCCGCGCGCCAGCGCCACGCGCTGCTGCTGCCCGCCGGACAATTCGCGCGGATAGCGGTCGGCGAAGGCGCGCAGCCCCACCAGCTCCAGCGCCTCGTCGACCCGCCGCGCGATGTCGCCTCGGGGGGCGCCGCGCATCTTCAAGGGAAACGCGACGTTCTTCGCCACGGTCATGTGCGGGAACAGCGCGTAGTTCTGGAACACCACGCCGATGTTCCGCTCGTACGGCTTTTGCCGCGTCAAGTCCTTACCGTCCAGCTCGATCGTGCCGGAGGTCGGCTCCTCGAAACCGGCGATCATCATCAAGGTGGTCGTCTTGCCCGAGCCGCTCGGGCCCAGGAAGGTGATGAATTCGCCCTTGGCAATGTCGATGCCGATATCGTCGACCGCGTTGACGCGGCCGTCATACGACTTGACGACGTTGCGCAGGCGCAGATAGCCGGTGCCCACCGTCTACTCCTTGAATTGCGCGGCGCGCCATTTCAGGGCCGCGCCCAGCCCGTCCTTCTTCTTGATCTCGTCGAACTTCATGCCGAATTCGGTCTTGGCGGCATAGAGCGGCGCCACGATGTCGAGGCCGGCATTGATCGCGTTGCGGAAACCCGCGGCGTCGGCGCCGCGGTTGATCGAAAGCTTGCCGAAATACAGTGCCTCGGGCGAGATCAGGGTCATGCGCTTGGCGAACTTGAGCGTGGCCGCGCGCAACTCCGCGGTCGGAACGATCCGGTTGATCATGCCGAGCCGCAGCGCCTCCTCGGCGTTGATGCTGTCGCCCATGTAGAGCAGCTCGCGCGCCTTCTTGAAGCCGATCAGCCAGGGCATCACGATGGCCGGGCCGACATCGGAGAAGCGCACCTCGGGCTCGCCGAAGGTGGCGTCGGCCGAGGCGATCGTGATGTCGCACAGCATGGCCAGCTCGCACCCGCCGCCCAGCGCATGGCCCTGGACCGAGGCGATCACCGGCTTCTTCATGTCCCACACCATCATCTCCATGGCGAGGCCGACGCGAAGATGCTCGTGCCACTTCAGCGCGTCGTGCTTCCACGCCTCCTTGGCGGGGTCGCCGCCGGTGATGTCGTAGCCCACGCAGAAGCTGCGGCCCTCGGCCCGCAGGATCACCACGCACGTGGCCGGGTCGTCGTCGGCCTTCTGCAGCGTGGCGACGAGCTGCTCGCGCAGCTCCTTGCTGAGGGCGTTCAGCTTGGACGGGCGGTTCAGCGTGACGATGCTGACCTTCTCATCGATCTGATAGGTAACGAGCGTTTCCATCGCGGGCTTATTCCTTGCCGGGTTGAATGGGGGCGATCAGGGCATCCACGACCACGCAGCCCTGGCCCTGTGACAGGACTTTGATCGGATTGAGGTCGATCTCGGCGATGCTGGCGCGATCGGCATGGGCGAAGTCGCCCAGCGCGTAGAGAAGCTCGGCGAGCTTGCAGGTATCCGCCGGGGGAGCGCCGCGCACGCCGCGCAACAGTGCCGCACCGCGGATCTCGCCGATCATCGCTTCGGCGTCACCGCTGCGCAGCGGCAGCGGGCGCAGCGCGAAGTCGCGCATCACCTCGATCGCGACGCCGCCGATGCCGAAGGCCAGCGCATGGCCGAAGTCCGGATCGCGGCTGACGCCCGCGAACACCTCGATGCCGCCGGCGACCATCTGCTGCACCAGCGTGCCGGCGACGCGCGGCTTGCCCGGCACCTTCGCCAGGCGGTCCTGCAGGGTCTGCCAGGCGGCGGCCAGCGCCGCGTCGTCGCGCAGACCCACCACGACCAGCCCGTGCTCCGACTTGTGCGGGATGTCGTCCGACACGATCTTGAGCACGACGGGATAGCCGATCTCCTTCGCCGCCGTTCTGGCGTCCGCGAGCGTGGCCGCCAGGATCTCCCGCGTGACCGGAATGCCGTTGCGCGCCAGTAGGCTCTTCGCGTCGTACTCGTTGATGGTCCGCCGCGGCGTTCCCTTGAGCAGGGACTTGATGCTGGCCGCCGGCGGACGCGGCTGGCGCGGCGGCGGCGGCGGCTGCAGCGCCCGCGCCATGCGGTCGATCGCGCCGAGGCCCTGGCGCGAGCCGCCGATCATGGCGATGCCGTGCTGGCGCAGGAACGCGACCTGGTCGCAGTTCATCACGCCCGGGCGCATGTTCATCATGAAATGCGGCTTGCCGCTGGCGTTCGCGGCCTCGGCCAGCATCCGCGCGTAGTCCAGCGACCGCTCCGCCCGCCCCATCGGCTGGTTGTCGCCGCTGTCGCTGCAGTAGACCACGACGTCGGCGGTCGGCGTCTTGTCCAGCACCTTGAAGGCATGCGGCATGTTGGTCGCGTAGTCGCCGTTGCCCCAGGCGTCGAGCGGATTGCCGTCGCCGGTGATCGGACCGATCACGCGCTCGGCCTCCTTGCGCGATTCCGCCGGCAGCGGCGGCAGGTCGAGCCCGCAGTTCGACGCGACGTCGAGCACCAGCTCGGCCTGGCCGCCCGAGGCGGTGATGACCGACAGGCGCCGGCCCTTGGGCCAGCGCGATCCCTGGCAGACCGCCAGCACCTCGGTCAGTTCGTCCATGTCGTCGACTTCGATCGCTCGGTGCGCCTTCAGTATCTCCGAGAAGACGCGCGATTCGCCGGCAAGGCCGCCGGTGTGGCTGGTGATCGCCTGGCGCGTGCGCTCCGTGCGCCCGACCTTCAGCACGACCACGGGCTTGCCCTTGTCGGCCGCCCGGTCCAGGGCCGCCACGAAGCGTTCCGGCTCCTTCACCGTTTCGGTGAACAGCGCGATCACCTTGGTCGGCGCGTCGTCGATCAGCGCCTCCATGTATTCGGCCGAGCCGATCAGCGCCTCGTTGCCGGACGAGATCACGTGGCTGAAGCCGAAGCGGCGCACGTCGGCAAGCAGGCCGATGCAGATCGACCCGCTCTGGGAGATCAGGCCGACGTTGCCACCCAGGTTGCTGGCGTCGCGGATCTCCTGGATATAGATCGAGCTTTTGGTCGCCGGGTTCAGCACGCCCATGCAGTTGGGGCCGTTGAGCCGCATGCCCGCCTCGCGGCAGATGCCCACGATCTCGGCCTGCAGCCGCGCGCCTTCCTCGCCACGCTCGGCAAACCCACCGTCGAAGATCGCGACCGCCTTGGCGCCCTTGTCGGCGACGGGCCGGAAATTCTCGAGGATGCGCGTGTAGCTGACGCAGAAGGCGACGACATCCGGCGCCTCCGGCAGCGACTCGATGCTGGGATAGCACTTGTGCCCGAGAATCTCGGGATATTTCGGGTTGATCGGGAACAGCTTGCCTTCAAAGCCGATCCGGTCGGCCGACGCGATCAG
Source organism: Alphaproteobacteria bacterium (assembly GCA_020851015.1). Next base: position 6,758 of record JADZDN010000078.1, on the reverse strand, counting down.
CGCGCGCCCGATCGAAGGGCGCTCGGACGCGCCGAGGACGGCGATCGACTTGGGACGCAGCAGGGCATCAAGGGACATTGGCCGGTTTTCTCCGCAGGACGACGGACAGGAGCACGCCGAACAGGACGGCGCTGATCAGCAGGGACGAGACGACGGCGATGATCGGATCGGATTCAAGCCGGATGCTCTCGTACATCTTCTTCGGCAGGGTCGCCGCGTCGCGGCCGGAGATGAAGATCGCGACGACGGCCTCGTTGAACGACGCCAGGAACGCGAACAGCGCGCCCACCATCATGCCGGGCCGCAGCACCGGCAGCGTCACGTAGAAGAACGTCCGCAGCGGGCCGGCGCCGGCGCTCATCGCCGCACGCTCGAGATTGCGGTCGAATCCCTTCAGGGTGGCGCAAACCACCAGGAACGCGACCGGCACGGCCAGCATGCCATGCGCCAGCACGACCCCCGCCAGCGTGCCGCTCAACTTCATCGCGCTCAGGTATCCGTAATAGGCCAGCGCCGCGACCACGTGCGGCACGATCAGGGGCGACATCATCAGCAGGTTGAACAGGGCCTTGCCGCGGAACCGGTAGCGCACGTAGCCGAACGAGGCCGGCACGACCAGCAGCATCGTCAGGATCATGCTCGCGGTCGCGATGACGAAGCTGTTGACGGTCGGGTCAAGCCAGTCGTGCGACGCGAAATAGGCGCGGTAGTAGCCCAGCGAATAGCCCGGCGGCGGAAACTGGAAGGACACGGCCGTGCTGAACGACATCGGGATGATGATCAGGATCGGCGCGATGAGGAACAGCGCCACCAGCACGGCTATCGCCAGGATCATGCCGCCGCCCCCCGCCTCAGCCCCACAGGCGGTCGAGGCCGGCGAAGCGGTTGTAGATCGCCAGCACGATCGACGTAGCCACCAGCAGCACCACGGCCACGGCCGATGCGAAGCCCCAGGCCAGCAGCTCCTCGATCTGCTGGTTGATGAGCTGCGAGATCATCATGTCCTTCGGCGTGCCCAGCAGAATCGGCGTGATGAAGAACCCCAGGCAGATCGTGAAGACCAGGATGCCGCCGTTGACCACGCCGGGAAGGGTTAGCGGCAGATACACGGCGCGGAAAGAGGCGGCCGGCCGCGCGCCCAGGCTCGCCGAGGCGCGCAGCAGGTTCGGATCGATCTTCTTCATCACGCTGTAGAGGGCCAGCACCATGTACGGCAGCAGGATGTGGACCATGCCGAGGATCGAGCTGAACGTCGTGAACAGCAGACGCGGCGGCGCGCCCATGCCCAGCGCCTGGTAGACCGCGACGACCGGCCCCTTGTTGCCGAGGATGACCAGCCATGCATAGGTGCGCACGATGAAGCCGGTCCAGAAGCAGACCGCGACGCAGATCAAGAGCGCCGTCGACACCCAGTCGTTTCGTCGGGCCATCACGTAGGCGACCGGATAGCCCAGCAGCAGGCAGGCCCCAGTGACGGTCAACGCGGTGGTGAAGGTGTTGAACAGGACCCTGGTGTAGAGCGGAACGCTGAAGATCCGCCGGTAGTGCGCGAGGGACACCGAAGGATCCGTGATGCTGAGCATCAGCACATAGCCGATCGGCAGCACGAACAGGATCACGAGCGCCAGCGTTGCCGGCGCCAGCAGCAGCCAGGGCGTCGAGTCGGCGGGAAGGCCGCGCGCGGGCGCGGCCAGCCCTACTTCCCGCGATGAAGCCGCTACGACGCCAGCCATTGCGCGAATCGTTCCTGCAATTGCGCGGCGTTGGCGGCTTCCCAGTCCGGATCCGTCACCACCATCTGCTTCGCGTTGGGTTCGTAGGTCGGCATCTGCTTGGCGACCTCCGGCTTGACGAACTCGAAGGCCTTCGGGTTGGTCGGGCCGTAGAACAGGCGGTTGCAAAACTCCGCCTGCGGCTTGGGCTGTACGGCGAACTGGATGAACTCCCAGGCCAGCTTGCGGTTGGGCGCGCCCTTGGCCACGCCCCACATCGTGGTGCTGACCATGCCGCCGTTCCACACCAGCTCGACGGGATGCCCCTGCTCCTTCAGCTCGCTGGCCCGCGCGGTCCACATGACGATCATGTCGGTCTCGCCATCGCGGATCAGCTGCTGCGACTGGTTGCCCTGGGTCCACCATACCTTGATGTGCGGCTTGATCTGGTCGAGCTTCTTGAACGCGCGCTCGACATCCAGCGGATAGACCTTGTCGATCGGCACGCCGTCGGCCAGCGCGGCGGCGATCAGCGTGCGCGGCGCGTTGTTGTACATCGACCGCGTGCCGGGGAATTTCTTCACGTCCCAGAAATCGGCCCAGGATTTCGGCGCACCGTTCGGGAACTTGTCGCTGCGGTAGGCCAGGTTGGTACCCAGCGCGCAATAGGCGATGCCGTTGGCGAACACCGCGTTGGGAAACAGTTTGTCCTTCTGGACGACCGTCCAGTCGATCGGCTCGACGAAGCCCTCGCGCTCGGCGCGCAGCCATTCGGACTGGTTGATGCCCGTCACGTCCCATTCATAGTTGCCGCTTTGCACCTGGGCCTTGAGCTTGGCGAACGAGACCGGCGCGACGGTGCGCACGCGGATGCCGGTCGCCTCGGTGAAGGGCTTGAAGAAGGCGGCCTCCTCGGCCGCGGTCCAGCTTCCGCCCCAGGTGTTCACGTAGATGGTGCGCGTCTGGGCGATCGTGCGCTCGGTCACCAGCAGCGGCCCCATGACCGCGCCGGCCGCCAGGGCGCCGCCGGTCTTCAGCACGCGGCGGCGGCTCAAGGCGATTTTTCTGCCTCTTGTCATGCCGATTCCTCCCTTGTCCCTGGCGGCGTCAAGCCATGGCTTCCCGGCTTATGACGCCAGCCACTGCGTGAAACGCTCCTGGAGCGAGGCGCTGTTGGCCGCTTCCCACTCCACGTTGGCGACAATGGTCTGCTTCGCGTTTTCCGGCCATGTCGGCATCTGCTTGGCGATCTCGGGCTTGACGAACTCGTAGGCCTTGGGATTGGTCGGCCCGTAGAACAGCCGGTTGCAGAACTCGGCCTGGGGCTTGGGCTGCACGGCGAACTGGATGAACTCCCAGGCCAGCTTGCGGTTCGGCGCGCCCTTGGCCACGCCCCACATGGTGATGCCGACATGCGCGCCGTTCCACACCAGCTCGACCGGCACGCCCTGCTCCGCCAGCTCGCTGGCCCGCGCGTTCCAGATCGCCATCATGTCGATCTCGCCGTCGCGGATCAGCTGCTGCGACTGGTTGCCCTGGGTCCACCACACCTTGATGTGCGGCTTGATCTGGTCGAGCTTCTTGAACGCCCGGTCGACGTCGAGCGGATAGACCTTGTCGTGCGGCACGCCGTCGGCCAGCAGCGCATACAAGACGCTGCGCGGCGCATTGTTGTAGAGCGAGCGATTGCCCGGGAACTTCTTGACGTCCCAGAAATCGGCCCAGGATTTCGGGCCCCCGTTCGGGAACTTGTCCTTGCGGTAGCAGAGATTGGTGCCCAGCGCGCAGTAGGCGATGCCGTTGGCGAACACGGCATCGGGAAACAGCTTGTCCTTCTGCACGACGGTCCAGTCGATCGGCTCGACGAAGCCGTCGCGTTCCGCCCGCAGCCAGTCGGACTGGTTGATCGCGGTGATGTCCCATTCATAGGTGCCGCTCTGCACCTGGGCCTTGAGCTTGGCATAGGACACCGGCGCCACCGTGCGCACCCGGATTCCGGTCGCGTCGGTGAAGGGCTTGAAGAAGGCGGCTTCCTCGGCCGCGGTCCAGCTTCCGCCCCAGGTGTTGACATAGACCGTACGGGTCTGCGCGATCGTGCGTTCGGTCAGCAGCAGCGGTCCCAGTACGCCGGCCGCTGCCGCCGAACCGCCGACCTTGATCAGGCGGCGGCGCGTGATCCGGTATCGGTTCCTGTTTGCCATCTTGCCCTCCCCATCCCAAGGCGCCGCGGCGCGGCGCACGCCAAAAGCCTCAGCTCGCGAGCCACTGGGCGAAGCGTTCGCGAATCCCCGCAAGGCGCGGCGCCAGCCACTCGGCATCGGGCTGGTGCGCGACCTTCACGCGATCCGGCCGCGTCGGCAGCTTGGCCGCCACGTCCGGCGCGATATGGTCGAACGATTTCGGGTTGTTGGGCCCATAGGGCAGGATCGAGCAGAATGCCGCCTCCTGCTTGGGCTCGGAGATGAACTTCAGGTACTCCCACGCCAGCTTGGCGCGCGGATTGCCCCGCGGCACGAAGCGGAAACTCGTGTAGAGCTCGGCGCCGTTCCAGGCGATCTCCAGCGGCTCGCCGCGATCGATCAGCTCCTGCGCCCGCGCGTTCCACATGGCGATCATGTCGACTTCGCCGTCCTGGATCAGCTGCTGGGACTGCGCGCCCTGACTCCACCACACCTTGATGTGCGGCTTGATCTCGTCGAGCTTCTTGAACGCCCGGTCGAGATCGAGCGGGTACAGCTTGTCGGCCGGCACGCCGTCGGCCAGCAAGGCGAAGGCGAGCGTGGTGAAGGAGCGGTCATACAGGCAGCGCTTGCCCGGGAACTTCTTCACGTCCCAGAAGTCGGCCCAGGACTGCGGCCCGCCGTTCGGGAACTTGTCCTTGCGGTAGACCAGGCAGGTGCTGAGCGTCACCGAGGACACGCCGTGCGACTTGATGTTGGCAGGCGGCATCGCGTTGCGGTCGATGATCGAGAAGTCGACCGGCTCGAGCAGATTCTCGTGCACCGCCTGGCTGTACTCGACGATCCCGAGGCCCGAGGCGTCCCATTCGTATTGCCCGGTCTGCACCTGCGCCTTGAGCTTGGCGAAGGAGACCGGGGCCACCGTGCGGACCTGGATGCCGGTCGCCTGCGTGAACGGCTTGAAATAGGCCGTGTCTTCCGCGGCGGTCCAGCTGCCGCCCCAGGTGTTGACATAGACCGTCCGGGTCTGCCCCACGAGGGGCTTGCCGGGCAGCGCCAGGGCCGATGCGGCCCCGGCGGCGGTCACCAGCATCCGCCGCCGGGAAAGCGCGGTGCGGCTACGCGGCGTTTTCATCGTCCACCCCCGGGCGGTCGTCGACCAGCGGCCTGGCCAGCCGTGCAGGTCAGGTCAAGAGGCCAGCCACTGCGAGAACCGCTCGCGGATCTCGGGCAGGCGCGGCGCCAGCCAGTTGGCGTCGGGCACATGGCTGACGCGCAGATTGTCCGGCGCCGTGGGCATCTTCGAGGCGGTCTCCTTCGAGATGAAGTCGAACGCCTTGGGATGCGGCGGGCCATACGGCAGGATATTGACGAAATCCGCCTGCGGCTTCGGCTGCGACACGAATTCGAGGAACTGGAACGCCAGCTTGGCGCGCGGCGCGCCCTTCGGCACGTACCAGTAGCCGCCATAGTTCTCGGCCCCGTTCCAGACGATCTGGAACGGCGAGCCGCGATCGATCATTTCCTGCGCGCGCGCGTTCCACATGGCGATCATGTCGACCTCGCCGTCCTGGATCAGCTGCTGCGACTGGTTGCCCTGGGTCCACCATACCTTGATGTGCGGCTTGATCTGGTCGAGCTTCTTGAACGCGCGGTCGAGATCCATCGGATAGAGCTTGTCGGCCGGCACTCCGTCGGCGAGCAGCGCGAACGCCAGGTTGGTGAACGACCGGTTGTAGAGCGACCGGTTGCCCGGGAACTTCTTCACGTCCCAGAAGTCGGCCCAGGATCGCGGCCCGCCATTCGGAAACTTGTCCTTGCGATAGACCAGGCAGGTTCCGAGCGAAACCCCCGCGACGCCGTAGTCGACCACGTTGCCCGGGGGAAACTTGGCCGGGTCGACGATCGACTTGTCGACCGGCTCGAGCAGGCCCTCGACCACCGCCTGCGAATATTCCACGACGCCGGCGTTCGACACGTCCCACTCGTAGACCTTGCTCTGCACCTGCGCCTTCAGCTTGGCGAAGGACACCGGCGCCACGGTGCGGACCTTGATGCCGGTCTTCTCGGTGAACGGCTTGAAATAGGCCGTGTCTTCCGCGGCGGTCCAGCTTCCGCCCCAGGTATTGACGAACAGCGTCTGCTCCTGCGCCTCGGCCGTGCGCCGCAGGATCTGCGGCGCGGCGATGAAGGCGGCCGACGCGCCGGTCGCGCGGATCAGCTGGCGCCTGGTCAGCCGTGAGAACTTGGTCATGTCGTTCCTCCCGATCGCCGGTCTTTCCAGACCGGCTTCTTCATTGTCTCGACGTACGGCGCCCGGGCCACCCGGCCCCGGCGCCGTTTCAGCGCGCCCCCTGTCCGGCGGCGGTGGCATTCACCAGCGCGGCCATGTTGCCCGCCGGATGCTTGTTGTCGTGCATGAGCTGGTGCGCCTCGCCGATCTCGTTGAACGAGAATGTGTGCGAGAGACAGGGATCAACGCGCCCCGCGGCCACCAGCTTCGTCACCGCCGCGGCCTGCTCGTCGTTCGACAAATGGCTGCCCTGGAACCGCTTCTGGCGCATCCAGTGGTAGCGCAGGTCCATCGTCACGTTGTAGCCGGTGGTGCCGGCGCAGATCACGACCATGCCGCCGGTCGAGCACACGAAGCACGAGGTCGGCAGGGTCGTTTCGCCCGGATGCTCGAACACGATGCGCGGGCTCACCTTCTCGCCGACCGCGTCCCAGATGGCCTTGCCGAACGCGCGCGCGCCCTTGACCCAGTCGTTGTAGGCCTTGTCGTTGGTGTCGGGCATCTTGCCCCAGTGCGTGAAGTCGTTGCGGTTGATCACGCCGACCGCGCCGTGATCCAGGCAGAACTGGCGCT
>JADZDN010000077.1 GCA_020851015.1 Alphaproteobacteria bacterium | reverse complement strand
TCCCGGGAAGTTCTTCGTGTCGTAGAACTCCGCCCAGTTCGACGGCGCCTTCTTGTCCTTGAACGCGTCCTTGCGGTACGCGAACACGGTCGTGAAGATGTTGTTGCCGACGAAGTATTCGTTCTTGAAGTCCTTCGGCGTCGACTCGATGTTGGGCGAGGTGACGTTCAGCTTCTCGACATAGCCGCCTTCGGCGACGAGCTGGTCGCAGGCGGCCGAGGTCAGCAGCGCCATGTCCCAGGTATAGTTCTTGGTGTCGACCATGCCCTTGATCAGGCTGGTCGGCTCGTGCTGCCCGGCGACGCCGATCGACTCGATGCCCGTGGCGGCCTTGAACGGCTTGTGGAACGCTTCGGTGAAGCCCTCGGCATAGGGGCCGCCCGGATCGCGGATGACGATGCGCTTTTCCTGCGCCGATAGTTTCCGCCAGTAGGCGGGCGCGGTCAGCGCGACGGTCGCGCCGCCGGCGAGGTGCAAGATGCGCCGGCGCCCGATCTCGAGCTTGCCGATGCGCGTGATCCCGTCTTTCCCAGCCATGCTTTCCTCCTTGCAATGCGAGCTCTTTGCGCGAGCCCATGTGTTGCGTTTCAGATGCTTGCTACGGCGCCGTTCTGCGTTCGCGATGCGGCGAAAGGCCGGCGCCTTGTCTCCGCCGCCATGTTAGGATTGAAACTGGTTATCGGCAACGAATCCCTGGCCTTTACCGCCGCGCGGCCTTGGCGCGCGCCTTCGCCCGGGGTTTCTTTGCCCCTGCCTTCGCCTTGGCGCGCGCGGCGAAGAACGCCTCCATCGAGGCCTGCGGCTCGCCCGAGGCGTAGGCCTCCTCCTGGATGCGCCGCCCGTTGAGGAACGCCTCGTCGAAGGCCGGTTGCGTCACCTCGCGGAAGCGTTGCTTGTTCAGCCGCATCGCGATCGGCGGCTTCGCGGCCAGCATCTTGGCCACCTCCATTGCCTTGGCCATCCCCTTTTTCGGCGGGACCAGGTGGTGCATCAGGCCGATCTGCTGGCATTCCTTGGCTTCCATCATGCGCCCGGTGAGGGTCAGATCGATCGTCCGCGACAGGCCCAGCCGCTCGATCATCAGCAGCGGCCCCAGCACGCTGGGGATGCCCGAGTTGATCTCTGGCTGTCCCATCCGGCTGCCGGGATGGCCGACCCGCACGTCGCACAGCATGGCAAACTGGAAGGCCGATCCGGCGGCGACGCCGTTGAGCGCGGCGACCACCGGCTTGGTGGATTTACGCAGGCAATCGTAGAAGGCCCGCCAGGTCTCGAACCAGGCTGCCCCCTCGCTGCCGCCGGTGAACTTGCTGGTCTCGCCCAGATCCTGGCCGGCGCAGAAGGCGCGGTCGCCGGCGCCGGTAAGGATGATCGCGCGGACCGATTTGTCGGCATTGAGCTCCTCGATCGCGGCCTTGACGGCCAGGCGCATCGGTCCGTCCCATGCGTTCAGCTTTTCCGGCTTGTTGAGGGTAACGATGCCGACGCCGTCCTTCACTTCGGAAAGCACCGAAGATTCCGCCATTGGTTCAGGCTCCTTTGCGTGGGGCGGCGCGGGCCGCCCGAGGGAATTTCGCTTTTTCGGACTGCGCGCGGCGCCGCGCGCGCTCGGCCAGGAATTCCGCCATGACCTGCTGCGGCTCGCCGCTTTGCAGGGCTTCGCTGTGCAGGCGGTGCAGCGCCTGCTCGACCCCCAGCTTCGTCATGGAGGCCCGGCGCAGGGCATTGAAGCGCTGGATGTTCAGGCGCATCGCGACCGGCGGCTTGGCGGCCAACTGCTCCGCTGCCGCCAGCGCCGCGGCTTCCAGCCGGCCGCGCGGCGCGATCCGGTGGACCATGCCGATTTCGCGCGCCTCGCGCGAGTCCAGGCTGCGGCCGGACAGCAGGATCTCGACCATGCGCGAGAAAAACAGGTGCTGCTGGACCAGGAAGCTGCCAACGATGCAGGGCAGGCCGATATTGATCTCGGCCATCAGGAATCGCGCCTCGGGGGCGGCGACGCGCAGATGGGCCAGCATCGCGATCTCGAAGCCGCCGCCAGCCGCGACCCCGTTGACCGCGGCAACCAGCGGCTTCGGGAAGTTGGCGAAGGCGTCGAAGAAGCTGCGCCAGGATTCAAGCCAAGCCGCGCTGTCCTCTTCGCCCAGCTGTTCGCTTTCGTTGAGGTCCTGACCAGCGCAGAACGCGCGGTCGCCGGCGCCCGTGATGATGACCGCGCGCACGCCGTCATCGCCGGCGGCCGCGGCGAGCGCATCCACCAAAGCCTGTCGCAAGGCGGCGTCCAGCGCGTTGAGGCGCGTCGGACGGTTTAGCGTCAATCGCCGCACCGCGCCGATTGTTTCGACGTCGAGCGGCGAAACCCCTTCCCGTTTCAGCGATTTCCCCCTATCGTCATTCGATACAAGGTATCGTATACTGATATGGAACCATCCACCTAGGGGCTTGTCAACGCCAATGGAAACGACCACCACGACTACACCCCGGCGCGATCCGCGCCAATCGCCGCTGTTCGTCCGCTCGCTGGAGAAGGGATTGAAGGTGCTCGGCGCCTACGACGCGTCGCATCGTCGGCTCGGGCTGGGCGAAGTCGCGCGCCGCACCGGCCTCAGCAAGAGCGCCGCACAGCGCTTCACGCACACGCTGCACGCGCTCGGCTATCTGCGCCAGGACAAGGAGACGCGCGCCTACGGCCTGTCGCCGCAGGTGCTGGCGCTCGGCTTCGCGTACCTGCGCAGCGACGAGCTGGTGGCGCGCGCGACGCCGCACCTGCTCGATGCGAACAAGCGCTGCGAAGAGACCGTGAACCTGACCGAGATCGACGGGCTGCAGATCGTCTATGTCGCGCGCGTGCCCAGCCGGCATGTCGTCAGCGTCGACGTGGTGCTGGGGACGCGCCTGCCGCTGTTCTGCACCGCGACCGGCCGCGCGATCCTGGCCTACATGCCGGAGGACGAGGCGCAGGACATGATCGACCGCTCGAAGCGCGTGGCTTGGACGCCGTTCACGGTCACCGACCGCGACGCGCTCATGCGCATTCTCGCCGACATCCGCCAGCGCGGTTACGCGATCGCCGAGCAAGAGACGTATCTGGGCGACACGTCGATCGCCGCGCCGGTCTTGGATCCCGCCGGCCGGCCGGTGGCGGCGGTCAACATCGCCGTGCCGACCACGCGATGGAACCTGGCCGATGTGCGGCGGCAGCTGGTGCCGACGGTGCTGGAAACGGCGCGGGTGATCTCGGCCGAGCTCGGCGCCGGAGCGGACTGAGGCTTAGAGCGGCAGGACGATCCCGCGCCCCACGGACCGCGCGCGCTCGTAGATCAGCGCGCCGGCGGCTAGGTCGCCCAGCGCGAAGCCGGGAAACAGGAAGGCGGTGCGCTCGGCCACGCTGGTCCGGCCGGGCTTCGATCCGCAGACCAGCTCGCCCAGATCGGCCGCGAACGGGCCGGGCCAGGGCAGCTTGCCCGCCTTGCCGAGCGCGGCGCTCTGGCCGTGATCGTCGGTCGCGATCCGATCGAACGCAGCGAAGCCGTCCTTCCGCCAAGACCGTCCCAGATCGACCATCGCGACAAAGCTGCCCGGCGCCAGCCAGTCCTGCTCCAGTTCGGGGCGCTGGTCCGGCGCCGCCGGCACGCTGGTCACCACGATATCGATGCCGCGCACGGCGTCCTCGGCGCGGGCAGCGACGGTCGCCGCGATGCCTGCGGCGGCGGCCGATGCCGCCAACGCTTCGGCGGTTTCCCGCCGACGCCCATAGGCGACAAGCCGCTCGATCGGAAACAGCGCGCGCATCACCGCAAGATGGCTTTCGGCCTGGGCGCCGCAGGCGACGAAGCCGACCGACCGGCTATCCGGCCGCGCCAGCCGCCGCGCCGCCGCGCCACTCATCGCCGCGGTGCGCATCGCCGTCAGCCAGTTCGCGTCCATGACGGATACCGGCATGCCGGTCTCGCCGTCGTGCAGCACCAGCAGCGCGCCGATATGCGGCAGGCCGCGCGCATGGTTCCCGGGCGACAGCCCCACGCACTTGATCGCGAAGTAGGGCGGCTCCTGCGCGCGCGCCAGCATGGTCTGGTGCAGGCGTCCCTCGCCCGGATAGAGCGACGTCTTGTGCGTGCCCTCGGCGCGGCCCTCCGCCTTGGCGCGGAACATGCGCTCGACCGCGTCGACCAGTTCGACTGGCGCGATCGCCAGGGACTCGACGTCGTGGCGCGAGAGGTAGAGCAGCGAAGGCGGTTTGGCGCGGGTCATCGGTTCCAGGCGCATTTGAATGCGATACGAAGGGTCGTCGACCGTCGCCAGGCCGAACGCATCTTGTTACGCCGTGCCCGCTCCTCCTACAATCCCTCAAGGAATTCGTGGCTGGAGGAACGCCGATGCAGCCGATCGACCTGTTCGATCCGCGTCACTACGCGAACGTTCGCAAGCCGGTGATGCAGGCCGAGACTTTGCCGGCCTGGTGCTACACATCGGACACGTTCTACCAGCGCGAAGTCGAGCGCATCTTCAAGCGCTGCTGGAATTTCGTCGACCGCGTGGACCGCATTCCCAATCCCGGCGACTACTTCGTGTTCGACTATGTCGGCATCTCGACCATCATCGTGCGCGGCAAGGACGGCCAGGTGCGCGGGTTCGCCAATACCTGCCGCCATCGCGGCTCGGCGGTGATGACGGGCGAGGGCAACTGCAAGCAGATGCAGTGCCCGTATCACGCCTGGACCTACGATCTCGACGGCGCCCTCATCGGCGCCCCTTTCATGGAGGAGACCGAGTCCTTCGATCCCGCGAAGTACCACCTGGCGCCGGTGAGGCTCGAGGTCGTCGGCGGGTTCATCTTCATCTGCTTCGCCGCGGACGCGCCGGACATCAAGACCTATCTCGGCGACTTCATCGACCATACGAAGGGCTACAACCCGGACGACCTGGTGGTGGCGCGGCGCCAGGAATGGGTGATGGAGTGCAACTGGAAGCTCTTCTACGAGAACTTCGCCGAGCAGTACCACATACCCTTCATCCACAAGACCTCGCTGAAGTCGTTGCGCTCGCGCGTCTTGCGCGGGACGCAGCTTCCCGCGACGATGCGCGTGCGCTCGGGCCCCAGGGGATCGCTGCGCACCCACCACATGCCGTCGATGCACCAGCCCATCATCGTCGAGGGGTGCAAGCTGGGATAATAGGTGCCCTCGGCGATGCGGCCCTTCAGCCCCTCGATCGGCGGGAATCCGGTGTCGCCCTGGAGCAGCATCCGGCTGCCCGGATGCTGCACGTAGAGCGCGACGTAGTTGCCGTTGCATGGCTCCGGCGGCGTGTTCTTGCGCTTCTGCCGGTTCAGCGTTGTCTTGTGGATGAAGGGGATGTGGTACTGCTCCGCGAAGTTATCGTAGAAGAGCTTC
>JADZDN010000076.1 GCA_020851015.1 Alphaproteobacteria bacterium | reverse complement strand
GCCGCCGAAGCGCGGCAATTTCACCGCCTGGCGCAGCTTGTCGTAGCCCGGCGCGTCGGGGCCCTTGAACATGTCGGGCGAGGTCGAATAGAGCGTCGCGTCGCCGGGCCGAGCGCATTTTCGGGTATGCGCCGGCTTGCCCTTGAAGGTGGTGGGGCGTCCCTCGGCGCCGATCCAGCGCTCGCCGATGATCGGCTGGTCGATGATGCCCACGACTGGCCGCCCGCGATGGAGCAGCGCGATCAGCGTGCCGAACAGCGGAAAGCCCGAGATGAAGGACTTGGTGCCGTCGATCGGATCGAGCACCCAGACATGCTCGGCGTCCATCCGCACCGCGCCGTGCTCCTCGCCCAGGATGCCGTGCCGCGGAAACTCACGCTCGATCAGCGCGCGCATCGCCGTCTCCGATTCGCGATCGGCGATCGTGACCGGCGAAGCGTCGGCCTTGCCGATCACCTCGACGCCGCTGCGGAAGTAAGGACGGATCACCGTGCCGGCGGCATCCGCCAGCCGGCCGGCGAGAGCGACGAAGGGATCGAGGTCGATGGTGGCCGCGTGCCCGGCGGCGGCGCTCAAGGCAGGGGCTTCGGGGCGTCGCTGAGCGAGCGCAGATAGGCAATCACGTCGGCGCGCTCCTTGGCGCTGGGAATGCCCGCGAACGCCATCTTCGTGCCCGCGACGAACCCCTTTGGCGAATTGAGGAACTTGTTGAGGTCCTCGTAGTCCCAGGTCTGGCCGTGCATCCCCGCCAGCGTGTTGGAATAGCTGAACGATTCGCTGTGCGCCCGGGGGCCGCCGACGACGTTCCACAAATTCGGGCCGATCTTGTTGGCCGCGCCTTTGTCGAAGGTGTGGCAGGCCAGGCACTTCTTGGCCGCCTTTTCACCCTCGGCGGCATTGGCCTTGGCGAGCAGCGGGGCGACCGGCTCGACCTCCTTGGGCGCGGCGCCGCCGGCCGCGGCCGCGGCGCCGCCCTCGGGCACCGCCACGACGAACACGTTCTCCTTCAGCTTGTGCGGATGCACCAGCAGCTCGGCGACGAAGCCGCAGGCCATGGCGATCAGCCCGCCGAACAGCACCGCGCCAGCCACTTTGTTCCACAACAGCGGATCGGATTTGTGGGTCGTCGCCATGAACAGATCTACTCCACCCCGAAAAACCGGGGCCAAGCCCCGAGTTCCCTAGAAAGCGCGCGGACTTTACCCTCCCGCCCGGGCGAAGCGCAACAGCGAGAAGCGGCGGAATCGCTCCCGCGCTTCCCGCCTGCCGGAGGCCTCGCTATGGTGCCGTCATGACCGAGAGTCCCTTGAACCCGATCGTCGCGATCCCGGCCCGCATGCATTCCACCCGCCTGCCGGGCAAGCCGCTGGCCGACATCCACGGGGTGCCGATGATCGTGCATGTCTGGCGCCGGGCGGTCGAGGCCGGGGTGGGGCCGGTGCTGGTGGCGGCGGCCGAGCCCGAGATCGTGCGGGCGGTCGAACAGGCGGGCGGCGAGGCGGTCCTGACCAGCCCCGACCACCAGACCGGATCGGACCGGATCGCCGAGGCGGTCCGCAAGGTCGACCCCGCGCGCCGCTACGACGTGGTGGTCAACGTCCAGGGCGACCTGCCGACGGTCGATCCGGCGGTGATCCGCGCCTCGCTGCTGCCGCTGGCCGATCCTGGGGTCGACATCGCCACCCTCGTCTGCGAGATCACGCGCGAGGAGGAGCGCACCAACCCGAACGTGGTCAAGGCCGTGGTCGGATTCCCGCCGGGCAAGCGGATCACCCGCGCGCTCTATTTCACCCGGGCGACGGCCCCGGCGCGCGAAGGGCCGCACTACCATCACATCGGCCTCTACACGTACCGCCGCGCCGCGCTGGAGCGCTTCGTCGCCCTGCCCACTGGCGTGCTGCAGGCGCGCGAGAGCCTGGAGCAGCTGCGCGCGCTGGAGAACGGCATGCGCATCGACGCCGTGCTCGTTGACACGGTTCCGCTCGGTGTCGATACTCCCGCCGACCTTGAGCGGGCCCGCCAGCTGCTGGCCCCGCGGTGACAACCACCCGCCACCAATCGGACCGGAGCGTCATGACCGCCGCCGTGAAGCCGGCCAACGCGGCCGCCGAGAACATGATCGCCTTCCAGGGCGAGCCGGGCGCGTTTTCCGACCTCGCCTGCCGCACCGTGTTCCCGGCCATGACCACCCTGCCGTGCCGCGACTTCGCCGAGGCGTTCGCGACGGTGCAGGAGGGGCGCGCGCGGATGGCGATGATCCCGGTCGAGAACTCGGTCGCCGGCCGCGTCGCCGACATCTACCACCTGCTGCCGGAATCGCGCCTGCATATCGTCGCTGAGCATTTCCAGCGCGTGGAGCTGAACCTGCTGGCGCTGCCCGGCGCCAAGCTGTCGGACATCAAGACCGTGACCAGCCATGTCCATGCGCTGGGGCAATGCCGCGGGCTGATCCGCGAGCTGGGCGTCAAGGCGGTGGTGACGGCCGACACGGCGGGCAGCGCGGCCGAGGTCGCGCGCCGCGGCGACAAGTCGGTGGCGTCGATCGCCTCCTCGCTGGCGGGCGAGCTCTATGGCCTCAAGCCGCTGCGCGCCAATGTCGAGGACGCCGAGCACAACACCACCCGCTTCATCATCATGGCCCGCGAGGCGGTCGAGCCGCCGGCCGATAATGGTCCGGCCATCACCAGTTTCATGTTCCAGGTGCGCAACGTGCCGGCGGCGCTTTACAAGGCGCTCGGCGGTTTCGCCACCAACGGCATCAACATGACCAAGCTGGAAAGCTACATGGT
>JADZDN010000075.1 GCA_020851015.1 Alphaproteobacteria bacterium | reverse complement strand
TCGATGCCGGCATCGGGCAGAACGCGCTACAGCAGGTCGAGGCGTTCAAGGAGATGGTCGCCGTGACCGGCCTGGTGGTGACCAAGCTCGACGGCACGGCGCGCGGCGGCGTGCTGGTGGCGCTGGTCGAGAAGTTCGGCCTGCCGGTCCACGCGATCGGCGTCGGCGAGGGCGCCGACGACCTGCGCCCGTTCGATGCGATGGAATTCGCCCGCGCCTTGCTGGGCCTGACGGACACCTAGCGCCGATGCACGCCGAGCTGGTCGCCCTGGTCCTCGTCTCGGCGTTCCTCCACGCGATCTGGGGCACCGTCGTCCGGGCCAGCCGCGACCGGCTGATGGCGACGACCGTGGGCGTGCTGGTGCCGGGGCTGATCTGCCTCGTGCTCGTGCGCGGGGTGACGCCGCCCGCCGGCCCCGCCTGGCCGTGGCTGATCGCGTCGGTCGCGCTTCATCTCGGCTACTACCTGGTCCTGATGGTCGCCTACCGCTTCGGCGACCTGGCCCAGGTCTATCCGATCGCGCGCGGCGGTGCGCCGCTGGTGGTCGCCGCCATCGCCGTGGCGTGGCTGGACGAGCCGATGCCGCCATCGCGCGTCATCGGCATCGCGATGATCTCCTTCGGCCTGTTCGGCCTGGCGATCGACCGACGCCTGTTCACCCGCAAGGGCGCGATCGGCTTGGGCTGCGCGGTCGTGACCGCGACGATGATCGGCGCCTCGACCGCGGTCGACTTCGTCGGGCTGCACCGCGCCAACTCGACCATGGGGTATATCGTCTGGATCAACCTGATCGAGGCGCTGCTGCTGGTGCCGGGCGGGCTTCTGATCCGCGCCGGGGCGATCAAGCGGCTTCCCTGGCGCGAGCTGCCGCGGCAGGCCGCGGCGGGGCTCGTGGTCGCGGCTTCCTACGCGATGCTGCTGTGGGCGCTGAGCCTGGGCGACGCCATGCCGGTCGCCGCGCTGCGCGAGACCTCGGTCGTCTTCGCCACGCTGGTCGGGACGGTGTTCCTGGGTGAGACGATGGGATGGCAGCGCGCACTGGCCGCCGGTGTCGTGGCCGCCGGCGTTCTGGTGCTCAATCTCTAGCGGCTGACCGTTTCGCCCGGCGGGTTCGAGCGCGGCGTGAAGACCGCTTGGCCGCGCGTCTCGCGGAAATGCTCCAGCGCCCAGTTGACCGAGGGAAAGGCGAGCTCGTTCCAGGGAATCCGCTCCCAGTGGAACAGCGCGACCTCCTCGCTCTCCGGTCCCGCGGCGAAGCCGGGCTCGGCCAGCCGCGCGCGGTAGATCAACTGCACCTGGCTGATGCGCGGGATGCTGTAGACCGCTAGCAGCGCGTCGAGCGCGATGCGGGCGCGCGCTTCCTCCCACGCCTCGCGCACCGCGCCTTCCGCCGCCGACTCGTTCAGTTCCAGGTATCCCGCCGGCAGGGTCCAGAAGCCCTTGCGCGGGTTGATCGCGCGCCTGCACAGCATGACCTGGTCGCCCACCGCGACCACGGCGCCCACCACGATCTTGGGATTGTCGTAGTGGATGAAGCCGCAATCCATGCACACCAGGCGCTCGTGCGTGTCGCCCTCGGGAATGGCGCGCACGCTCGGGCCCTTGCCCTGCTGCAAGGGCGGTACGCTGGTCGGGTTGGCGGTCATGCGCGCTACTTTGTCGCGCGCCGGGCCCCGCCGCAACCGGCAACTGGTCCCCGCCGGACGGTCGGATCAGGTGATGATGTTGACCAGCGACCCGCGCGGCAGCAGGCGGCGTGGCGCGATTTCCGGCGATGCTGCAGGGCGCGGGGCGCTGGTTCGCGCCGGAGGTTCGGCCGGGCGTCGGGCCGTCCTGGCGCGTTCGGCCGCCTCGGCCGTCTGCGTGGCGGACGGCCGCTCGGCCGGGCGCGCCGGCGGAAACTCGCGCAAATAATTGACCAGTCGCTGTGCGGGCGACACGTTCATGGTCGCGGCCCGTAAATGCTCGCCACGGCGGGCACGCAGCCCGCCGCCCGTCCACTATAAGTAAAAATTCGCTAAAATGCGATCCGATTTCCGGTCCACAAACGATGGAACCCGTCTGCGTTAACCGTCTTGCTTAAGTGCGCGGTAATTGCTGGGGCCTAGTTTGCGGTGATCGTGACTGAAACAGCCACGACTTTGATCCGCGACCGCGAAACCGAAGCAAGGTAGCTTGGCCGGCAAGAAATGACCGGTGAATTCGCACCATATCTCCCGGCGGGTGACAGCGCCGTCCGCGATCGTCCCGCCGCCGATGAGTCCGAGGCGCTGGCGCGGCTGCGGACAATGGGCAGCTTGGACGACGCTGCGCTGGTCGCGACGCTGCGCGCGGGCGGAACGGCCGAGCAGACGGCGATCGCCCGGCGCCCGGACCTGTCGCCGGCGCTGTGCGACGCGCTTGCCGACGTGGCGGCGCCCATCGCGGTCGCCGCGATGCTCGAAAACGACGGGGCCCGCATCGGCCGGCCGACGCTGGCGCGCCTGGTCGAACGCTCGCGCGACGTGATCGCCTTCCGCGTGCCGCTGTTGCGCCGGCGCGAGCTCGATACCGTGCTGGCGGCGCGGCTTTACACCTGGGTGTCGCCGCCGCTGCGCGAGTTCATCGCCCGCAGCTTCCCGATCGACACCGCGGTGCTGGACCGGACCCGCCAGGAGCGCGACGGCTTCGATCCCGAAGCGCGTCGCGCGGCCGCGCCGTCTTCGATGGTCGAATGCCTGCGCCAGGGCCAAAACCTTTCCTTCGAGGCGTCGTTCGCCCGCATGGTCGGCCTCAGGATCACCGCGGTCCGGCGCATTCTCGAGGATCGCGCCGGCGACCGTCTGGCGGTGGCCTGCCGAGCCTGCGGCTTCACGTCGCAGCAGTTCCAGGACGCCTATCGACTGATCCAGTCGACCATGACCCATCTATCGCCGCGCGCGGCCGCGGCCGGTGTACCGCGCCTGGCGTCGCTCTACGAACGCATCGATCCCGACGAGGCGCGCCAGACCTTGAAGCGCTGGCGGCGGGAAATCAGCGACAGCCCGGACCAGGCCTTGCTGGTCGCGTCGGGCGCCTCGGCGGCGGCAGCCCTTTCTTCCGCCGTCAATTCCTGACACTTTAGAGCCGGCCGGCCGGAATATTTCCCGGTACGGTGGTGTTTAATGGCGTTGCGGTGGTTGGTGCGCCGGGCCCGGCGGGCCCGACGCCCTGGCGACCCTGGCCGGCGGCCGACGGACCCGTTGCCTTGGCGGACGACGATCTGGACCAGTTGGTAATCGAGCAGATCCCGCATTTGCGCCGCTATGCGCTGGCGCTGGCGGGCGATCGCGACCGCGCCGACGATCTGGTTCAGGACTGCCTGGAACGGGCGTGGAGCCGCTTGGGGTTGTGGCGGCGCGACGGAAGCATGCGGGCTTGGTTGTTCACGATCATGCACAATCTCAACGCCAATGCCGTCCGCAAGGCCAAGCGCCGGCCCCGGCACGATTCGATCGACGACGCGCTGCCCCACGCGTCCGTGCCGCCGTCGCAGGACGACTGGCTGGCGCTGGGCGCGCTCTCCAGCGGGCTGGCGGCCCTGCCCGAGGAGCAGCGCGCCGTCGTGCTGCTGGTGGGGCTGGAGCAGCTCCGCTACGAGGAGGTGGCGACGATCCTCGACCTGCCGATGGGAACGGTGATGTCGCGCCTGCATCGCGGGCGCGAACGTCTGCGCCGCCATCTGGCCGGCGACGCCGGCCCGGCGCTTAGGAGGGTCAAATGAGCGAGCAGCGCCAGCCCATCGCCGATGATGTGCTGCACGCGCTCGCCGATGGGCGGCTGGACCCGGCGCGCGCGGCCGAAGCGACGGCGGCGCTGGCAGACCGGCCCGAGGACGCGCGCCGCGTGGCCGACTACCAGCGCATCAACGCCGCGCTGCATGCCCAGTTCGACCCCGTCCTGGCCGAGCCGCTGCCCGAGCGCCTGACGCGCCGGCCGCGCGCGGCCTGGCACCGGCGGCCGTGGGCGCGGGTGGTTTCGGCCGTCGCCGCGTCGGCGCTGCTGGTGACGATCGGCGGCGTGGGAGGCTGGTATGCGCGCGACGCCGCCACGGCCGCGCGCCAGGAACAGTCGGCCATGGTGCGTCCGGCCGCCCTGGCGCACCGCATCTATGTCGCCGAGGTCCGCCACCCGGTCGAAGTGCGGGCGGAAGAGGAGCACCTGGTGCGCTGGCTCAGCAGCCGCCTGAAGATCCCGCTCAAGACGCCCAAGCTCGACGACAAGGGCTTCCGGCTGATGGGCGGACGCCTGCTGCCGACCGACCGCGGCAATGCCGCCCAGTTCATGTACGAGGACACGCAAGGCCGCCGGCTGACGCTCTACATCCGCAGCGACCTGACCGGCAACCGCGAAACCGCGTTCCGCTATGCCCAGGACGACAGCGGCGTCGGCATGTTCTACTGGATCGACGGGCCCAGGGGCTACGCCATCACGGCCCAGATGCCGCGCGAGGAGCTGCTCAATATCTCCAAGAAGATCTACGAGGACCTGGAGGGATAGGGTGCCTCGTTTGCGTTTCTCATCCTTCGAGACGCTCGCTTGCGCTCGCTCCGCAGGATGACGCGATGGATTGATGTAAAAAACGAAAAATCGCGTCATCCTGAGGAGGCCGCGAAGCGGCCGTCTCGAAGGATGAGAGGCTCCCGGCCGCCCCGGCCCGGATTTCCCATCGCCGTTCCGTCCTGCTAGGAATTGTCGCCGGACAAGTAGGGGAGGGGCGCGATGGACTTCATCTTCATGCTGACCCGCGACGACCGCACCGTGCCGGAGTGCCTGGAGCTGGTCGACCGCCTGGCGCCGCTGAAGCTGCGCCATGTCGGGTTCAAGGACGTGGGCGTCGACCACCAGACGCTGGAGACTTTGCATGCGCGCATCAAGGCGATGGGCGCGGTCAGCTACATGGAGGTCGTCAGCACGACGCCCGAGGCGGCGCTGAACTCGGCGCGCGTGGCGGCGCGCATCGGCGTCGACTGCCTCTTGGGCGGGACCGACATCGACGGGGTGCAGAAGATCCTGGCGGGCAACGCCATCCAGTACTACCCGTTCGCCGGTTTCCCCGAGGGGCATCCGACCAAGCTGCGCGGCAAGCCCGAGGACGTGGCCCGGCATTGCCGCGACTACCTGGCAAAGGCCTGCGCGGGCGTGGACCTGCTGGCCTATCGCGCGACCGACTCCGACCCGCTGGACTTGGTGCGCGCGGCGCGCGGGGCGCTGGGCGAATCCTGGCTGATCGTGGCGGGCAGCGTAAACTCGCCGGCGCGGGTCAAGGCGCTGGCCGACGCGGGGGCCGACGCCTTCACCATCGGCACGGCGGTGTTCGACGCCTCGTTCCTGCCGGGCAAGCCCTCGCTGCTCGACCAGCTCGCGGCGGCCCAGGCGGCGTCGGCCGCGGTCAACGGCAAGCGCCGGAGCATCGGCCGGCGATGAGCACGTTGAAGCCGCTGGCCGCCGACACGCTGGACAAGCTGCGCTACGCCAGCACCGCCACCATCACCATGCAGCTCTTGAAGCGCGGCCTGCGCCACGGCGCGATCAAGGGCGCGCGGCCGCTCGACCCGGCCCATGCGCGCTGCGTCGGACCCGCCTACACGCTGCGCTTCATCCCGATGCGCGAGGACCTGGCCGGCCCGCCGAAG
>JADZDN010000074.1 GCA_020851015.1 Alphaproteobacteria bacterium | reverse complement strand
TTTTCCTTCAGGCGCAGCGCTTCCTCGACCCCGATCTCGTCGAACGGGTTCATCGACATCTTCACGTTCGCCGTCTCGACGCCCGTGCCATCGGGTTTCACGCGGATCTTGACGTTGTAGTCGATGACCCGCTTGACCGCGACCAGGACCTTCATCCGTTCCAGAACCCCGCCAAAACTGCGCGGAATTGCGCCGCGCCAACGCGTTAACCCTTCGCCCAGCAGCCAGAAACCCCGGTCTGGGTTGGGTTATGGTGCAGCGCACCATAGGCATGTGACCGTAGCGTGTCAACGCCGTGCAGGAAGGAAATGCCCAATTTGCAGGCGGGAGATCTTGTCGCGCGGTCAGCGGTTGGCGCCGGGAATCCACAAAACGTCCCGCTTGCCGCGGGCGTTGCAGTGCCGTGCCAAAACGAACAGCAAGTCGCTCAGTCGATTGGCATATTTGAGGGCAGCCGGGTTCACGGCCTCCCGCGTCATGAGAAGCGTGATGTCGCGCTCGGCCCGCCGCAGCACGGTGCGCGCAAGATGCAGGTATGCAGCGGCCGCGGTGCCACCCGGCAACACGAAGGATTTAAGTGGCGCCAGCCGGGCGTTCAGCCGGTCGATCTCGCCCTCCAGCCCTAGGACCTGCCCCTCGGTCACCCGCAAGGTCCCCTTTGCCTTGCGCCCGGTCTCGGGCGTGCACAGGTCGGCGCCCAGGTCGAACAGGTCGTTCTGGATGCGCATGAGCATCGCGTCGGTGCTCTTGTCGCGCGTGGTATGCAGGCGCACCAGCCCGATCGCCGCGTTGGCCTCGTCGATCGTGCCATAGGCCTGGACGCGCAGGTCGTGCTTGGCCACGCGCGCGCCGTCGCCCAGCGAGGTCTGGCCCTTGTCGCCGCCGCGCGTGTAGATGCGGGTCAGTTGAACCATGGCTCAGCCGGTTCCCTTCAGCAGCAGCAGCAGCAGCGCGAAGATGCCCAGCGCGACGGCCTGCAGCACGACGCGCGCCCGCATCAGCTTGTTCGACGCGCGCGGGTCGTTGCCCCCGCGCACCAGCCCGATCACGCCGGCCAGCAGCACACCGACCACCCCCAGCATGGCGATGACCAGAACGATCGTGAGGAAGGTCTTCATCGGTGTTGCTTATAGCGCGTGGCGTCGCGGTGGGCGAGCGGTCAGGCCTGCGTCAAACGCAAATCCCGCCGCTTCGTTGCCGCCTCGCGCAGCAGGGTCAGGTAGGGCGCCAGCGCCGGCCGCGCGCGGTCGGGATGACGCAGCGCGATCTCCACCGGGCCCTTGACGTCGACCATCAGGCAATCCCACAGCGCATCCAGGTTGCGGCCGTAATGCGCCGGCAGGGCAAGGCCCCGCGCCAGCCTGTCGTGCAACGCGTCCACCGTCGCCAGGCGGGCGAAGTCGAGGACGACGCGGCGCGCGGCGCTCACTTCGGCACCGCGTGGAAGCTCTGGTAGTGGTCGGTGGTCACGTAGCGATGCCCGTCGCTGGACCAGATCAGCCGGTCGGCGTTGCGCTTGCCGCAGGCGAAGTCGAGGTCCGCCTCGTAGTAGCGTCGGCCCGCCTGCTGCGGCAGACGGCGCTCGCGGTTGGAAAACGCGTCGCCGCCGATGGCGCGGCCGGGCGCGAGCTTGCACAGGTCGACGCCCGGCCGCCAGCCCAACTTCGCCGCCTCGTCCTTGCGCAGGTACTTCAGCGGCAGCCGGCCGGTGCTGTCCAGCGTCTGCACCGTGGCGACGAACCCGTCCAGGTCGCCGAGGCCGAGGCCCTTGGCGAAGCTGCGCAGCGCCGCATCGTCGGCCGCCCAGGCGGGCAGGGCGATCGCAAGGGCGACGAGAAAGAGCAGCGCGCGCCGCATCATCGCTCCGCGAGCAGCCCCGCCGCCCGCGCGATCCGCAGCAGGCCGCGCGCGGCGGCGTCGGGCAGGCCCAGGGTCGAGGCGATGTCGCGCCGCGCCAGGGCCGACATGTAGAGCGCGGACAGCTCGGGCGCGCCGATCACCGTCACGCGCGCGGGGCTTTGGCCGAGCCAGGCCAGCGCCTCGGCGATCTCCGCGCCGATCATCAGGCCGCTCAGATAGGAATGCAGCGCGTCGCCCTTGACGCGGTCGAACAGGCCGAGCGTCCGCGCGCTGAAGATGCGGTGCAGCAGCCCGCCGCGCCCCGCCGCCGGCCGCGCGGCATGATCGACGCCGCGGCCGAACGCGTCGCCGTCCAGCGCGTCGCCGGTCATCAGCCGGCCGAGGATCGTATGGCCCTTCAGCGCGGCGAAGGCTTCGCCGGTCATGAAGGTGGCGAAGCGCGCGATGCGCCCGCCTTCCACCAGCACCCATTTGCTGTGCGTGCCGGGCAGCACCGCGACGCCGCTCTCGCCGGCCGCGAACTGGCCGAGGATCTGCGTCTCCTCGCCGCGCATCACGTCGGGCACGCCGTCGGCGTCGACCAGGGCGACGCCCGGCACGATGCGCAAAATCACGCCCGCCGCGGTTTCGACCGGCAGCAGCGCGCGCGCGAGGGCGTCGAGCCCCGCCGGGCAGTCGGCATAGGCGGCCTCGCGCCAGCCCTGGCGGCTGCCGATCATGCCGCTGGCGATCGCCGGCAGCGCGCCGCCGCCGATCCAGCCGCGCACGGTTTCGCCGAAAGCGGCATCGAAGTTGCGATCCGGCACGTGGAGGATGCCGAGCGGCCGGTCCCGGCGGTCGAGCACGGATTCGTCGCGCGCCAGCAGATAGGCGCGCAGGCTGGTGGTGCCCCAGTCGAGGGCGACGAGGGAGGGGGAGGCGGTCATCGTGACGCGGCTGCCGTGGTCGCTCTGCGGGCCAGCTTAAGCGAGTTTTGGCGCGGCTCCCATCCTACCGGTGCGGCTGCCGCTTGGCGCTCGATCGGTTCATCCGCGCTGCGGGTGCGGGGCGACGCGCCAAGATGCCGCGCGTTGCCGCGACGCCATTGCGTGCCATGCATGATCGACGCGGCTGCGACTGGCTACAACTCGCAATACGCATCGCCGATCCTATCCGATTGGATAGGATGTCATCCACGTCCAACGGATAGGAATGCGGATTTCTACCTCCTCTGCCCGCTGCCCTTAACTCCCGCTTGACCAATTGCCGCAACTATCCCGCGTGCGGCTCGTGTTGATTGCCTTACTGGTCTGGTCAGGCAATCCAACAACGACGCGTCGAACGGGCCGATGACACGTTGGTCGTGGGAGACGACACGAGCCCGTCCTCCGGGGAGTATCCAGTCAGGCAACGCGGGCGTATACCCACAAACATGTTCTGGGATTAACCAGCCTTTAGTGGGGCGTGGATAGAACAAAAGTATAGAGCGCGGATGGCTCGTCTTGCGTGACTACCGATGGGGCTGAGCCAGTTACACGATCGCCAGGAGCAGTGCAGATGAGCAAGAATGCGGTGAAGCCAACGGGCAACGAACGCCGGTTCGACGAGAACGAGATCATCGTCAGCAAGACCGATCCCAAGGGAAGGCTGACCTACGTCAACCAGGTGTTCTGCAAGGTCGGGCTCTACACGCCGGCCGAGCTGATGGGGCAGCCGCACAGCATCGTGCGCCATCCCGACATGCCGCGCTGCGTCTTCAAGCTGCTGTGGGACATCCTGCAGTCGGGCGAGGAGGTCTTCGCCTACGTCAAGAACATGGCGAAGAACGGCGACCACTACTGGGTGTTGGCGCACGCCACGCCCACCTTCGACGCATCGGGCACGATCATCGGCTACCACTCCAACCGCCGCGTGCCCGACCGCGCGGCGATCGCCCGGATCGAGCCGCTCTACGCGCAGCTCCTGGCCGAGGAAGCGCGCCACGCCAGCGACAAGGACGGCATGCTGTCGGCCCACCAGATGCTGCAGGAAATGCTGCGCAAGCAGGGCGTCGAATACAACCACTTCGTCTTCACCACGATGGACCAGGCGGCCTAAAGGCCGTCTTTGAAGGAGCTTTTCCGCATGTTCGCGTCTCCATCGGCAACCCGCCGCATCCGCGAGCTCGAAGCGAAGCTCGCGCTCTACGAGCAAGGCATCGCCCACGCCAAGACGGTCGCCGCCCGCGCCGCCGCCGGCGATCTCGAGGCGCGGATCATCGAGACCGAGGGCTTCGACGAGGTCAGCGAGGTGCTGCGGTCGATCAACTACATGCTCGACGTGGTGGACGCCTTCGTGCGCGAGTCGGGCGCGTCGCTGAAATGCGCCAGCGAGGGCAAGTTCTGGCGCGCCTTCCTGCTGCGCGGCATGCCGGGCCAGTTCAAGCAGGGCGCGCAGACGATCAACAGCGCGCGCGTGACGATGGAGCGCAGCGTGCGGGAGGCCGAGGAGGCCGAGCGGGCGAAGCGCGAGGCGGACGAGAAGCACCGCGCCGACCAGGAGCGCATGGAGGCGGAGGCCAAGGCCAGGCGCAAGACCGAGATGGACAAGCTCGCCGACGCGTTCGAGGAGACGGTGAAGTCGGTGGTGCAGACCGTGACGGCCTCGGCCTCCGAGATGCACACCTCGGCGACGTCGATGTCGGCGACGGCGGAAGAGACCAGCCGCAAGGCGGCGGTGGTGGCTTCGGCCTCGGAAGAGGCGTCGACCAACGTGCAGACCGTGGCCGCGGCGACCGAGGAGCTCAGCTCTTCGATCGAGGAGATCAACCGCCAGGTGACGGAGTCCTCGCGCATGGCCGGATCGGCGGTCGAACAGGCCAAGGCGACCGGCCAGGCGATGGACGGGCTGGCCGAGGCGGCGACCCGGATCGGCGACGTCGTGAAGCTGATCACCAACATCGCCAGCCAGACCAACCTGCTGGCGCTCAACGCCACGATCGAGGCGGCGCGCGCGGGCGAGGCCGGCAAGGGCTTCGCCGTCGTGGCCTCGGAGGTCAAGACGCTCGCCAACCAGACCGCCAAGGCGACCGACGACATCGCGCGCCAGATCCAGTCGATCCAGGGCGCGACCAAGGACGCGCTGCAGACCATCCAGGGCATCGGCGCGGCGATCGAGCAGGTCAACGCCGTGGTCGCCACCATCGCGGCGGCGGTGGAGCAGCAGGGCGCCGCGACCAAGGAGATCAGCCGGAACATCCAGCAGGCCGCGACGGGCACGCAGCTGGTCTCGCGCAACATCGGCAGCGTCAACGAGGCGGCGGGCGAGGTGGGCTCGGCCGCGACCGAGATGAGCGCGGGCTCCAGCGAGCTGGCGCGTCAGGCCGAGACGCTCAGCACCGAGGTCGACCGCTTCATCCGCGTTGTCAGGGCCGCCTGAAGACGGCGTCTACCCCGCCGTCTCGACTTGGGGATCGTCCATCGGGCGGTCCCCTTTTTCGCACGCCCGTGCTCAGCCCGGCCGGTTCATCCGGTTGTCCACCAGGTCGGTCACGACGCCCGGGTCGGCCAGGGTCGAGGTGTCGCCCAGGTTCGAATAATCGTTCTCGGCGATCTTGCGTAGGATGCGGCGCATGATCTTGCCCGAGCGCGTCTTGGGCAGGCCGGGCGCCCACTGGATCAGGTCGGGAGTGGCGATCGGTCCGATCTCCTTGCGCACCCAGCCCACCAGTTCCTTGCGCAGCTGATCGGTCGGCTGCTCGCCCGCCTTCAAGGTGACATAGGCGTAGATGCCCTGGCCCTTGATGTCGTGCGGATAGCCCACGACCGCGGCCTCGGCGACCTTGGGATGGCCGACCAGCGCGCTCTCGACCTCCGCGGTGCCGATGCGGTGGCCCGACACGTTGATCACGTCGTCGACGCGGCCGGTGATCCAATAGTAGCCATCGTCATCGCGGCGGCAGCCGTCGCCGGTGAAATACTTGCCCTTGTAGGTGGAGAAGTAGGTCTGGATGAAGCG
>JADZDN010000073.1 GCA_020851015.1 Alphaproteobacteria bacterium | reverse complement strand
TGACCAGCCCGCTGGAGACGCTGGGCAACATCCCCAAGGGCATCAGCGACACGATCGCGCGCACCGGCGAGGGCTTCTCGAGCGACAAGTCGAAGTTCGAGGACAGCATGTTCAAGGAGATCGCCGGCGTCACGCGCAAGAAGCGCGAGATCGCGGCCGAGATGGGCGTCGACGTCTATTCCTCGAACCCGCTGCTGCAATCCGAACTCGACCGCATCGGCGCCGCCAGCGCCGGCGGCAACTTCTCGGTCGATGCGGGCTCGATCGCGATCACCGGCCCGGCCGGCGCTGTGATCGGCAACCTGGGCCGCGTCGACGCGCTGCAGGAGGTGGTGAACACCCAGCCGGCATCGGAGCTGCGCCGGCGGGCCCGCTACACGCTGGAACAGATGGCGATGCCCAAGAGTTTCGTCGACCAGTTCCTCGACCATCCCTACTACTCGCCGCGGCGCAAGACGATCATCGCCGGGCTGTTGTCGCCGATGAAGGACGTGGCGGGGCGCGAGCGGATCCTGGAGGCGGCGCTGACCGCCGATTCCGAGGAGGGCGCGCTCTACTACCAGCAGCTCGTCGAGCTGATCTCGGGCTACCATTTCAACAACGCGCCGGTGAAGGAGATCGTGCTGGCCGAGGGCTTCCCCGTGGCGATCACGACCAAGGGCCAGGCCTTCATCGCGGTGCCCAGCGACCGCATCTACTGGACCCAGGCCGCGGCCGCCTACACCGACAAGCTGCTGGCGGGGATTCCCAACCGGCCGAAGCTTACGGGCATCGTGCTATGGACGCTCGGCGACGTTACGCCGCTCGCCGCCCAGGCCCTTGCCCAGCGCGGCGTCCAGGCCTTCCAGCGGGCGACGGTGAATTACAACTAATCCCGTTGACACAAGGGTTTCGCCGACTATAGTTCCCGCCTTCCGGCGGCGGGGCAGCCCGTCGCCCCTTCCGCGCGCGGCCAGGGCAAGTCATTGGGATTGCTGGTGTTTCGCGGCGCGATGGGCAGCGGGTTTGAAGCCATGTTCGCAGTGATCAAGACCGGCGGCAAGCAGTACAAGGTCGCCAAGGACGACGTGATCGTCGTCGAGAAGCTGGACGGCGAGGCCGGCAAGGCGGTCGAGCTGGGCGACGTGCTGATGCTGTCGGACGACGGCAAGGTCGAGGTCGGCGCCCCCCTGCTGAAGGGCGCCAAGGTCTCGGCCGAGGTGGTCGAGCAGACCCGCGGCGACAAGATCATCGTGTTCAAGAAGAAGCGCCGCAAGAACTATCGGCGCAAGAAGGGCCACCGCCAGGACCTGACGGTCCTCAAGATCACCGCCATCGCGCGCGGCTAGCACGCGGCGCACGGCCTTTAAGGAGCCTTCGTCATGGCGCACAAGAAAGCGGGCGGCAGCTCGCGCAACGGCCGCGATACCGAGGGCAGGCGCCTGGGCGTGAAGCGCTTCGGCGACCAGCTGGTCCCGGCCGGCAACATCCTGGTGCGCCAGCGCGGCACCAAGTTCCATCCCGGCGTGAACGTCGGCATGGGCCGCGACCACACGCTGTTCGCGCGCATCGACGGCCGCGTGAAGTTCCGACCGGCGAGGCTCGGCCGGACCTTCGTCGACGTTCTGCCCGAGAAGAGCGCCGCCGAGTAGGGTCCTTCGCCCCGCCCCCGGGAGGTCTTCCGGGGATCGGGTCCCACCGGCGGGGCCGCCGGGGCGAAAGCCCCCGGCCCACCGAACCCAAGCGGGACCCGGCATGAAGTTCCTCGACGAAGCCAAGGTCTATGTCCGCTCCGGCGACGGCGGCGCGGGCTGCGTCGGATTCCGCCGCGAGAAGTTCATCGAATTCGGCGGGCCGGACGGCGGCGACGGCGGACGCGGCGGCGACGTGATCGTCGAGGCCGTGGCCGGGCTCAACACGCTGATCGATTTCCGCTACCGGCAGCACTTCAAGGCTGAGAAGGGCCATCACGGCGAGGGCAGCAACAAGACCGGCGCGGGCGGCGACGACGTGCTGCTGCGCGTGCCGCCCGGCACGCAGATCCTGGACGACGACAAGGAAACCCTGATCGCCGACATGGTGAAGCCGGGCGACCGCTTCGTGCTGTGCAAGGGCGGCGACGGCGGGTTCGGCAACACGCACTATAAGTCCTCGACCAACCGCGCGCCGCGCCGCGCCGACAAGGGCTGGCCGGGCGAGGAGCGCTGGGTGTGGCTGCGCCTGAAGCTGATCGCGGACGCCGGCATCGTGGGCCTGCCCAACGCGGGCAAGTCGACCTTCCTGGCCGCCGTGTCGCGCGCCCGGCCCAAGATCGCCGACTATCCCTTCACCACCCTGCATCCCCAGCTCGGCGTCGTGCTGGTGGACAAGGCCGAGTTCGTGCTGGCCGACATCCCCGGGCTGATCGAGGGCGCGCACGAAGGCGCGGGGCTGGGCACGCGCTTCCTTGGCCATGTCGAACGCTGCGGCGTGCTGCTGCACCTGGTCGACGGCACGCAGGACGACGTGGCCGGCGCCTATCGCACGATCCGCCGCGAGCTGAAGCAGTACGGCGCCGGGCTGCACGCCAAGCCCGAGGTGGTGGCGCTCAACAAGATCGACGCGCTGACCGAGGACGAGATCGCGGTGAAGCTGGAGACGCTGCGCCGCGCCGCGCGCAAGAAGGTCCATCGCGTCTCCGGCGTGTCGGGCAAGGGCGTGACCGAGCTGCTGCGCGTGCTGGTGAAGCCGATCCTGGCGCGCCGCGCCGGCGAGGTCGCCGCGGCGGCACCGGCCGAGGAAGCCGCCGCCAAGGCCGCGGGCTGGCGGCCGTGAAGGCGGTAAGGATGCACTCTGTCCTTGTCCCCCCTCCCTTGACGGGAGGGGGCAAGGGGGAGGGTGACGCTCTTGCGCGGGGAATACCCCTCCCCCTAACCCCCTCCCGCAAGGGGAGGGGGGAAAAGAAGTCTCCATGACCGCGCGCGCCAAACCGGCAACGGCATCGCCCCTGCTCGCCGCGCGGCGGGTGGTGTTGAAGATCGGTTCGGCGCTCTTGGTCGACGACGCGACCGGCGCGGTCAGGCGCGACTGGCTCGATGCGCTGGCCGACGACATTGCCGCCGCGCGCGGACGCGGGCAGGAGGTGCTGATCGTGTCGTCCGGCGCGATCGCCGTGGGGCGGCACCATCTGAACCTGCACGGCCGCGCGCTGAAGCTGGAGGAGAAGCAGGCCGCCGCCGCCACCGGGCAGAGCCGGCTGACCCATGCCTACCAGGAGGCGCTGGCGCGCCACGCCATCACCGTGGCGCAGGTGCTGCTGACCTTCGACGACACCGAGGAGCGCCGCCGGCACCTGAATGCGCGCGGCACGCTGACGGAGCTGCTGCGCCTCGGCGCGGTGCCGGTGATCAACGAGAACGACACGGTGGCGACCGAGGAGATCCGCTACGGCGACAACGACCGCCTGGCCGCGCGCGTCGCGCAGATGACCAGCGCCGATGCCCTGGTCCTGTTCTCGGACATCGACGGGCTCTATACCGCCGATCCGCGCAAGGACAAGGGCGCGCGGC
>JADZDN010000072.1 GCA_020851015.1 Alphaproteobacteria bacterium | reverse complement strand
GGTCGACCGCGCCACGCGCGACCTCGCCACCGACCCGCCGCCCGCGATGATGCAGGAATGCGAGGCGCTGCTGAAGGGCCAGGTGATGCCCGAGTTCCTGCGCGCGCAGATCGAGGTGGCCACGCGCCCCTGCGCGACGATGCGCGCGGTGCGCGCCGACCTGGCGCGGCTCAGGCGCACGGTCGCCGCGGTGGCGGACAAGCATGGGCTGGCGCCGATCGCGGCGGGCTTGCACCCCTTCGCCACCTGGGAAAGCCAGCGCGCGACCGAGAAGGAGCGCTATACCGCGCTGGCCCGCGACCTCCAGGCGGTGGGCCAGCGGCTGATGATCTGCGGCCTGCACGTCCATGTCGGGATCGACGACGACGACCTGCGCATCGACTTGATGAACCAGGTCAGCTATTTCCTGCCGCACCTGCTGGCGCTCAGTACCTCCTCGCCGTTCTGGCGCGGGCGCGACACGGGGCTCAAGTCCTATCGCGTGTCGGTGTTCAACGAACTGCCGCGCACCGGGCTGCCCACGCGGTTCGAGAGCTTCGGCGAGTATGCGCGGCACGTCGATGTGCTGAAGCGCGCCGGGCTGATCGAGGACGCCACCAAGCTGTGGTGGGACGTGCGGCCCTCGGCGCGCTTCCCCACGCTGGAGATGCGCGTCACCGACAGCTGCTCGCGGCTGGACGACGCGATCGCGATCGCCGCGCTCTACCGCTGCCTCTTGTCGATGCTGTGGCGCCTCAAGGGCCACAACCAGCGCTGGCGCCTCTATGCCAACATGCTGATCGAGGAGAACCGCTGGCGCGCCCAGCGCTACGGCACCGACGAGGGGCTGGTCGATTTCGGCAAGGGCCAGACCGTGCCCTATGCCGACCTGCTGGAGGAGATGATCGCGCTGGTGGCCGAGGACGCCCAGCGCCTGGACTGCGTGGCGGAAGTGGCGGCGACCCGCGACATCCTGCGGCGCGGCACCTCCGCCCACCGCCAGGTCGCCGTCCACGCCGACGCGGTCAAGTCCGGCGCCGACCCGCGCGCGGCGCTGGTGAAGGTGGTCGATTTCCTGACCGCGGAGTTCACGGTTTCCCTGTAGCGGCGGCGGATGCGTCTCCGGCGGCTCAGATCGGCCGATGCGGCGCGGGGTTCAGCGCCTCGCGCCGGATCGCGGCCGGGCTCATGGTCGTCCCCTTGAGCTCGTCGAAGAAGAACGACAGAAAATCCTCGATCCGCGCCA
Source organism: Alphaproteobacteria bacterium (assembly GCA_020851015.1). The sequence continues at coordinate 16,012 of JADZDN010000072.1, read as the reverse complement.
GGAATTGCCGCAGTTCCTGATCGTTGCGGACATAGGGCGTGTTGCCCGGAACCACCGAGGGGCTGTGGTAGCTGAGCGTGAACACGCGGTGCCCGGCCGAAAGCATCGCGCGGGCAAGCCGGATCATCTCTTCCAGCGAAACGCCTTCCGGCGTGAGCGTGATGCGCTCCAGCAGCCCCAGCCGCGCGAACATGCCGGGCACGTGGACGCGAACCAGCCGGGGCTTGGTGATGGCGTGGTAGAGCCGGTCGCCGACGCCCGCCAGCGCGCCGACCAGGCCGGCGGTCATCGGGATTTCCAGCAGCTTGCTTCCGGGGCCGAACCAGTAGGGACGGTTGTGTGCTTCCTGGAAGTCCGGACCGTCCGACAACCGCAGATCGATGGCGGGCAGCACGCTCAGGTCGATTTCGTAGCCGCACGAAGCCAGAAGGCGGCCGGTCTCCTCGCTCACGCCGTAGCGGCCGGCCTTGTAGACGACCGGCCGGCGGCCGAAATTCCGTTCGATCACCTGCGTCAGCGCCTCGAGCTTGGACTTCTGCACCTCGAACGGCAGATTGCCGACGAACGAGTTCCGCTGACCGAGCGTCTCCTCGAACGGCGGATTTTCCCAGGGCTGCAGATGCGCGCCGATCGTGCACAGGTCGGACTGCAGGAATTCCTTCAGCGGCGCGTAGCCGCTCTCCTGCGTCGCCACGGCATAAGCCACGACATACGTGGGACGCACGCCATAGCGGCCGAAGAGGGCCTGCAGCGGCTCCTGGTGCTTGAGATTGGTGACGCTGGTCATGTCGCGGCGAAAGGGGCCCGACCATTCGAACTCGGCCTCGGTGTCGATCACGACGTTCAGGATCGGCGGGCCCGGGTCGAAATGCGCGAGCTGGTCGCGCGCCGGAGAGAGCAAGCTGCCTTCCTGCGCCGACCCATGGCCGCTGCCGGTGCCCGTGCGGCCGATGCCGGCGCGCGTCGCCTTCGATTTCAGGAACTGCGCCGGCGGCGAGGCGGTGATGAGATACCAGCAGTTCTCCGCGACGCGATTGCCGTTGGCGATGCCGCGCGCGATGAACTTGAATCCCTCGACGACGGTGCCGGTCGCGTAGAGATTCCTGCCGATGAACGAATGGCGTTCGCCGATGATCTGGCGGATGTCGTCGTCGGTAAGGTGGCCGCGCAACCGCTCGATGTTGCGCATCACCATCGGGATCACGAACTCGGCGATCCGGTTCGCATGAATCTTCGTCAAGCTGCCGGGCGTGTCGTGGGCGATGACCAGCAGTTCTTCGACGAACCCGACATCGCCCGTGGCGGCGAGCCGGATCCACATGTCCTGGTCTTCCGCGACCTTGAGGCTCGGATCGAACCCGCCGGTCATGCGGACGGACGCGGTGCGCGCGACGACGCAGGGCTTGGCCACCCAGCTTGCCGAAAGAAGGGCGCGCCACACCTGGTTGGCCGGCATTCGCGGGGGATGAACGCCGAATTCGCGGAACGGCACGCCCTTGGCATCGACGAACAGGCATCCGCAGGTCGCGAATACCATGTTGGGGTTGGCCTCGAGCAGCGCCATCTGCTTCGCCAGCTTGCCGGGCAGCCACTCGTCGTCCGCATCCAGGAAGGCGATATATTCGCCCTTTGCATGCTCGATCCCGGTATTCATCGCGCCGCATGCGCCCAGATTTCTCGTCAGCCGGATGACCCGCAGTTCCGCGATGCCCAGCTGCTCGGCGGTAGTCTGGGTTCCGTCCGTGCTGGCATCGTCGACCACGATGATTTCGACCGGGCTGTAGTTCTGCGCCAGGACGGAACGCAGCGCGCGCTCGATCGTCTTGCTGGCGTTGAACGCCGGTACCAGGACGGTAACCAGCGGACGGGCGCTGGCCGGGCGCGCGCCTATTTCCGCGCGCGGTTCGGGCGCCTGCTGTGCGCTCGCGGGAGAGGAGGGTGACCGGTATGCGGGATGCATGGGCGGGTCGATCAAGAGGGTGCTGCCCGAATCGGTTTCGACGTGCCGCGCGCGGCAGCCGGACGATAAGGGCAGATGGTTACCAAATTGCCGAGCGGTGTTCTCATTTCCCCGCGACCGTCATGCCTTCCACGCGCAGGGTGGGGGCGTCCGTGCCGTAGCGGAACTGCAGGTCGTTGGCCGGGGTCAGCCGCGGGTACATTTCCTTCAGGTTACCCGCGATCGTCACCTCGCTGACGGGATAGGCCGGCCGGCCGTTCTCGATCCAGAAGCCGGTGGCGCCGCGGCTGTAGTCGCCGGTCACGCCGTTGACGCCGCTGCCCATCAGTTCGGTGACCAGGAACCCCTCCTTGATGTCCGCCATCAACTGGTCGGGGGTCAGGGGGCCCGGCTCGAGGTAGAGATTGCTGGGCGCGGGCGAGGGCGGGCCGCCGATGCCGCGCGCGGCGTGGCCGGTCGTGGCCATGTCGAGCTGGCGGGCCGAGCGCAGGTCGAGCAGCCAGGTCGTCAGCACGCCTCTTTCCACGATTGCGCGCTTCGCGTTCGCGATCCCCTCGCCATCGAAGGGTTTCGAGCGCAGGCCGCGGCGGCGATGCGGGTCATCGGTGATGGTGACGCCGGGCGCGAACACCGCCTGGCCCAGCCGGTCCTTCAGGAAGCTGGTGCCGCGTGCGATCGCGGGGCCGCTGATGGCGCCGGACAGGTGGCCGATCAGCCCCCCGGCGATGCGCCGATCATAGACGATCGGCGCCGATACGGTCTTGACCTTGCGCGGGTTGAGGCGCTTGACCGCGCGCTCGCCCGCGGCCTTGCCCAGCCTTGCCGCGTCGTCCAGGTCGGCGCCATGGACGACGGACGAGAAATCGTAGTCGCGCTCCATGCCCGTGCCTTCGCCCGCCAGCACCGAGACGCTGAGGCTGTGGCGCGACACGGCATAGCTGCCGGCGAAGCCGTTGCTGGCGGCCATCGACACCGACGATCGGCTCCACCCGGCCTCGGCCCCCTCGGAGTTGGTGACGCCCTTGACCGCCATGGCGGCGTCTTCCGCCGCCTGGGCGAGTTCGATCAGCCGCTCGGTCGCGGGCTCGACCGCGTCGTTGAGGTCCAGGTCCAGCGGCTTGCCCTTGAAGATCTGGTCCGGGTCGGCCAGGCCGCAGAACGGGTCTTCCGGCACGACGCGCGCCATCGCCACGGCGCGCGCGACCAGCTCGTCCAGCGCCTTGGCGTCGGTGTCGTTGGTGGCCACGATGGCCTGGCGCCTGCCCACCAGCACGCGCAGGCCCAGGTCGCGGCTCTCCGCCCGCTCCAGCTTCTCCAGCTTGCCCAGGCGGCGCGCATGGCTGATCGCGGCCGATCCCACCAGCACGGCGTCGGCCGCGTCGGCCCCGGCGCGGCGCGCGCGCCGGATCAGGTCGGCAAGCAGGTCCAGGGCGCCATCGCTGTCGGTCATGGTTCTCCGGTCGGATGGGTGGCGGCAGACGGCCGGCAGTGTAGTCGGCGCGCCACCCTGGCGCCATACCGGGACGGTCCTCCCGTCCTGACGAATCCGTTACCCGGCCAGCGCCCGGTTGGCCGCCCCCGTCACCGCCTTCAGCGACGCGGTGACGATGTCGGGGTCCATGGCCACGCCCCAGACCGTGCGCCCGTCGGCGGTCTCGGCCTCGATATAGGCCACGGCCGTCGCATCGGCGCCGTGGCCGGTCGCGTGCTCGTGATAGTCGCTGACCTTGATCGCGACGCCGGCATGGCTGGACAGGGCGTCGACATAGGCGGCGATCGGGCCATTGCCCTTGCCGGCGATCTTTCGCGCCTGGCCGCGCTCGACGATGTCCGCCTCCACTGCCCGCCCGCCGGCCGCCGCCGTGTCGGGCCAGCTCTTGTGGTCGACGAAGCGGATCGGCGCGTCGCGGTCCAGGTACTCCGACTTGAAGGTCGACCAGATCAGGTCGGCGGCGATCTCCTTGCCGGTCTCGTCGGCGATGCGCTGGATGGTCTTCGAGAACTCGACCTGCAATCGGCGCGGCAGGTCCAGCCCGTGGTCGGTCTTCAGAAGATAGGCGATGCCGCCCTTGCCGCTCTGGCTGTTGATGCGGATGATCGCCTCGTAGCTGCGCCCGAGATCGGCCGGGTCGATCGGCAGGTACGGCACTTCCCACTGCTTGCTGTTGCTGGCCTTCAGCGCGTCCAGCCCCTTCTTGATCGCGTCCTGGTGCGAGCCCGAGAAGGCCGTGAACACAAGGTCGCCGCCATAGGGATGGCGCGGATGCACGGGCAGCTGGTTGCAGTACTCGGTGGTGCGCCGGATCGCGTCGATGTCCGAGAAGTCCAGCCGCGGGTCGACGCCCTGGCTGTAGAGGTTGAGCGCCAGGGTGACGGCGCAGACATTGCCCGTGCGTTCGCCGTTGCCGAACAGCGTGCCCTCGATCCGCTCGGCGCCGGCCATCACGCCCAGCTCGGCCGCCGCCACGCCGGTGCCGCGGTCGTTGTGCGGGTGCAGGCTCAAGATGAAACTGTCGCGGTACTTGAAGTTGCGGTGGCACCATTCGATCTGGTCGGCGTAGAGGTTCGGCGTCGACATCTCGACGGTCGCCGGCAGATTGAAGATCATCTTGCGCTTGGGCGTCGGTTCGTGGACCTCGGCCACCGCCGCGCAGATGTCGCGCGCGAAATCGAGCTCGGTGCCGGTGAAGCTCTCCGGCGAGTACTGGTGGACGAACTCGGTGCCCGGCATGGCGGCGGCATTCCGCTTGATGCGCCGGGCGCCCTTGACCGCGATGTCGATGATGCCCTGGCGGTCGAGCCCGAACACCACCCGGCGCTGCAGGGTCGAGGTCGAATTGTAGAGATGCACGATCGCGCGCCGCGCGCCCTTGAGGGACTCGAAGGTGCGGTCGATCAGCTCTTCGCGGGCCTGGGTCAGCACCTGGATGGTGACGTCGGGCGGCACCATGTCCTGCTCGATCAACTGCCGCACGAAGTCGAAGTCGGTCTGCGAGGCGGCGGGAAACCCGACCTCGATCTCCTTGAAACCGATATCGACCAGCATCTTGAACATGCGCGCCTTGCGCTCGGCGTCCATCGGCTCGACCAGCGCCTGGTTGCCGTCGCGCAGATCGACGCTGCACCAGATCGGGGGCTTGGTGATGACCTGGCCCGGCCATCGTCGGTCGTTGAGCGCGATGGGGGGAAAGGCGGCGTACTTGTCGGCGGCGTTCTTCGACATGGACATGGGTCGGGTCCTTCGAATCTCGATCGTGCATCGAAGCCCATCGCGTCGGCGACGGGAGGGCGGGGGAATTGGCGCGCCCGGCCGGGCGCTGGGCGGCCGACGGTCGTGCCTCAAGGGCGCCGGCGGCCGGTCCTAAGTCGCAGCGACAGTCGCCGGCCGGCCGCAGGACGGCTGGCAGGGACGCAAACGCAGGGACGGTGATGGTGGCTGGTCATGACGCGCGGCGCTGATTCCGGTTTCGACTTCCTGGCCGCTCGAGACAAGGCGCGGCCGGCCCGTGCCTAGCGGCACAGTCGGATAAGTCGCAGGGCCAGAATCATTTCACGGTCGGTCATGGCGGGCAGACTAGCGAAAAGCCCCGCCGCGTCAAGCCTGCATCCCGCCCCCTGGGCCGCCGGATCAGGAAATCGGGCGGGACTTGCAGCGCAGCCAGGTCTCGGCCGGCGCGCCGGGCCGCGGCGTGATGCTGACCATTTCCTCGTTCAGCAGGCGCATCGACACGGTGGCGCCGGCATCCTTTTCGCTGGCCGGCACGACATAGGCGAAGCTGTGGCGCGTGTAGTCCCCGGTGCGCTGGTTGCCGGCCGGCGTGATGATCTTCGGCCCGTGGATTTCCAGATGCCTGCCGTCCGGTCCGCACCAGTCGCCGTCGATCGCATCCGCGCGGACCCCGGTCGCGGCCAGCGCAACGATGAGGCCGGCCCCAAGCCCGGCAAGCAGCGGCAATGCCTTCGTCATGCTTTCCCCCAAGCTCGATCGGACCTAACCTTCGCGCGACGGCGAAGGGCTGTTTTCGCGCTTCCGCGACTTCCTTTGGCGTGACCCCGAATACCCTGCACAGCCAGCCGACGAACGCCGACAGGCCGTCGGTCAGCCATTGCATGCCCCACCCCCCGTTCTCGCGTCGTTGCCGATTACTCTAGGCTCGGCGACGGCGGATCGCCAGCCTGGCATCGGCACCGGGCGGGACGGGTGCGGAACCGCAGGCTAGAAGCCCTTCACGCGCGCGGCTTCGCCAGCCGGGCGCGGTGCCGATTGCGCAGGATGACGCCCGACACGGGGTGGACGAAGAACCGGTAGAAGCTCTCGCCCAGCGGCTCGGGGCCGCCGCGGACGAAGCTGTCGCGGTGGACATAGATCTGCCCGTCCCGGATCGCGGTCTTGATCGCGATGATGTCGCCGACATGATCGCGCACGTGCTGCTGGACCGTGCTGCTGGGCCGCAGGTTCGCGGAAATCTCGGCATAGACCTTGGACCAGTGCTGCCCCACCCGCGCGCCGATGAAGCGGGTCAGCGGGGCGAGGTTCTCGTTCAGCGCCTTGCGCTCGCGGTGCGGGCGCCTAATGCCCTCGACGGCCGGGCCGTCGAGCGCGCGCATCCCGGCGCGGCCCTTGCTCTTGGCGCCGGGCCGGCGGGGACGCTCCACGATGATCTTGGCCATGTCGCTGCGCATGGCGGCCTCTGTCGCAGGGTTTTGCGGCGCCAGTGTGGCGGTCAGGCGAAGACCGAGCGATAGGCGAACAGGCCCGGCGCGCCGCCGGTGTGCCAGAACAGCACGTTGTCGGATGGCTTGAAGCGGCCGCGCCGCACCAGGTCGATCATCCCGGCGAAGCCCTTGCCCGAGTAGACCGGGTCCAGCACCAGCCCCTCCAGCCTAGCTCCCAGGCGCACCGCCTCCACCATCGCCGGCGTGGGCACGCCGTAGCCCGGCCCGGCGTAGCCGGACACGACCGCCACCGGCGGCGGTCGGCCGACTCCCAGCAGCGCGGCCGCCTCGCCCGCCACCCGGTCGACATCCGCGCGCACGCGCTCGGGCTCGGCGTCGATGTCGATGCCGATCAGGTCGATCGCCGGCGCCAGGACCGACAGGCCGACGGCAAGCCCGGCCTGCGTGCCCGCGCTGCCCGAGGCATGGACGACATGGGTGATCCGCACCCCCATTGCATCCGCCTGCGCCAGCAGCTCGCGCACGGCGGCGACGAAGCCGCAGGCGCCCAGCGCGTTCGAACCGCCATAGGGTACCATGTAGGGCCGCTTGCCGCGCCGCTTCAGATCGGCGATCAGCCCCGCGATCACTTCGTTGCGGTCGGCCTTCCAGTCGAACATCGTGCAGTGCGCGCCGAACAGCCGGTCGAGCAGGATGTTGCCGGTCGCGTCGTAGTCCGGGTCGACGTCCGGCACGCGGCCCGTCATCAACGCCAGGTGGCAGTCGAGGCCCAGCTTCGCCGACGCCGCGGCGGTCTGGCGCGCGTGGTTCGACTGGATCACCCCGCCGCTGACGACCGTGTCCGCGCCCTGGCGAAGGGCGTCGGCCAGCAGGAATTCCAGCTTGCGCACCTTGTTGCCGCCCAGCCCCAGACCGGTCAAGTCATCGCGCTTGACCCACAGCGCCGGCCCGCCGAGATGGGCCGACAGGCGCTCCATCTTCTCCAGCGGCGTCGGCAGGTGCGCGAGGGGGACGCGCGGCAGTTGGGCCAGCCGTTCGGCGAGGTTCATTTCCAGATCGGCCTGCCGCTGCCCGGCAGGCCCAGGCGCGGCCATTTCTCGGTGACGGTCCTGATCACCGCGTCCGACATGCGGATCTTCTGGCCCCAGTCGCGCTTGGTCTCGGGCGGCCACTTGTTGGTGGCGTCCAGCCCGATCTTGCTGCCCAGGCCCGATTCGGGACTGGCGAAGTCGAGATAGTCGATCGGCGTGCCCTCGATCACCGTGATGTCGCGCGCCGGGTCCATGCGCGTGGAGACCGCCCACATCACGTCTTTCCAGTCCCGCGCGTCGATATCGTCGTCCACCACGATGACCCATTTCGTGTACATGAACTGGCGCAGGTAGGACCACACCGCCAGCATCACGCGCTTGGCGTGGCCGGGATAGGCCTTCTTCATCGACACCACGGCGATGCGGTACGAGCAGCCCTCGGGCGGCAGCCAGAAGTCCACGATCTCGGGGAACTGCTGCTGGAACAGCGGGATGAACACCTCGTTCAGCGCCTGGCCCAGCACGCTGGGCTCGTCGGGCGGCCTTCCGGTGAAGGTCGACAGGTAGATCGGCTGCCGCCGCATGGTGACGGCGCTGATCGTGAACATCGGGAATTGCTCGACCGAATTGTAGTAGCCGGTGTGGTCGCCATAGGGGCCTTCGTCGCGATAGTCGTCGAGCGACACGTGGCCTTCCAGCACGATCTCCGCCTCGGCCGGCACCTGCAGCGGGATGGTCCTGCAGTCCACCAGCTCGACCCGCTTGCCGCGCAAGAGGCCGGCGAACTGGTATTCCGACAGCGTGTCGGGCACCGGCGTCACCGCGGCCAGGATCACCCCCGGGTCGGCGCCGATCACGGCGGCGGCGGGGAAGGGCTCGCGCCTCTCCTCCTTCCAGCGCCGGTGGTGCTGCGCCCCGCCGCGATGCTTCAGCCAGCGCATCAGCGTCTTGTCGCGCTCGATCACCTGCATCCGGTAGATGCCGAGGTTGTAGTTGTCCTCGCGCCGCCTGCTGGACGGGCCCTTGGTCACGATCAAGGGCCAGGTGATCAAGGGCGCCGGCTCGCCCGGCCAGCAGGTCTGGATCGGCAGGCGGCCGAGATCGATGTCCGGCCCCTGCAGCACGACTTCCTGGCACGGCGCCGCCCCGGCGGCCTTGGGCTTCATCGCCAGCACGGTCTTGACCAGCGGCAGCAGGTCCAGCGCCTCGCGCCAGCCGCCGGGCGGCTCGGGTTGGCGCAGGAAGGCCAGCGTCTCGCCGATCGCGCGGAGCTGGTCGGGCTCGCGGTCCATGCCCCAGGCCACGCGCTCGACGGTGCCGAACAGGTTGACCAGCACCGGCATGTCGAAGCCGCGACCGCCGTCCCGCACGTTCTCGAACAGCACCGCCGGCCCGCCCTCGGCCAAGAGGCGCGTCTGGATCTCGGTCATCTCCAGCACCGGCGAAACCGGCTCGCGGACGCGCACCAGCCGCCCGGCGCTTTCCAGCCGGGCCATGAAATCGCGAAGGGAGGAGAAGGGCATGTATTCCGGTCGCAAGGAGGAGAAGACGACTCAATTCCCCGTTCGTCATGCCCGACCATGACGGCACTTGGGTAGCGGTCAGCCTATAGCAGGAAGCAAGAGCCGCCTACAGCCACTTCATCTTCCGCAGCAGCCAGATCTCCACCGGGAACATCGCCAGCACGACCAGGCAGACGAAGCCGAAGGCCCAGGGATGGTCCTTCATCGGGATGCCCTCGACGTTGGAGCCCAGAAGTCCCGCCAGCAGGCTGGGCGGCAGCAGCACCGCCGCCACGGTGGTCAGGCGGTTGGACGCGCGCGCCTGCTCCTCGGCGATCTGCGCGGCAAGGTCCTCGTGCAGGATCGTCGAGCGGTCGCGGATGGCGTCGAGGTTCTCCAGGTGCCGCAGCACCTTGTCGGTGGTCTCGCGCAGGCGGATCTTGTCGCGCTTGCTGAGCCACGGCGCATCCTCGACCTGCAGGCGGAACAGCGCCTCGCGCTGCGGCGCCAGGTAGCGGCGCAGGAGGATGGCGTGCCGGCGCAGGTCGCTGAGCTCGCCGCGGCACTCGTTGGTCGGCTGCTGCAGCAGCGTTTCGTCCAGGTGGTCGGCGCGGTCCTCGAACTCGTCGATCACCGGCTCCAGGTACTTCACCAGCTTCTCGGCGATGCGCGCGAACAGCGCCCCGGTGCGGCGCGGCCCCTTGCCGTTGAACAGCGCCTCGCGGATGTCGCGCAGCGCCAGCAGGTAGTGGTTCTTGTCGCGCAGGCTGATGACGCGGTTGGCCTCGACCCACAGGTGGATCGGCACCAGCTCCAGCGATTCGCCGGCGCGGCTGCGGTTGACGCCGCGCAGCACCACCAGCATCGATTCGTCGAAATCCTCGACCCGGGGCCGGGTCTCCTCCGCCAGCAGCGCCTCGACCGTCAGCGGGTCGATGCCGGAGCGGTAGCGCAGCCAGGCCTGGGCCTGGGGGTCGTCGCGCTCGAGATGGAGCCACAGCGCGCCGTCGGCCGGCTGCCAGGCGTCGACGCCCGGCCAGTCCATCTCGCGGCAGCCGCCATGGCCGTCAAGGACCACGGCGAAGCGCAAGCCTGGCTGCTCGCCGTATTTGAGCGCGACCTGGTCATTCATGCCGGGCGCCCCCCTGCTGTCATGGCGCGCATTCTATGCCAACTTTATGATCAAGGCATGAATCGCTTTCCCGCCGAATTCGCCGATCTGCTGACGCCGCGGGGCCACCGCGTGCTGGACGGGCGCGACCGCCGGGCGCGCGCCGCCATCGCGCCCGGGCGGCCGCCCTTCATCGCGCTTGCCGGCATGGTCGATCCCGGCAAGGCCCGCGCGGCCGGGGCGCTGCTGGAACGGGCGATGGCGCCGACCCTCTCGGCGATGACCCGGGCGATCCCGCCCGAATCGATCACCGGCCAGACCCGCAACCACGAGGAGCGGCTGATCAAGACCGTTCGCGTGCGCACCGCGCCGCTGGAGCGGCGGGGATCGCGCGCCTGGGCGGCGGCCGAGCGCATCGGGTTGATCGAAATGACGGGCAGCGACACCTGGCGCCAGTTCGCCCAGGTGGTGGCGGGCCGCGCGCTCGACCCGGATTGCGGCCGGCAGGTGCTGCGCTACGGGCCGGGCGACTATTCCGGCCCGCACACCGACCATTATCCCGAGGATCCAGCGGCGCGGGGCGGCTATGTCGACCTGCACCTCAGCCTGGGCAGCCCGGGCGCGGCGCGGCAGTTCCTGGTCTACGCGAAGGGCGGGCATCTGTCCGAGATGGTCGACGTCAACACGCTGGGCGGCATCGCCGTCTACCGCCTGCCGTTCTGGCACTACACCACGCCGCTGCAGCCGCTGCGCCCGGGCCGCGCCGCCCGGCGCTGGGTGGTGCTGGGCACGTTCCTTTATGCCTGCGGCGCGATCGGGCATGATGGCGGCGCGGCCGGCTAGGCGGCGACCGACGGGGGAGGAAATGCGGAGACTTCTTGCGGCCCTGATGCTCGCGCTGGCGCCGGTGACGGCGGCCGCGCCGGCGGCGGAGGCGCCCGTCACCATCGCCGGCACGCGCATCACCCTTGCCCCGCCGCCCGGCTTCGAGCCGTCCACCAAGTTCGTGGGCCTCAATGCCAAGCAGCTCGGCGCCTCGTTCAACGTGTCCGAGGCGCTGTCCAGCGCCTATCCCAGCGTCGTGAAATCCGTCACCCAGCCGGGCGAGCTGCGGCAGCGGGGCCTTCGCCTGGTCGAAACCGAGACGCTGCCGGGCTTTCCCTACGAGCACGTCGTGACCCACGCCACCCGCCAGCAGGAGGGCGTGACGATCGATGTCTGGCTGCTGGTGTTCCGTCATGCCGAGATCACCGGCACGGTGGTGGCGAGCCTGGGCCGCATTCCGAATCCGCCCGCCACGGCCGAGGCGATGCGCGCGGCGCTGGCGAGCGTGCGCGTCGCCGCCCAACCGCCCGGCAGCCTGACAGCGCAGCTGCCGTTCGCGGTCGACGCCCCGGCGCGGTTCACCTACCGCAGGGCGCTGGCGGGGCGCCAGCTGATGCTGAAGGAATCGCCGCCGGCGCCGGAGGGCGCGGTCGGCGACGTCGTCGCGACGGTGACGCAGGTTTCGCGCGACCCGGTGAAGCCCCCGGAGCGCGACCGCTTCGCCCGCCAGCAGATGTTCGCCCTGACGGCGATCCAGGTCGACAGCGCCGACGATCCGGTTCCCGTGACGATCGGCGGGGTGCCCGGCCTGGAAATGATGGGCCAGGGAAGAACGGCGGCCGGGCATCCGCGCCGCGTCTACCAGGTGGTGCTGTTCGCGCCCAGGGCAACCTATGTCATCGTCGCCCTGGCCCTGCCCAACCGGTTCGAGCAGGCGCAGGCGGACATCCGCGCGCTGGCGCACAGCTTCAAGGCGAAGCCTTAGCCCGCCGCCTCAGCGTGGGGCCGGCGCGGCGGGCTTTTCGTCCTTGAACGTGTCGTTGCGGACGTATTCGCGCCAGTGCGCGCGGCGGATCTTGTGGGTGCGCGGCTCGATCGCGAGGTACTCGCCCTTGCGTCCCAGCAGCGGGATGATCCGGTCCATGCGGGTGAAGGCCCGGCGCATCGCCGCCGAATGCTCGCGGTTGGCGTCGCGCTCCAGCTTGTCGTTGTCGAACAGCAGCTCGTAGGCGGCGATGCATTCCCGGACGAACGCCGGCTCGACGATCTGAAGATTGCTCTGCACCCAGCAGCGGTCGGCGAAGTCCCAGAACACCGACAGGCCGACCAGCTCGTCCTCGCGCGTGATGTAGGGAAAGAACGGAAAGGCGCGGCAGGCCATCGACCGGTTGTCGCGCTCGCAGTGGCGGAAGCCCTTGCACTCGATCGCGCGGCAGTCGCGGTGCTTGTCGGCGAGCTCTTCCTTGGCCTGGGCGTCGCGGGCGCGATAGGGACGCCACAGGTCGCTGCGCGACTTCAGCAGCAGCCATTCGTGCTTGTCGACCAGCGGGATCGCGTGCCCCGTGTCGCAGCATACCGGCACGCCCTCGTTCAGCGGCGCGCATTTCCGGCCGCAGTCGTAGCGCGAGACCGGCGCCTGGAACGTATCGAAGATTTTTTTATAAAGCGCGATGGAGCTTGGCATCCGCGCACTATACGGATCGCGCGCGGCCTCACAAGCGATTCGCTCTCATTTCGTCGCCACGCGGTAGACGATCGTCTCGCGCTCCACGCGGTCCTCCAGTTCCATGCTCGTCTTGACGCGGTAGCGCGCGCGTTCGACGAGCCCTTGCGCGGGCAGGTAGGCGCGGCCGGGATCGGCCAGCAGGACCAGCGCGCCGGCATCCGCGCATCTCTTGAGCCAGGGCCACACGCTTTCGGTCATCGGCCGCTCGTAGCAGACATCGCCGGCCAGGACGACCGCCGCCGCTTGCGGCGACCCGGTCAGGTCCAAGCTCGTGGTCTCGACCGCGACGCCGTTCAACGCGGCATTGAGTTCGATCGCCGCGAGCGCCAGCGCGTCGAGGTCGCTCGCGGTGACGCTTGCCGCGCCGGACCTGGCGGCGGCGATGCCGGCGATGCCGCTGCCGGCGGCGAAATCGAGCACGCGCCGGCCGGCGACCAGCGCGGGGTTGTCCAGCACGTGGCGCGCGATCGCCTGCCCGCCCGGCCAGGCGAAGGCCCAATAGGGCGGCGGCAGGCCGGTCTCGCGCAGTGTTTCCTCGGTCGCCTCCCACAGCGGGGTCACCGGCCCGGCCAGATGCAGGCGCAGCTCGGGCACCAGCGGCGGCGCCTCGATCGTCGTCCACGCGCGGATGAAGCCTTGCGGGTCCTCCGCGGCGCGCGCCATCGACGCTACGCGCCCAGCGCCTGCAGCCGCTCGATTCGCTGCTCCACCGAGGGGTGGGTGGCCATCAGGGCCGAGGCGGACTCGCCGAACTTCTTGAACGGGTTGACGATGAACAGGTGCTGCACGGCGCGGCTGGCGTTGTCCCAGCGAACCGGCGCCTGGTCGAGCTTGCGCAGCGCGCCGATCAGCCCCAGCGGGTTGCGCGTCAGCTTCACCGAGGTTGCGTCGGCCAGGTACTCGCGCTGGCGCGAGACGGCCATCTGCACGGCGCGGGCGGCCAGCGGCGACAGGATGCCGAACACCAGCAGCACCACGACCGCCAGGATCGCCAGGCCGCCGCCGCCCTTGCGGTCGCTGTCGCTGCGCCGGCCGACGAAGCGCGTGCTGCGCAGCGCCAAGTCGCTGATGACCACGATGAGCCCGACCAGCACCCCGACCGCGGTCATGTAGAGCACGTCGTTGTTGGCGATGTGGCCCATCTCGTGGCCGATCACGCCTTGCAGCTCGTCGCGGGTGAGCCGGTTCAGCAGGCCGCGGGTCACGGCGATGGCGGCGTGGTCGGGCCTGGTGCCGGTGGCGAAGGCGTTGAGCGCGTCGGTCTCGACGATCGCGACGCGCGGCATCGGCAGGCCGGCGGCGATCGACATCTCCTCCACCACGTTGTGCAGCACCGGCGCCTCGTCCCGGGGCACCGCGCGCGCCCCGGTCAGGCCCAGGACCATCCGGTCGCCGAAACGGGTGGCGATCAGCGTCCACACCAGGCTGAACACCAGCATGAACACGGCGGCGCCCACGCCCGTGCGGATGGCGGAGGCGGGATCGGCCCCGGCCAGGATCGGCAGCGCCCAGCCGATCGCGCCGCCCGCGACCACGCCCAGCAGAATCAGCACCGCGCAGAGGATCTCGGTGTTGCGCTTGTTGGCGGCGATGGCGGCGAGGAAATCCGTGCGGGTCAGGCGCACCGGCGGCGGGCGCATGACGTCGGTTCGGGGATCGGCGGTTGCGGGTTCGGGCATGCCGGGGCCGGGCGGCGGGCCGGCATCCGGCGCCGTTTCATGCCGACCCCACGGCCCGTCGCGCGGCCCGTCCGGCGGCTTGTCGCGCGGCGTGTCCCAGGGGCCGATGGTCATGCGCGCGACCCGGCTAGCGCAGCTTCACCTGCGGCACCTCGCGGTCCTGCTCGGTCGCCTCGAAATAGGGGTGCTTTGTGAAACCCATCGAGCCGGCGATCAGCACGGCGGGAAAGCTCTCGACCCGCGTGTTCTGCGCCATCACCGAATCGTTGTAGTGCTGGCGCGAGAAGGCGATCTTGTTCTCGGTCGAGGTCAGCTCCTCCTGCAGCTGCATGACGTTCTGGTTGGCCTTCAGGTCGGGATAGGATTCCGACAGCGCGAACAGCCGCCCCAGCGCGCCGGACAGCGCCGCCTCGGCCTGGATCTGCCCCTCGCGCGGCCCGCTCTCGGCGCTGACCGCCGCGCTGCGGGCTTTGATCACGGCCTGCAGCGTTTCCTGCTCGTAGCCCATGTAGCCCTTGACCGCCTCGACCAGGTTCGGCACCAGGTCGCGCCGGCGCTTGAGCTGCACGTCGATCTGCCGCCACGCGGCCTCGACCTGGTTCCGCCCGGCGACCAGGCCGTTGTAGAGCATGACGACGAACAGCACGATCACGACGATCGCGGCGATGACGATCCAACCGGTGGTGCCCACGCGGATTACTCCCGGGAAGCGGTGCAGGAGGCGATGCGGGCCAGTCTATCGTCTGCCCGCCGGCGGGTCACGCCGCCAGATGCCCCGCGACCAGGGCCGCGAGCACGATCAGCGCGAAATCGCGGTTCGACCGGAACTTCCGCAAGCAGTCCCGCGGATCGTCGGTGTCGACGCCGGATGCCTGCCAGAACAGATGCACGAGGCCCGCCAGCAGCACCAGGTAGAAAGGCCAGCCAAGCCTGGCCGCCAGGCCCGATGCGGCCAGCAGCGCGATCGTCGCGGCATAGGCCGCGTAGAGGAAAGGCCGCGTGCGGTCGGCGAGAAACCGCGCCGAGGACTTCACGCCGACGATGGCGTCGTCCTGCTTGTCCTGGTGCGCGTAGATCGTGTCGTAGCCCAGCGTCCAGGCGATGCCGGCGGCATAGAGCAGCAGGGCCGGCAGCCGCATCGCGCCGCTCACGGCGACGTAGCCGACCAGCGCGCCCCAGTTGAAGGCGAGGCCGAGCACGAATTGCGGCCACCAGGTGATCCGCTTCATGAACGGATAGATCGCGACCAGCCCCAGCGAGCCGAGGCCCCAGGCGATGGCGACGCGGTTCAGCGACAGCAGCACCGCCAGGCCGACGAGGCTTTGCGCGACCATGAACAGGATCGCGGCCGGCACGCCGATCTGCCCGCTCGCCACCGGCCGGTCCGATGTGCGCGCCACGCGCCGGTCGATGTCGCGGTCGACGATGTCGTTGAAGGTGCAGCCCGCCCCGCGCATCGCGACCGCCCCGATCGCGAACAGCAGCATCAGCCCGGGGTCGG
>JADZDN010000071.1 GCA_020851015.1 Alphaproteobacteria bacterium | reverse complement strand
TTCGAGCCGCTCGATCACCTTCAACTTGAACTCGCGGCTGAAGCGCCGCCGTGCTCGATCAGACATCCGTTCTCCTTCATAGAGAACTGTCCCTTATCTCACTGTCTCATTCCAGGGGGGCACTCCAATTCTGGGGACAGGGAGAATTCTGGGGACACAGTACTTAATTCCCGCTTTCTCCGTAACGCCGACCGCCGGTAGCGCGCATAGTCCTCGTCACCAAAGAACATAGGCTGCCGCCGGTCGCCCGGCTGCGTCAAGCGATGCGGCAGCCGCGCCGCCACCAACTGCGCCATGGGTCGCAGGGTCGCAGAACCCGTGCGCGGCATCAATTAGGTATTATTTCCTCGGAATTTGATGTCCTCGGAATTACCCGTCCCCCGAATTCACTGTCTCACGCATGGGGGCACTCCACGTCCGGCCTGAAAGTCGATTGAATGGACGGTCACGTAGTCCGCGCGGTGAAGGGACTTCGACCATCCGTAAGCTCGGCAACGATCGTGAACCTTGCGCCGTGACTGCTGCTCGTGCGACCGTTAGCCTGGTTGATTTCTCGGACGGTTGGTTTCGGATCAATCCGGCCGGTGATGGATTTGCGCGCTGCGCGCCGTGACCCAAAATCGGACCGGATGCCGGTAAACTAGGAGTGGTTTCGCGTAGGGTTCGATAACGTCTTGGCCAACTGCGAGGTGGTGCGATGAACGATAGCGGCGGCGTGCGGTTCGACTACATGAACCCAAGAATTGCTGCGGGGCTTCCTCACGTCAAAATGCCATTGGTCCGAGCGACGCCCGACAGTTTCGCGCCGTATGGCACGATCGTGACCGACTTCAAGAACCACAAGGTCCCAGTCGAGATATGGCCGCACAAGGGATGGCGGCCCGTCGATGCTGGAACCGGCAACGAGGGAGGCTACAAGGAAGGCCTGTTTGAATTTCACTGGGAAGGCGACGTTCTCTATGGAGAGAACCTCGCGGTCAAGGATCGTTATATCCTGGGTTGGAGCGTCAATCCCGAGATGGCGCGACCGGACAACCCAACGCCGGATCGTTCCCGCCTGTTGATCTGGCACGCCAACCATCATCCGGACGGCGGGCAACTATTCTACCCGCTGGATAACAAACCATTCGTGGCCGCCGTCGCGTGTACCGGAGACGACGTGAAGCCGGAAGACTGGGTTGCGTTCCACTGCGATGGCAGCTTCGGCATTTGCCTGAATTCCGGAATTTGGCATGAAGCGATAACGCCCCTGGCCCAGAGGGCTCGCTTCTATGACAAGCAAGGAGCCGTTCACGCCCGGGTCAGCGTCGACTTCGCAAAGGAGTTCGGCGTGCTTCTATCGATTCCGTTGGTCCTCCCAAACGACCGGCCCACCGGCTCCTGATCGAGAATTCCGCGGCCCGGAATTCTTGGGACGCATTACTTGATTCCCCGCCTTGTCCGGTAACGCCCGGCCGCGCGGCGGCCCCCACATGCTGTCGTCGTAGGGCGTCAAGCCGGTCGCGATTGCCGCCGCCTGCGACCTTGTGCCGCGATGCCGGGCGGCCCCGATTGGTCCAGACTGTTCGTGTACGAACGGTTGACGGGGCAGCCCGTTGAGCATGCCGGAACCACCCAAGGAACCACCGCGCGCCCAGGGCTCCGGGCGCCGGGATAGGCTGGCTCGCCGTGGCACAGCCGCCGCCGCGGCGCAGGCCGCGCCACCGGCCGCGCCGGCGCCGTCGCCGTCCCCCGTCCTGCCGGCGCCGGGGGCCGATTTCGCTCCGCCCGTGCTGCGTCCCGGCTTCGCCTATCTCGACGATGCGCGGGTCGCGGCGATGCGCGTGCGCGCCATCGCCCTGCTCGACCGCCACGGCGTCGCCGTCAACCATCCCGAGGCCGTTGCCAGGCTCCAGGCGGCCGGCTGCCAGGTGGACACGGACGGGAAGCGGGTGCGAATCCCCCCCAGCCTGACCGAGCAGGCGGTGCGGGCCGCGCCGCGATCGGTCTCGCTGTGCGGCAAGGACCCGCGCCACGATCTGCGCCTGCCGCGCGCGGACGGCACGTTCTGGATGCGCACGGGCACCGGCGCGCACGGGTTCATCGAGCCGCGTACCGGCATCTATCGCAAGCTGGTGCTGGACGACGTGCGGACGATCGCCGCCCTGGGCAACGCCCTGCCCGAGGTCGGGTTCATCGCCCATCCCTTCGTCAACGGCGTGCCGGAAGTGACCGCGGACATCCACGGGCTGGGCACGATGCTGGCCCATTCCACCAAGCACAACTGGATCCAGCCCTACGGCACCGAGAACGTCGCCTACCTGCTGCGGCTGGCCGCCCTGGCCGCCGGCGGCGAGGCGGCGCTGCGGGCGCGGCCGATCGTCAGCTGCATCGTCTGCTCGTTCACGCCGCTGGAATTCAAGACGATGGATGTCGAGGCGCTGATCCAGTGCGCGCGGCTCGGCGTGCCGATCCACGCCTGCAGCCTGCCCACCGCCGGCGGCACCGCGCCGGTCACCATGCCGGGCACCGTGCTGATGGCCGCGGCCGAGATCCTGGCGATGGTCGTGATGGCCCATGTGCTGGGCCCCGGCACGCCGGTCATCGCGACGCCGCTGATCTTCTGCCTGGACATGCGCTCGGGCCGCAGCCTGCAATCGAGCGTCGAGGCGCTGGCCGGCGCGTCGATGGCCGTCCAGGTGATGAAGCGCGGCTTCGGCCTGCCGACCCACACCTATGGCGCGGGGTCGGACACGCCGGACATCGACGGCCAGTCCCAGGCCGAGCGCGCGCTGATCGCCTTCCTGGTCGGGCTTGCCGGCGCCGACGTGCTGGGCGGGGTCGGCCAGCTCGAATGCGCGACGGTGTTCAGCCCGGTGCAGGCGGTGATTGACAACGAGATCGGCGCGATGGCGCGCACCTACCTGCGCACGCCGGCGATCGACGACGACAGCCTGGCCTGGGACGGGCTTCTGGCGCTGGATGCCGGCGGCAACTTCCTCGCCAACGAGCACACGCTGCGCCACTGCCGCGCCAGCTTCGCGCCCGCCGCCTTCACCCGCCAGGCGCGCGACGCCTACGAGGCGGCGGGAAAGCGCGACCTTGTCGCCCAGGCGCGCGACATGGCCGAGGCCATCCTGCGCGCAAATCCGCCGCGGCCGGTCGTGGACGCCCAGGTACTCGCGGAGATGCGGCGGGTGATCGCCGCCGCGGACGCGGAAATCGTGCAATAGAGGGCAGGTCGATGGGCGAGGATCTCGATACACGGCTGGACGCCATCTACGAGTCGGTGCTTGCCTTCGAGGCCGGGCGCACGGCCGAGCTGGTGCGGCGCGAGACCGGGCACGGCACGAGCTGCCAGCAGATCCTGACCGACGCGCTGATCGCCGCGATGGACGAGGTCGGCGACCAGTTCGCCGAGGGCCGGCTGTTCGTGCCCGAGATGCTGATGGCGGCCAAGGCGATGAAGGCGGGGCTCGAAGTCTTGCGGCCGCTGCTCAGCGCCACCGACGCCAAGCCCGTGGGCACCGTCGTGATCGGCACGGTGCACAAGGACCTGCACGACATCGGCAAGAACCTGGTGGGCATGATGATGGAAGGCGGCGGGTTGAAGGTGATCGACCTGGGGGTCGACGTGCCGCCCGACCGCTTCCTGGCCGCCGCGCAGGAGCACCGGCCCGACGTGATCGGCCTGTCCGCGCTGTTGACCACGACCATGCCCAACATGCGCAAGACGGTCGAAATGTTGCGCGGCGTGGGCTACAACGGTCGCATCATGGTGGGCGGGGCGCCGGTGAACGCGGCCTTCGCCGAGGCGATCGGCGCCGACGGGTTCGCCCCCGACGCGCCGGGCGCCGTCAAGCTGGCGCGCAAATTCATCGGCGCCGCGGACGCATAAGACCGCCCGCACCGGCGCCGATCGCGTGCCGCCGGGCACGCAACAAGGATCGGAGCCGGCCGTGGCGTTGACCGACCAGCAGGAAATGCGCTACGCGCGCCACATCATCCTCGACGAGGTGGGCGAGGAGGGGCAGGAGCGGCTGCTGGCCAGCAAGGTGCTGGTGGTCGGCGCGGGCGGGCTGGGCTCGCCGCTGCTGATGTACCTGGCCGCGGCCGGCGTCGGCACGCTAGGCGTGGTCGACGACGACACCGTGGAAATCACCAACCTGCAGCGCCAGATCGCGCATGTCACGGCCTCGCTGGGGCGCCCCAAGGTCGACAGCGCCGCCGACATGGTCGCCGCGCTCAATCCGGGAATCGCGGTCGTGCGCCATGCGCTGCGCCTGGGGCCCGAGAATGCGGAGGCGATCATCAAGGGCTATGACCTGGTGGCGGACGGCACCGACAATTTCGATGCGCGCTACCTGCTGAACGACATCTGCTACAAGCTGAAGAAGCCGCTGGTCTCGGCCTCGCTCTATCGCTTCGAGGGCCAGCTCACCACCTACACGCCGTTCCGTGCCCTGCCAGGATCGGCCGAGCACGGGCCGTGCCTGCGCTGCCTGTTCCCCGACAAGCCGCCGCCCGACCTGGTGCCGCGCTGCGAGACCGCCGGCATCCTGGGCGCGGTCGCGGGCGTGCTGGGCACCTTGCAGGCGACCGAGGTGCTGAAGGAGCTGCTTGGCCTCGGCGAGTCCATGAACGGCCGGCTGCTGATGTATGACGCCCTGTCGTCCGAGACGCGCATCGTCAAGCTGAAGCGCGATCCGCACTGCAAGACCTGCGGCGCGGGCTGACGCGTCAGGATTTCCGCCGGTCCTCGGCGAGCCAGCGGAACAGTTCCTTCATCCGGGCGTCCACCAGCTTCTGCCGGTCGCGCTTCGACCAGTCGTAGAGCCCGGGCCATTCGCCCGCCGGGCGCTGCTTCTTCAGCGCATCGGCCACTTGCGGCGGCGGCTCGGGCGCGGTCGCGAGGTCGGGCTGCAGGAAGCGGGCGAAGTTGTACATGGTCTCGAGCCCGCCGATGTCGGCCGACTCGATCGGGCCGGTGACGCCCACGCGGCGGCCGAAGGACGTGCGCACCACCGCGTCGATCACCTCGGGCTTGGCCACGCCCTCGGCCCACAGCGACCACGCCTCACGCAGCAGCGCGAATTGCAGGCGGTTGCCGATGAAGCCCTTCACTTCCTTGTCGATCACCACCGGGTTCTTGCCGGCGCGGCGGATCAGGTCGACCGTGCGGTCGACCACCGCCGGGCTGCAATGCGGCCCGCCGCAGACCTCCACCAGCGGGATGAGCTGGGGCGGATACCAGAAATGCGCGGCGATCAGGCGCTCGCGCCGTTTGACCTTGGGACCCAGCGCGCTGGCTGGCTGGCCGCTGGACGACGCCAGGATCGCGTCGGGCCGGCAGAGCCCATCGAGCTTGGCGAATATCTCGATCTTGAGCGGCAGGTCCTCGGTCACCGCCTCGAGCACGAAATCGGCCGGCTTGGCGTCGCCGAGCTCGGTCGAAACGCCGACGCGGCCGGGCACGGCGTCGGCCTGGGCCTGGCTGAGGATGCCGTGGGCGACGAAGTCCTGGAGGCTCGCCTTGATGCGCTGGACCGCCGCTTCCAGGCTCCTGGGATTGCGCCCGATCATCGTGACCGGATGGCCCGCCATGGCGAAAACCTGCGCCGTGCCGTGGCCGATGATGCCGTTGCCGATGACGGCGATGCGTTCCGATGCCATGCCCCCGCCTCCCGCGGCCTTCTAGAACATCGCTTCCAGCACGCGGTCGGGCGGCGAGTGGCCGTCGACGAAGGTCTTGATGTTGATGATGACCTTCTCGCCCATGTCCATGCGGCCCTCGATCGTGGCCGAGCCCATGTGCGGCAGCAGCACGACGTTGTCGAGCTTGATGAGCTTGGGGTTGATCGCCGGCTCGTTCTCGAACACGTCGAGCCCCGCGCCGGCCAGCTCGCCCGCCGCCCGCATGCGCGCCAGCGCGTTCTCGGCGATCACCGCGCCGCGCGCGGTGTTCACCACGAAGGCGTGCGGCCGCAGCATCTTCAGCCGCCGCGCCGACAGCAGATGGTAGGTGGCCGGGGTGTGCGGGCAGTTGACCGACACGATGTCCACGCGCGCCAGCATCTGGTCCAGGCTTTCCCAGTAGGTGGCGTCGAGCTCGGTCTCGACCTCCGCCATGACGCGGCGGCGGTTGTGGTAGTGCACGGCCAGGCCGAAGCCCCGCGCGCGGCGCGCCACCGCGGTGCCGATCCGTCCCATGCCGATGATGCCCAGCCGCTTGCCCCAGATGCGGTGACCCAGCATGCCGGTGGGGCTCCAGCCGTGCCATTCGCCGGCGCGGACCAGGCGCTCGCCCTCGGCCAGCCGCCGCGGCACGCTCAGGATCAGCGCCATGGTCATGTCGGCGGTATCTTCGGTCAGCACGCCCGGCGTGTTGGTGACGGTGATGCCGCGCTGGCGCGCCGTCTTCAGGTCGATATGGTCGACGCCGGTGCCGAACGACGCGATCAGCTTCAGGTTGGCGCCGGACTTGGACAGGATGCCGGCGTCGATCCGGTCGGTCACCGTGGGCACCAGCACGTCGGCGATGCCGGCCGCCTCGACCAGTTGCGCCTGGGTCATCTTGCGGTCGTCGAGGTTGAGCCGCGCGTCGAACAGCTCCATCATCCGCGTCTCGATCGCGTCCGGCAATTTGCGCGTCACGACCACGACGGGCTTCTTGCGGTTCGGCGCCATGCAAATACCCCCTGGAGAAGCCGGCGCGACGGCCATAGCAAGCCAACTGCGGAATGTCCAGCATCGCCCGCCTGCCGGACGCGCGCTTCCGGGCCGCCTTGACCCCCACGCCGCGCGCGCCGTATAAGCCCTTCTGATGGCTGGATTTATGGCTTACCTATGCGCTTGCCGGCGGTGATCGCCCGGCTGCTGCCGCCGAACCGCCGGCGGCTGGGGCCGGCTGCGCGGGCAATGGCGGTCCTCGCCGCGCTCATGATCCTCGCCGTCGCCCCGCCGGCGGACGCGCAAAGCGACAAGACGCCGGCGGACAAGGGCCAGAAGAACGGCAAGCTGCCGCGCTTCGCGTCGCTGAAGTCCGAGGACGTCAACGTGCGTACCGGGCCGGGGCCGCGCTATCCGGTGGACTGGAAATTCGTGCGCCGCGACCTGCCCGTCGAAATCGTCGCCGAGTTCGACACCTGGATGAAGATCCGCGACTGGCAGAATACCGAGGGATGGGTGCATACCAGCAACCTGTCGCCACGGCGCTACGTGCTGGTGGTCGGCGACTCGCTGAGCGAGCTGCGCAAGAAGCCGGAGAACGATGCGCCGGTCGTCGCGCGCAGCGAGCCTGGCGTCATCGGACAGCTGATGCAATGCGAAGGCGCGTGGTGCCGCGTGCAGATGCGCCGGGTGACCGGCTGGATCAAGCGCGATGCGATCTGGGGCGTCTATCCCGACGAGGACATCAAATGACGATCCGCCATTTTCCGCTGCCGGAATCCGCCGAGGCGGCGAAACCGCGCCTGGGCCTGCTGGTGCCGGCCACCGACCACATCAGCGAATTGGCGTTCCTGGAGATGCTGGCGGGCAGTGGCGTCGATTTCCTGACCAACCGCGTGGCGCTGGCCAATCCGATCACGATGGAGAACCTGGCGCGGATGATCGACGACGTCTCGCGCGCCACGGCGTCGCTGCTGCCGGACGGGCGGATCGACGCGATCGCCTTTTCCTGCACCTCGGGAACCGCCGCGGTGGGGCCCGACAAGGTGGCGCAGGCGATCCATGCCGCGCGCCCAGGCATGCCCTTCACCACGCCGATCACGGCCGCCGTGAAGGCGTGCAAGCAGTTCGGCCTGAATCGCGTCGCCGTGCTCACGCCCTATGTCGACGAGGTGAACGAGCCGATCCGCCGCTTCCTGGAGCGGAACGGCGTGGCGGTGGCGGCCTTCGGCAGCTTTCACTTGCT
Organism: Alphaproteobacteria bacterium; assembly: GCA_020851015.1. The sequence continues at coordinate 6,399 of JADZDN010000071.1, read as the reverse complement.
GACCGAGCCGGAGATCGCGTCGGTTCCCCCCGCAGCGATCGTCGAGGCGGGCCGCGCGCTGGATGCGCCGGGCATCGATGCGGTGTTCGTGTCCTGCACCGGCATGCGCGGCCATCAGGCGCTGGACCGGCTGGAGGCTGCCACCGGCAAGCCCTGCCTCACCAGCAACCAGGTGCAGTTGTGGGACGCGCTGTCGCTGATCGGGTACGGCCGGCCGATCCGCGGCTTCGGCAGCATGCTGGCGCGCCTTGGCACGCAACGGCGGGGCCAGGCGGCGGACTGACCTCGATGGCGCTGACGCCGGCCGAGGTCGATGGCTTCCGGCGCGACGGCTATGTCAGCCGCATCGCCGCGCTGTCGCCGGCGGAGGTCGCGCTCTTCCGCGAAACGGCCGAGCGGTTCGAGCGCGACCATCCCGAGGATGCGCGCTGGGCCTTCGACATCAAGGCCAACCTGCTGTTTCCCTGGGTCCATGAGAACGGCCGGCACCCGCGAATCCTGGAGGCCGTTGCAGACCTGCTGGGGCCCGACCTGCTGCTGACCGACTCGATCTTCCGCATCAAGGATCCCGGCAGCGCGGTCAACTATGGCTGGCACCAGGACGCGGCGCGGATCACGGTCGAGCCTTGCCCCGTCATCGTCTATGTCGCCTTTTCGCCCGCCACCGCCGAGAACGGCTGCCTGTCGGTGATCCCCGGCACGCATCAAGCGGTGCAGCCCTTCGACCTGGTGAGCAATCCCGGCCAGCCCAACCGCCGCGTCGCCCGCGTGCGCGATCCGGCGGTGGAGCGTGCGGTAGGGCTGGAGCTCGAGCCTGGCGAGATCGCGATCTTCAGCGCCAACGTCGTGCACGGCTCGCCCGCCAACCGCAGCCAGGCACGCCGCTTCGCCGTGCTGCACGACTACACGCCGCCATCGGCGCGGCAGTCGATCGGCCAGGGCTCGGGCCAGCTGGTCATGGGCGTGGACCGCTTCGGGCACTTCGCCGCCGAGCCGGCGCCGGGCCCGGATTTCGAGGCCAACGCGACGATGCGCCGGCGCGTGCTGAACCGCTATCCCGAGAACATCCTGATGGGCCCCCTGGCGCCCGACGAGAAGCCGGAATTCCCCGATCGTCCGGACGCGCGGGCGGCGTAGTGGGTCGCGCCTTCGGTGGCGTTCTTCATCCTTCGAGACGGCTGCTTCGCAGCCTCCTCAGGATGACGCGTTCTTATCGAGTCCAAACAGACCGCGTCATCCTGAGGAGGGGCGAAGCCCCGTCTCGAAGGATGAGAAACGCGGCGCCTGCGTCAAGCGAAATCCCTGGCCAGCTCGGCGCGCATCGGCTCGGGCATGACGGCCATGTGGCCGTAGTGCGCGTGCTTGAAGCCGACGATGACCTGCGTGCCGGCGGCGCGGAACTTCTCGATCTGCGCCGGGCTGAAAGGGAAATGAATGAAGTGGACCGACGAGGTCTTGCCTTCGTCGTTCGTACGCTCGACATCCGCCTCGGGCTGGCCCGTCACCGTCTCCCCCGCGAAGCTGAAGAAGATCGTCTCCTCGACCCCGCCGAGCCGGGCGAGGAGATGCGCGCGCTGCACCGGGTCGTCGACCTCGAACATCACCGTCGCGACCAGTTCGCGCCCCTGGGGGATCAGCGAGTTGTAAGCGCGCAGCTCGTCGGGAATCTGCTCCTCGCCGCCTTTCTCGATCCGGAGCATCTCGTGGACCTGCATCCACATCGTCTCGTAGCTCTCGAAATAGAAGCAGGCGCAAGGGCCGATCTCGAGCCGGCGCAGCTTCTTGGTCTGGATCAGGGCACGGCGGCGTTCGGCGCGGATCTTGGCGTAGTCCGCCATCGACATCACGTCGGCCCGGGTGATCGCGCGCTTTTCCATCATCGGCGTGGCCTCCGGCGTTTCAAGCCAACCCGTAGGCGCGGGCGAGAATCTGGATCGGGTGCTCGGGCCTCGGCGGCGTGCCGCCAAGCAGCTCGACACCCTGGGCGATGTGGTCGGCGGCCAGCGGACATTCCGAGGCGAGGTGCGTTTTGGCGGCGTTCATCGCCTGGCGCGCGACCGGCTTGCCGACCTTGACCGCGATGTCGAAGTTCTCCTTCAAGACGCCCCACGATCCGCCATGGCCGGAGCAGCGCTCGATCACCTGGACCTCGGCGCCGGGGATCAGCCGCAGCATCTCGGCCGCCTTCTGGCCGATGTTCTGGGCGCGCGCGTGACAGGCGATGTGGAGGCTGACGCCGCCTTCGATCGCGCGCAACCCGTCCGCCAGGCCTTCGCGCTTGGCGATGTCGACCACGTATTCCGACAGGTCGAACGTGGCGCCGGAAAGCTGCTTGACGCTGTCGTCGCCCGGCAGGATCAGCGGCCATTCGAACTTGAGCATCAGCGCGCAGGACGGCACCAGCGCCACGATGTCGTAGCCATGGCGGATGTAGTCCTGCAGCTCGCCCGCCACCCGGCGCGCGTTCGTCGCGACGCGCGCGATGTCGCCCTGTTCCAGTTGCGGCATGCCGCAGCAGCCGGGATAGGCCACGACCGTCTCGACGCCGTTGCGCGCCAGCACGGCGCGCGCCGCCATGCCGATGTCCGGCCCGTTGTAGTTGACGAAGCAGGTGGCGTAGAGCACGGCCTTGCGCCCGAAGGCCGGCGCGCCGGCGTTGATCGTCGGCGGCTCGGCCTTGGCGCGCAACGCGAAGGTGCGGCCATGGAACTTCGGCAGCTTTGCCCGCCGGTCGACATCGAGCGCGCGTTCCATCAGCGGGCGCGTGACCGCGTTGCCGGTCGCCGACGCCCAGTTGGCGATCGCCGGCGCCAGCGAGGCCAGCTTGCCGTTGCGGTCGGTCTCGGTGAGCTGGCGCTGCGCCAGGGGCACCTTGTTCTTGCGCAGCTCGACGGCGCGATAGCGCAGCATCAGGTGCGGGAAATCGAGATTGAATTCGTGCGGCGGCACGTAGGGACACTTCGTCAGGAAGCACATGTCGCACAACGTGCAGGCGTCCACGACCTGCTTGAAGTCTTTGGTGTCCACGCTGTCCAGTTCGCCGGTCGGCGCGTTGTCCACCAGGTCGAACAGCCGCGGAAAGCTGTCGCACAGGTTGAAGCAGCGCCGGCAACCGTGGCAGATGTCGAACACGCGGTGCAGTTCGGCGTCGAGCTTGGCTTCGTCGTAGAAATCCGGCTGGTCCCAGCCAAGCGGATGGCGCACGGGCGCTTCGAGACTTCCTTCGCGCATTTCGGCAAATCCCCGGGCTGGAGGCGGCCCTCGGTCGATGATCGTGGAAAGGGCGCGCCGCGGTCGGCGCCGGCACTCCGCGCAGGAAATGCCGGCGTTCGACGCGCGGTGGGCGCGCGTCAGCCGATCGTATCGAGCGCCTTCTGGAACCGTCCGGCGTGCGACTTCTCGGCCTTCGCCAGCGTCTCGAACCAGTCGGCGATCTCGTCGAAGCCTTCCTGGCGCGCCGTGCGCGCCATGCCCGGGTACATGTCGGTGTACTCGTGCGTCTCGCCGGCGATCGCGGCCTTGAGGTTCTGCGCGGTCGAGCCGATCGGCAGGCCGGTGGCCGGGTCGCCGGTCTGCTCCAGGAACTCCAGATGGCCGTGGGCGTGGCCGGTCTCGCCTTCGGCGGTCGAGCGGAACACGGCCGAGATGTCGTTGTAGCCTTCGACGTCCGCCTTCTGGGCGAAATACAAATAGCGGCGGTTGGCCTGGCTTTCGCCGGCGAACGCGTCCTTCAGGTTCTTTTCCGTCTTGCTGTTCTTCAGCGCCGTCATTGTTCGTCTCCTCTTGAAGCCCGCGACCGGTCGCGGGCGATCATCCCAACGATGCGTTGTTCGCGAAGCGGCCAGCCGGCAAGCCATGCCCGCGGTCGCTCCGTGCCTTCTATAGGCGCGCAGCACGCATCGTGTCAATAGATTAGAATTGTTTTAGAAAGCTAGGTAGTGTGCTGACAGATCACTGTTGCGACGGATTGCCGCGCACCCGGATGATGACATCCACCCGCTCGATCGCCGTCCCCGCGGGCGGCTCCGGCAGGGCCGCGACGCTCAAGCGGCTGTGGTCGATGTCCACCAGCCTGCCGTGTTCGGCGTGATAGAAATGGTGGTGGTTGGTGGTGTTGGTGTCGAAATAGGCGCGGCCGGATTCCACCACCACCTCGCGCAACAGGCCCACGGCGGTGAACTGGTGCAGCGTGTTGTAGACCGTCGCCAGGCTGACGCGCATCTCCGCCGCCACCGCCTCGGCATGAAGCTGCTCGGCCGAGACGTGGCGGTCGGCGCCGTCGAACAAGAGCTTCGCCAGGGCAAGGCGCTGGCGCGTCGGACGCAGGCCGACCGCCTTCAGCCGGTCAAGGGCGCGCGCATAGGGGCGCGTATCGGAAACCGAGGTCATCGCAGATCAATATAAGGACAAATTGGAATAAGTCAAACCCTGCGCATAAATCCCTGATTTATCGCTTTGCTTCCTGGAATCAGTCGCCCGTGCGGATGCGCTCGACCAGTTGTTGTACCGTAGGGATGAACCCGTTCGAATAGAAGGGGTCGTCTTTGAAGCGAAAGGCGTTGTGACCGGCGAACATCAACTGGTTTTCGATGTCGTCGGTGTGGGCAATGTCCTGCAGCGTTTTCTGAATGCAGAAGGAGCGGGGGTCGGCCTTCTTGCCCGTGGTGCCCTGCTCGTTCTGCGCCCAGTTGGAAAAGGCGCAGGCCGACAGGCAGCCCATGCAGTTGATCTGGTCGATGCGGATCTCCTCGGCCTCGCGCGGCGTGACGAAGATCAGGGTCGAATCGGGCGTACGCAGTCCCTCGGTAAAGCCCTGGGCGATCCAGTTCATCGCCCGTTCGCGGTCGCTGGCCGCCACGAAGACCAGCCGCTTGCGCGCGCCGACGGCAAGCTCGGTCATATGCTCGCCGACCTTCTCGACGGTGAAGGGAATCTGGCGTTCGCCGCGGCCCTTCAACTGGCGCAGGAAATCGTTCTCCACGGCCGACGAGTAGAACCCGGTCGGGCTGAACCGGTTGAGATAGACGTCGCCCTCGCTCAACGTCAGCAGGCGGCGCTTCCACGCCTCGGAGATCGGGCTTTCCTGGGTCAACAGCGGCCTTGTGCCGAACTGGAAGGCGACCGGGCCGATCTCGGGGTTGTCCAGCCAATGCTCCCATTCGCGCAGGAACCACACCCCGCCGGCCATGAAGATCGGCGTCATGGTGAGACCGAACTCGGCCATCTGCGTGCGCAGCTCGGCAACGCGCGGGTAGGGATTCTCGGGCTTCTCCGGATCCTCGCTGTTCGACAGGCCGTTATGGCCGCCGGCGAGCCAGGGATCCTCGTAGACCACGCCGCCCAGCAGCTCGCGGAACTTGTGGTAGGCGCGCTTCCACAGCGCGCGGAAGGCGCGCGCGCTGGAGACGATCGGATAGTAGTGGATGCCGTAGCTGGCGCAGATCTCGGCGATCCGGTAGGGCATGCCGGCGCCGCAGGTGACGCCGTGGATCAGCCCCTTGGCGCCTTCCAGCACGCCGTGCAGCACCCGCTCGGCCGCCGCCATTTCCCACAGCACGTTCATGTGGATGCGTCCGCGCCCGGCGGCCTGTTCCCAGGCGATGCGCGCCTGGTTGATGCCGCCCTTGATCGCGTAGGCGATCAGCTCTTCGTGGCGCTCGCGCCGCGTGCGGCCGAAGTAGCGCTGGGGAACGACGCTGCCGTCGCAATCGAAGGAATCGGCATTGACGCCCGAGAACGTGCCGACCCCGCCTGCGAATGCCCAGGCGCCGGAGCTTTCGCCGTTCGAGACGGAGATGCCCTTGCCGCCTTCCACCAGCGGCAGCACCTCGCGTCCCGATATCACCACGGGCTGCAACGCACGCATCAGAAGGCGTCCCTCCCGCTCGCGGCTTCTATCCCAGCACAGGCGCCGGCTGCGCCTGCCCCGGCGTTTCCCGTTCCGGTCTAGCGGCCGCCGCGTCCATGGCGGCGGGGTCGATCCTCGCCGCCGCCCTGGCCGCGCATGTCGGCGCCGACCGGGCCGCCCAGATCGGCGCCGGTCTGCTGATCGACCTGCTTCATGCTGAGCTTGACCTTGCCACGGTCGTCGAAGCCGATCACCTTGACCTTCACCGTCTCGCCCAGCTTGACCACCTCGTCCACCGTCTGCGGCCGGCGGTCGGCCGCCAGCTCGCTGATATGGACCAGTCCGTCGCGGCTGCCCAGGAAGTTCACGAAGGCGCCGAAGTCGACCACCTTCACGACCTTGCCGGTATAGATCACGCCCAGTTCGGGCTCGGCGACGATGTTGCGGATCCAGTCGATCGCCGCCTGGCCGGCGCGCTCGTCGACCGCCGCCACCTTTACCGTGCCGTCATCCTCGATGTCGATCTTGGCGCCGGTGACTTCGCAGATCTC
>JADZDN010000070.1 GCA_020851015.1 Alphaproteobacteria bacterium | reverse complement strand
CGGAACGAGAACCAGCAGCGGTTCTCCCACAGCTTGACCGCGATCATGGGATGCAGCGGCGGCGCGCCCGCGGACATGCCCGTAGGCGCCTTGTCGTCGGACCGCACGACCCTCAGCGGCGTTCCAGCCATGATCCCCCCGAACCAACCCCGGCGGATTAGTTCCATATGGAACTTGACGACACTTGCCGGCCTTGGTCAAGTGGTCTCGCGCTCGTTTGTCGCCTTGGGGGAGGCCGGCCGATGCGGATCGCCGACATGAACTGGATGCAGGTCGAGGAGCGCGTGCGGCGCGACGACCGCTGCGTGCTGCCGATCGGCAGCGTGGAGCAGCACGCCTATCTCAGCCTGTGCGTCGACATGATCCTGTCGGAGAAGGTCGCGGTCGACGCCGCGGCGCCGCTGGGCGTGCCGGTCTACCCGGCGGTCCCCTTCGGCATCACGCCCTACTTCGCCGATTTTCCCGGCACGATCAGCCTGCGCGTGTCGACCTACATCGCGCTGGTCGAGGACATCCTGGAAAGCCTCTACCGTGGCGGCTTCCGGCGCGTGGTGATCGTCAACGGCCATGGCGGCAACGGGCCGGTCATGGGGCTGCTGCAGGAATGGATGGGGCGGCGGCGCGATGCCCGCGTCAAGTTCCACGAGTGGTGGAAGTCGCCCCGGACCTGGGAAAAGGTGATGCAGATCGATCCCGCGGCCTCGCACGCCAGCTGGATGGAGAACTTCCCCTGGACCCGCATCGCCGGCATCGAGATGCCCAAGGCGAAGAAGCCGCCGGTCGACATGGCGGCGATGCGCCTGTCGAACCCGGCCGAGGTGCGCCGGTTGATCGGCGACGGCAACTACCACGGCCTCTACGAACGCCCCGATGCCGACATGCAGGCGCTGTGGAACGTCGCGGTCGAGGAAACCCGAGGCATCATCGAGCGCGACTGGCCGTGACCGCGGCCGCCTGTCGCGAACCGGCGTGAGATGGTCGGTTTCCTGATCCAGCGCCTGCTGCAGGCCGCCGTCGTGATGGTGGTGATCTCGGCGATGGTGTTCGTCGGCGTGTTCGCGATCGGCAATCCGATCGACGTGCTGATCTCGCCCGACGTGACCCAGCAGATCCGGCTCGACACCATCAAGGCCTATGGCCTGGACCAGCCGCTATGGCGGCAGTACCTGACCTTCATCACGCGGCTGGCGCAGGGCAATTTCGGCCGCTCCTTCGTCTTCAACATGCCGGTGCTGGACCTGATCCTGTCGCGCCTGCCGGCGACCCTGGAGCTGACGCTCGCCGCGGTGCTGGGCGCGGCGCTGATCGGCGTGCCGCTGGGCATGTTCGCCGGCTACCGGCCGCACAGCTTCGCCGCGAAGCTGCTCATGGGCCTGTCGGTCCTGGGCTTCTCGGTGCCGACCTTCTGGATCGGGCTGATCCTGATCCTGGTCTTCGCGGTGAACCTAGGCTGGCTGCCGGCCGGCGGCCGCGGGGCGACGGTCAGCGTGCTGGGCGTGGAGTGGAGCTTCCTGACCCTGGAGGGCATGAAGCACCTGCTGCTGCCCGCGCTGACGCTCTCGCTATTCCGCCTGGCGCTGATGATCCGGCTGGCGCGGGCGGGGATGCGCGAGGCAATCCTGTCGGACTACGTTAAGTTCGCGCGCGCCCAGGGCCTGTCCGAGGCCAAGGTGATCTGGGGCCACGTGCTGAAGAACATCTCGATCCCGATCGTGACGGTATTCGGGCTGGAGTTCGGCGCCACCCTGGCCTTCGCCGTGGTGACCGAGACGATCTTCTCCTGGCCGGGCCTCGGCAAGCTGATCATCGATTCGATCCAGTCGCTCGACCGGCCGGTGATGGTCGCCTACCTGATGCTGGTCGCCTTCCTCTTCATCATGATCAACTTCGCCGTCGACGTCGCCTACGCGGCGCTGGACCCGCGCGTGCGCTCGGGGCACGCCTGATGCGCCGCGACGCCTCTCCCTTCCTTCGCTTCTGGCGCGAGTTCGCCGAGAACCGGCTGGCGCTGGTGGCGCTCGGCGTCGTCATCCTGGTGGTCGGCGCCGCCGTCTTCGCGCCTCTCTTCACGCCGCAAGATCCTTACGACATCGGCAAGCTGGTCCTGAGCGACGCCCGGCGCCCGCCGGGCCATGTCGGCAGCGGCGGCTACGTCCATCTGCTCGGCACCGATGCGCAAGGGCGCGATCTCTGGTCGGCGATCCTCTACGGGCTCCGCATCTCGATCCAGATCGGGCTCACCGCCGGCGCCGTCGCCTTCGTGGTCGGCGGCGCGCTGGGCACGGTCGCGGCCTTCGCCGGCGGGCGCGTCGAGGCGCTGATCATGCGCTTCATCGACCTGCAGCTCTCCTTCCCGGCGATCCTGCTGGCGCTGGTCCTTGTCGCCGTCCTGGGTCCGGGCAAATGGCAGCTCGTGACGGCACTCGTCACCGCGCAGTACGCCTATTTCGCCCGCACCGCGCACGGGGCCGCCGCGTCCGAACGCGCGAAAGATTACGTGGCGGCGGCGCTCTCCACGCCGCTGTCGGCCCGGCGCGTCGTGTTCCGCCACATCCTGCCCAACTGCCTGCCGCCACTGATCGTCGTCGCGACCGTGCAAGT
>JADZDN010000069.1 GCA_020851015.1 Alphaproteobacteria bacterium | reverse complement strand
CCGGCGCCTTGCGCGCGTCGTCGATCGCCTGCAGCAGCTCGATCGCGGCCTGGACCCGCCCGCCCGGCGTCACCGCGGCCTAGCCGTCCGCGCGATAGTTCGGCGCCTCGCGCGTGACGATGATGTCATGCACGTGGCTTTCGCGCAGGCCCGCGTTGGTGATCCGCAGGAAGCGGCGGTTCTTCTGCAGCGCGGCGATGGTGGCGTTGCCGGTATAGCCCATGGCGGCGCGAAGCCCGCCCACGAGCTGGTGGATCACGGTCTGCGCCGGGCCCTTGTAGGGCACCCTGCCCTCCACGCCTTCGGGCACGAGCTTCAGCGAGTCGTTCACTTCCTGCTGGAAATAGCGGTCGGCCGAGCCGCGCGCCATCGCGCCCACCGAGCCCATGCCGCGATAGGACTTGTAGCTGCGGCCCTGGTAGAGGAACACCTCGCCCGGGCTTTCGTCGGTGCCGGCGAGCAGCGATCCCACCATCGCGCAGCTGGCGCCCGCGGCCAGCGCCTTGGCCAGGTCGCCGGAATACTTGATGCCGCCGTCGGCGATCACCGGCACGCCCGACTTGAGCGCCTCCTCCGCCGCGTCGAACACGGCGGTCAGTTGCGGCACGCCGACGCCGGCGACGATGCGCGTGGTGCAGATCGATCCCGGCCCGATGCCGACCTTGACCGCGTCGGCGCCGGCGTCGATCAGCGCGCGCACGCCCTCGGCCGTGGCCACGTTGCCGGCGATGAGCTGGGTGTAGTTGCTGGCGCGCTTGATGCGCTCGACCGCGCGGATCACGCCCTGCGAATGGCCGTGCGCCGTGTCCACCACGATCACGTCGACCTCGGCGTCCAGCAGCGCCTCGGCGCGCCTGAAGCCGTCGTCGCCGACGCCCGTGGCGGCCGCCACGCGCAGCCGTCCCTTCTCATCCTTGCAGGCGAACGGGTGGGCCTGGCTCTTCTCGATGTCCTTGACCGTCACCAGCCCGATGCAGCGATAGGCGTCGTCCACCACCAGCAGCTTTTCGATGCGGTGCTGGTGCAGCAGGCGCTTGGCCTCGTCGCGGTCCACGCCCTCGCGCACCGTCACCAGCCCGTCCTTGGTCATCAGCTCGCTAACCTTCTGGGTCGGGTCGGTGGCGAAGCGCACGTCGCGGTTGGTCAGGATGCCCACCAGCTTGCCGCTGCCCTTCGTCGTCACCGGGATGCCGGAGATGCGATGGTCGGCCATCAGCTTCAGCGCGTCGGCCAGGGTCTGTTCGGGATGGATCGTGACCGGGTTCACCACCATGCCGGATTCGAACTTCTTCACCCGGCGCACCTCGTTGGCCTGGCGCGCGATGTCGAGGTTCTTGTGCACCACGCCGATGCCGCCGGCCTGGGCCATGGCGATGGCCAACGCCGATTCGGTGACGGTATCCATCGCGGCAGAGGCCAGCGGGATGCCGAGCTCGATGGTTCGGGTGAGTCGGGTCTTGGTGTCGGTTTCCGCCGGCAGCACGGCGGACGCCGCCGGCTCCAGGAGCACGTCGTCGAATGTCAGCGCTTCGCGGATTTCCATGCCATGCCCCGCCGGCCGTGAGGATGGCGGCGCATCATACACAGAACGCCCGGGCGAACAAGGAATTCCACCCTCGGTTTGCGCGGGGCGGATCAGCGTTTGCGGAACCCCGTGGCGACCAGGTAGAGCTCGGCCGAATCCTTGCGGCTGGCCGGCGGCTTGGCGTGGCGCACCTGGGCGAAGTCGCGCTTGAGCCGCGCCAGCAGGCTTGCCTCGGCTCCGCCTTGCAGCACCTTGCCGACGAAGGCGCCGCCCGGCGCCAGTACCTCGGCCGCGAAATCCACCGCGGCTTCCAGCAAGCCCATGATGCGCAGGTGGTCGGTCTGGGCATGGCCGGTCGAGGCGGGCGCCATGTCGGTCAAGACCACGTCGGCGGGCCGTCCCAAGGCCGCGATGATGCGCCGGGGCGCATCCTCGGCCAGGAAGTCGCCCTGCAGCAGCACCGCGCCGGGGATCGCGTCCATCGGCAACAGGTCGATCCCCACCACCCGCCCCGCGCCGCCCGGCTCGGCGCCGGTGCGGGCGACCGCCACCTGTGTCCAGCCGCCGGGCGCCGCCCCCAGGTCGATCGCCGCCGCGCCGCGCTTGAGGAAGCGGAAGCGGTCATCCAGCTCCATCAGCTTGTAAGCGGCGCGCGACCGGTAACCCTGGCGCTTGGCCTCGGCGACGTAGGGATCGTTGAGCTGGCGGTTGAGCCAGAGCATCGAGGACAGGCTGCGGCCCGACTTGGCGCGCACGCGCACCGCCTTGTCGCGCGCACCGCGCATGGAAGGGCGACCCAGCGGGCCCTTGGCCTTGCCTGGCATCGTCCTAGCGGCCGGCGCCGTGCCGCATCAGCCCGACCAGGATGCCCTCGCGCACGCCACGGTCGGCCACGCGCAGCGAGCCCACCGGCCAGGTCCGGCAGATCGCGGCCAGGATGGCGCAGCCGCCCACCACCAGGTCGGCGCGCTCGCGCCCGATGCAGGGCTCCGCCGCGCGGCGCTCGCCCGACATCGCCGCCAGGCCCTGGCTCACGCGCTCGATGTCCACGAAGGCGAGGTAGGTGCCGTCGACATAGTTGCGGTCGTAGCGCGGCAAGCCGAAATGCACGCCCGCCAGGGTCGTGACGGTGCCGGACGACCCCAGCATCTGCACGGCCCCCTCGGCGATCTTCCGGGCGATACCATGGCGCGTCTCGAACGGCGCCAGCAGCGCCGCCACCTCGGCCGCCGTTTCCTCGTACCAGGCGACCAGCGAGGCCAGGTCATCCTGGCGCTCGGCCAGGCCGACGACGCCATAGGGCAGCGACATCCAGTCGATCAGCTCCAGCGTGCCGTGCGCCCCCAGCTTCAGCCACAGCAGCTCGGTGCTGCCGCCGCCGATGTCGAACACCAGCGCATAGGGCCGCGCGCGGTCGAGCAGCGGCGCGCAGCCCGCGAGCGCGAGCTCGGCCTCCTCGCGCGAGGAGATGATCTCCAGCACCAGCCCGGTTTCGGCCTCGACCCGAGCGACGAAATCCTGGCAGTTGCGCGCCCGCCGGCACGCTTCGGTCGCGACGTGGCGGGCATGGGTGACCCGGCGCTTGCGGATCTTCGAGGCGCAGACCCTGAGCGCATCGATGGTCCGGCGCATCGCCTCCTCGCCCAGTTCCTCGGTCTGGCCTAGGCCTTCGCCCAAACGCACGATGCGGGAGAACGCGTCGATGACGCGGAACCCGTCCTCGCGCGGGCGGGCGACCAGGAGCCGGCAATTATTGGTGCCCAGGTCGAGCGCGGCATAGACGCCGGATGCCCAGCCCCAGTCCTCGTCGGGCGCACCGTCAGAGGGCCGCCGGAACGCCTGATGCGCTCCGTCGCGGTCCGACCGCCGCCATGGCCTCAGGTACCCAGCCACGTCCGTATGCCCCGTTCTCTGGTGCGGGACCGCCCGGCCGGTTGCATTTATAGGCCCGCCGGGCGCTTGGGCGTCACCATAGCGCAACAATCCGCCCCGCCGCCACCAGGCTGATTCGCCCGGCGGGACGGGACCTCCCTGCCCGGCACCCCGCCGCCGCCGAACGGATCGCGGTGGCGGCGTGGCCCGGCCAAGCTGCCGGTGCCGGACGGTCTACCCAGGCCGCGGCGGATGTGCTAATGACCGCCCCCGCGGTCCGGACGCCCCCTGGAGGGTGCCGCCGGCCCAGCGCAGATCCCGGTGGGGGATCGTCTAACGGTAGGACAGCGGACTCTGACTCCGCCAGTCTAGGTTCGAATCCTAGTCCCCCAACCAATTGATCCGAAATGGCTCCCCAACCATTGCCGCGCGCAGGTACAATCGACTGACGCGGCCGCGGCATCCTAGATCGGGCATGCCCAGGCGCTATTAATTGTCGCTGGCTGCCGCAACACCGTAACGACGGGCTGCGCGCTCGCGCTTCCCTGGACAGCTTCGGATGGAACGCCATGGCCTTGGTAAGCACGTCGCAACGTCAAACTTCGCAGGAAGCCGGGTTCGTCCCGCATACCTCGCACTGGGGGGTATTCTCGGCACGGTGGAAGGACAACAAGCTGGAGGTGCGGCCGCACCCCGGCGATCCCGACCCGAGCCACATACTGGAGAACTTCCCGAACGCGTTGCGCCATCGGGTGCGGATCGAGCGGCCAATGGTCAGGCGCGGCTGGCTGGAGCGGGGGCCCGGCCCCGACCCGCGGCGCGGCCGCGACGAATTCGTCGCGGTGTCCTGGGACAGGGTGCTGGACCTGCTCGGCACCGAACTCGCGCGCGTGCGCGACCGGCATGGGCCGGGCGCGGTCTTCGGCGGCTCCTATGGCTGGGCCAGCGCCGGGCGCTTCCACCACGCGCAGAGCCAGATCCACCGCTTCCTCAACACCGCGATCGGCGGCTATGTGAAGTCGGTCAACAGCTACAGCTCGGGCGCCTCCTCGGTGATCCTGCCGCAGGTGCTCGACGAGTACGAGGACCTGACCAAGCGCAACGTCACCTGGGAGCAGATCGCCGGACACAGCGACATCGTACTCGCCTTCGGGGGCATGGCGTTGAAAAACAGCGCCGTCGCCGGTGGCGGCATCAGCCAGCATGTCGAGCGTGGCGCGATGGAACGGGCCCGCAAGCGCGGCTGCGCGTTCGTGCTGGTCGGCCCCTTGCGCGCCGACCTGCCCGAGGAAGCCGGCGCGGAGTGGATAAGCGCCGTCCCCGGAACCGACACGGCCTTCATGCTGGGCCTGGTACACACGCTGGTCGTCGAGGGGCTGCACGACAAGGCTTTCCTCGAGCGCTGCACCGTGGGCTGGCCGATCTTCGAGCGCTACCTGCTGGGAGAGACTGACGGCCGGGCCAAGGACGCGGCCTGGGCCGCCGGCATCACGGGCGCTCCCGCCGACGCGATCCGCGCGCTGGCGCGGCGCCTCGCCGGCCGCCGCTCGCTGATCGTCGTGGCGCATTCGCTGCAGCGCGCCGAGCATGGCGAGCAGCCCGCGTGGATGGGCGCCGTGCTGGCCGCCGCGCTGGGACAGATCGGCCTGCCCGGCGGCGGCTACGGCTACGCGCTCGGCGCCATCGGCTACTACGGCCGGCGCCTGAACGCCGTGCCCATCCCAACCCTCTCGCAAGGCCGCAACGGCGTGCTCGACTTCATCCCGGTAGCGCGCATCGCCGACATGCTGCTCCAGCCCGGCACGACCTACCGCTACAACGGCGAGACCCGGACCTATCCCGACATCCGCCTCGTCTACTGGGCCGGCGGCAATCCCTTCCATCATCACCAGGACCTGAACCGCCTGCGCCGCGCCTTCGCCCAGGTGGACAGCTTCGTGGTGCACGAGCTCGCCTGGACCGCGACCGCGCGCCATGCCGACATCGTGCTGCCCTGCACGATGACGCTGGAGCGCGAGGACATCGGGGCGAACAGCAACGACCCGCTGCTGGTCCCGATGCATCCCGTGCTGCCGCCCGTGGGCGAGGCGCGCGACGACTATGCGATCTTCGCCGACCTGGCCGATCGGCTGGGCGCGCGCGAGGCCTTCACCGAAGGGCGCACGGTGCGCCAGTGGCTGGCCCATCTCTACGAGCCCACGCGACAGGCGATAGTCGCCGGCGGCCAGGACGCGCCGGACTTCGACGCGTTCTGGCACAGCGAAGGCCTGGTCCTGCCGCAGCACGCGGACGATGGCGGCAAGCTCCGCCGCTTCCGCGAAGATCCCCAAGCGAACAAGCTGCAGACCCCAAGCGGCAAGATCGAGGTGTACTCTGCCAAGATCGACGCGCATGGCGATGCCGATTGTCCCGGGCACCCGGCGTGGCTGAGGCCTTCGGACGTACCAAGCGCGGCGGCGCCGCTCTATCTCGTCGCCAACCAGCCGGCGACGCGGCTCCACAGCCAGCTCGACTTCGGCGGCTTCAGCGACGGCGCCACGCTTCGCGGCCGGGAGGTCGCGACGATGCACCCCGCCGACGCCGCGAAGCGCGGCATCGCCGAAGGCGACATCGTCCGCCTGTTCAACGAGCGCGGCGCCTGCCTTGCCGCCGTGCGCCTGAGCGACGGCATCCGCCGGGGCGTGGTGCAGCTGCCGACCGGGGCGTGGTACGACCCGATGGACCCGGCGGAAGACAACTCCCTCTGCGTGCACGGCAATCCGAACGTCCTGACGCGCGATGTCGGCACATCATCGCTGGCGCAGGGCTGCACGGGCCAGTTGACCACCGTCGAGGTCGAGCGCTTTACCGGCAATCTTCCGCCGATCCAAGCCTTCGATCCGCCCGAGGCGGTGCCGGCGATGTAGGGCCGAGCCGGCGACCCCCGGCTGTGGCGGCACCGATCTCGTTGGGCACCAGCCGAGCGACACCTGTGCCGCGGCGATCTCGGCGAGCAGCGTGTCCTTCAGCAGGAAACCGCCCTGGGCGACGGTATGACGCCGATCACATCCCTCCCGCGCCGGCAGGCGACCGGCTATTAGAACGACCAGCGCATCGAGACACTCGGCGCTTGCGGGTCGACATAGGCCAATGACGTTGCGGCGTCCGGCTGGTTGTTCAAGACGCCGAGCTTGAGGGCCCCCCGCAAGTAGCCGATGTAGGACGCGTCGGATTTGGGAGGGAACTTGCCATCGGGCGTTTCCTTCAGACCCTGCTTCGCCGCCAGTTCGGCCCAACTCGCCGCGGTGGCCACCTTATCGAAATAGTACTGGATCGCCTGGCTTCGCGGATAGCCCGAAGTGCCGTTGGTCCGTTCCACCGCCTGCCGGAACTGCCAAGCATATTGCGGCGCCCACTCCGGAAACATGCGGGCGACGCAGGCAAGCGACGCGCTCAGCATGTCCTGCTGCCAAGGCGCGACGTGATTGGGCGACTGGTCGCACGCGATATGCAGTTTGTTGAAGCTGTTGTTGGAGCCGCCCTTGAGGTAGAGCCGGTCGAATTCGCTGCGGTTGTGCTCCAGCTTGCCGACGAAATAGGTCTTCGGCAGCAGCCATCCCGGCACGGCCTGGGTGGCCATCGCCGCGCAGGCCCAGATGTGCAGGGTCCAGGCAACGCCACGCGTCTGGTTACCCAGCAATGATCCCTTGGCCAGTCCGCGATAGGCGGGGTTCTGCGCCAATTGGAAATAGTTGGCCGCGAATTGGAGCTCCTCCAGCAGAAAGGGGTCGAACGTCGCCATGTAGGCGACGTAACACTGGTTCGGATAGTGCGCCGATTCCGGACGCAAGACATAGGCGTTCGCCGGATCGTACGAATACCAGGGATTCGCGCCGACTGCCGCGCGGTCATAGTAGCTGGACGCATTCGGCTCGCGGTCGATCGACACGGCACTGCCCGTCGCATCGCGGAAATGCACCGGCATCGTGGCGTGTGCCTCCGCCTGCTCCATCATGGAGTCAAAGGAAGGATCGTCCTGGAGCACCAGCCAGCGCGCGACCGCCTCCGTGACCAGGCCGATTTCCGGGCGCTCCCCCGTCGCCCCCATGTCGCCGGCAAAACCAAGTTCGGTCCACGCCATCGGTTTGTACTTAGCCATTACGCGACCGGGTTCTGCGCGCCGCGGCGCCGCCTTGTCGTAGGGAGGCACCTGCTTGGCGGCGATCAACTCCGCCGCCGTCCTGCGCCGAGGCCGCCTCGCCGACTGCCAGCGCCAGCGCGCGGCGCCGTAGTGTTTGGGAACCGCCTGGGTCGCGATCAGGGTCGCGCCGTCGTAGATGCGCGCCGTATAGGCCCCGAGATTCTTGTCGGTCGCACCGAACTTGCAAAGCTCGAACACAACCTCCTGGCGCGCGCCGTCGGCATCGGGACGGAAATCCACGTGCATCGGGATGCCGGCGGGCGCATGGCGCAGGCATTTCTGGGTGAAGGCGGGCTGCACGATGCTGCCCTTGTCGACGGCCTGGGCCTGGTCGAATTTCCAAACGGTGCCATTGCCGAAATCGACCTCGGCGCGCCATGGTCCAACCGCGGCGGCGGGCAGAGCCGGTGCCACTGCCGCGGCCCCCGCGCCGGTAATAAGGTTGCGTCGGGTTAGCGTCATGCCGGATTCCTCTATTGCTTGCCGTTCGGCAGGCTATTCTTGGGCCCGGCGTCCGGTAACGCAACCGGTTGTTGCGGTCGACTCGCCGATCGTCGCTCGCGCCCGGCTATCCGCCGACCGGCGTGGTGTCGAGATGGGCGTCGGGCGTCAGGGCCTGGAAGCCACCGGATTGCCGGTGCCACATGCGGGCATAGGCGCCCCCGGCTTGCAGCAGGGCGCCGTGATTGCCCTCTTCGACCACGCGGCCGTGATCGAGCACCACCAGGCGGTCCATCCGCGCGATGGTCGACAGGCGGTGCGCGATGGCGACGACCGTGCGACCCTTCATCAGGCTGTCGAGCTGCTCCTGGATCGCCGCCTCGACCTCGGAGTCGAGCGCCGAGGTCGCTTCGTCCAGCACCAGGATCGGCGCGTCCTTTAGGATCACGCGCGCGAGCGCGATGCGCTGGCGCTGGCCGCCGGACAGCTTGACGCCGCGCTCGCCGACATGGGCATCGAAGCCGCGCCGCCCGTGCCAGTCCTCGGCCGCCTCGATGAAGCCCAGCGCCTGGGCGCGCGCCGCCGCGTCGCGGATCTCGTCTTCCGTCGCCCAGGGCCGGCCGTAGCGGATATTGTCGCGGATCGAGCGGTGCAGCAGCGAAGTGTCCTGCGTCACCATCGCGATATGACTTCGCAGGCTTTCCTGGGTCACGTGCGCGATATCCTGTCCGTCGATCAGAATGCGGCCGGACTGCAGCTCGTAGAAGCGCAGCAGCAGGTTGACCAGGGTCGACTTGCCGGCGCCCGAGCGGCCGACCAGTCCGACGCGCTCGCCGGGCGCGATCGAGAGGTCGATGCCGTTCAGCACGCCCCTGGCCGTGCCGTAGCCGAAGCGCACGCCCTCGAAGCGGATGCCGCCGCGGTCGACCTTCAGCGGCGCGGCATCGGGAGGGTCCAGCATCTGCCGCGGCACGGCGATCGAGCGCATGCCGTCCTGCACGACGCCGACATTCTCGAAGATCGCCGTCACGTTCTGCGCCACCCATCCCGCGATATTGGCGATCTGCCAGGTCAGCGGCAGGGCCATGGCGACGGCGCCGATGGCGATGCCGCCGCCCGTCCACAGCCACAGCGCCACGCTGGCGGTCGCGACCACCATCGACGCGTTCAGCGCGACGAGCGACAGGTTGAACCGGGTGATCAGCCGAAGCTGGCCGCGAAACGCGTCGGTATGCTCGTCGACCGAGGAGCGCACGAACTGGTCCTCGTCGCTCGGCCGCGCGAACAGCTTGACCGTCAGGATATTGGTGTAGCTGTCGACCACCCGGCCGGTCAGCGCCGATCGCACCTCGGACATCTGGCGCGAGCCGTCGCGCAGGCGCGGCACGAAATAGCGCAGCAGCATCACGTAGCTCGCGAACCACAGCCCCGCGGGCACGGCCAGCCGCCAATCGTTGGACCCCATCAGCGCGATCGCGCTGCCGCCGTAGACCAGGATGTAGAGGACCGCGTTGGTGGCGGCGACCACGCTTTCCCGCAGGGCCGGCCCGGTCTGCATCACGCGATTGGCGACGCGGCCGGCGAAGTCGTTCTGGAAGAAGCTCCAGCTCTGCCGCACCACGTGCCAATGGGCCTGCCAGCGCACCAGGTTGCTCAGGCCCGCCGCCACGGCCTGGTTGGTGATCAGATTCTGCGCCAGCAGCGCGAGCGGCCGCGCCACCAGCATCACGCCGGCCATGCCCAGAAGCTCGGGCCACACGATGGCCAGCAGCGCCGCGGGCGGATGCGCGGAGATCAGCGCAACGATGCGGCCGATGAAAACCGGGATCGTCGTATCGAGGACCGCGACCGTGAACCCCGCCACGAACAGGCCGAGCATCAGGAACCGGGCCTGCCTTGCATAGTGCCAATAGAACGCGAGCAGCCCCGATGGCGGCGGCGCGTCGGGCGGCAGCGCGGTCGGCTCCAGCAATGTCTCGAAAAAGCGTGTGATACGCACGGTCCGCATCCTGCACCCGGGGGCCGTGCTTATACAACCAAGCCTTCGGCGCGGGAAGCGGGCGGCCGTCGCCGGAGTTCCTAGCGCGTGAGGGGGCCCATGTCGCCGTCCTGGCGCAGATGGCAGGCCACCAGCCGCCCCGGCACGGTCTCGCGCAGGGCCGGCTCCTCGGACCTGCATCGCGCCACGGCGAACGGGCAGCGCGTGTGGAAGCGGCAGCCGGGGGGCGGATTGATCGGGCTCGGCACGTCGCCTTCGATCATCAGGCGCTCGCGCCGCACCCGGGGGTCGGGCAGCGGCGCGGCGTCGATCAACGCCTGGGTGTAGGGGTGCAGCGCGGCGGCGAACAGCGCCTCCTTCGGCGCCACCTCGACGATCTTGCCGAGATACATCACGGCGATGCGATGGCCGATATGCTCGACCACGCCCAGGTCGTGCGAGATGAACAGGTAGGCGAGCTTGAACTCGTCCTGCAGGTCCATCAGCAGGTTCAGCACCTGCGCCTGGACCGAGACGTCGAGCGCCGAGACCGGCTCGTCGGCGATGATGAGCGCGGGATTGACGGCGAGCGCGCGCGCGATGCCGAGCCGCTGGCGCTGGCCGCCGGAGAACTGGTGCGG
>JADZDN010000068.1 GCA_020851015.1 Alphaproteobacteria bacterium | reverse complement strand
TTCGGCGCGGCCCTGCCCGTCGGGGAACTCGACCTGCTCGGCCCAGGGGGCGGGGACGACCTGGCTGCGGCCCTCGATCGCCGAGGCGAGGAAGTCGGCGAGGCCGCCGGGGAAGTGCAGCACCGCCTGCGCCGGGGTGTCGTCGCCGCCGCCGCCGCCGCCGCCGGCCTTGATCAGCGACGGGTCGCAGGACCAGCGGATCTCGACGCCGCGGAACAAGTAGGCCTTCGACCGCGCCATGCGGTAGAGGCGATCGGGCTTGAACTGCGCGTTCTTGCCGAAAATCTCGGGATCGGCGTGGAAGGCCACGGTGGTGCCGCGCCGGTTCTGCACCGGGCCCTTGTCCAGCAGCTTGGTGGCCGGCTTGCCGCGCGAGACGGACTGCATCCACAGCTTCTTGTCGCGCG
Source organism: Alphaproteobacteria bacterium (assembly GCA_020851015.1). The sequence continues at coordinate 8,712 of JADZDN010000068.1, read as the reverse complement.
CCACCTCAACCACCAGCTTGTCGCTGAGCGCGTTCACCACCGACACGCCGACGCCGTGCAGCCCGCCCGAGGTGGTGTAGGCCTTGCCCGAGAATTTCCCGCCGGAATGCAGCATGGTCATGATGACCTGCAGCGCCGACAGGTTCTTGAACTTGGGGTGCGGGTCGATCGGAATGCCGCGGCCGTTGTCGCGCACGGTCACGGTGCCGTCCTTGGCCAAGTCGAGTTCGATGCGCGAGGCATGGCCCGCCACCGCCTCGTCCATCGAATTGTCCAGCACCTCGGCGACCAGGTGGTGCATCGCCCGGTCGTCGGTGCCGCCGATATACATGCCGGGCCGGCGCCGGACCGGCTCGAGCCCCTCCAGCACCTCGATGTCCTTGGCCGAATAGTCGCCATTGCCCTGGGCGGGGCGCTTGCGCGCGGTGTTGAACAGGTCCTTCATGGCGGCGGATTATAGGCGCAGGCCCTTGCGTGACAAGGGATATGCGGATTGACCGCATGTCCCACAAAATATGGTAGAAACCTGTTGTGCATCTGCGAGATAGGGGATTCGCTGCCATGCCGACGGAGCCGGTAAACCCAACGCCCAAGGACGCCGCCGGTGCCCCGCGCGGCGAGCTGATGATCCGCACCCTGGCGATGCCGGCCGACACCAACCAGAACGGCGACATCTTCGGCGGCTGGGTGCTGGGGCAGATGGACATCGCCGGCGGGGTGGCTTGCTTCGAGCGCGCCAAGGGCCGCGTGGCCACCGTGGCCGTCGAGTCCATGACCTTCCACCAGCCGGTCCGCGTGGGCGACGTGCTGTGCTGCTACGTCGAGATCGTGCGGGTCGGGCGCAGCTCGATGACGACCGAGATCGAGGCCTGGGTCTTGCGGCGCGGCGAGGGCACCCGCATGCGCGTGACGCAGGGGCGCTTCACCTATGTCGCGATCGACGACAAGGGCCGCCCGCGCCCGGTGCCGCCGGCGATGCCGGCGAACGGGTAGGTCACCGCCGCTCGCTATGCCTGACCCAGGCCAGCGCTGCCAAGCGCGGGTCGGCAGCGAAGGCGGCGCGATCAAACTCGATCGCCAGGCGTGGGAACGCGCACACCGCTTGTACGCCGCCCGGGCCGAAATGAAGACGCCAGGTGTGGCGGTCGACGGGGCGCGGCTCGGCGAAAGCACGACAGGTCAACAGCGCGAGATTGGCGCGGTGCCGTGGATCGCGCACGGACTCGTAGCGGATCGCGGCGATGCCGGCGGCGCGGCACGCATCGGCGAGCGCTTGGCAAGCCGCGTAGTCGGCCAGCGCGGTCCAGCTTGCGCGCTGGCGCACCATTGGCGGCTCGGTAAGGTCGATCAGGCTGTCGCTTGCCGCCGCGGCGGCAAAGGCGGTGAACTCGGCGGGGTTGGCCGGCCAGGGTGTCGCCGGCGATTCGGCGAAAAACAGCAGGCGGTAGAACGCCATCTCCGCCACCGCGGTCTCGGGCGTCTCGACGGCGTAGAACACACCCGGCGTATGGCCGGCGCGCCGGAAGCGCGAACCGTTGGGATAGGGCGCGCCATAGCGGAACGGCGTGGCCAGCAAGTAGTCCAAGTGACGACATTCCGGCGGAATGACGGGCTTGACGGCCTCGATCATCTCTTCGAGGAGCAGCTGCTCCGCCAGCGTATCGACCAGCTTCAGCGTAGCGACGCGGTGCTGAGCTTCGACCAGGCGCCAGCATCGTCCGGCGTAGCGCCGTCGCTCAGACCAGAGCGCGCCTTGCGTCCAGATAGGCGATGACATCGGTCAGGCCCGCCACCGTCTGCATCCGCTCGACCGGGCGCGCATCGAGGACGCTGTTGACGTTCCGCAGCCAAGCGGCAGCCAACCGCGCGTCGCCCCCGGCAATCGCGTCCAGGGATCGGAACAGGCGGACAAACAGAACGGCGAGATCGAAGGCTTTCGTCGCCTGATCGATGACGTATTCACCGTGCTTCATACGCGAGATGGTTGTCTCGCTTAGGCCGAGCACGTTGGCGAGTATTTTTGCCGTCAATCCCAGATGGTCGGCCGCTCGCAGGACGGCCTTGGTCAGAACCAGTTCCGGTTCGGGCCGCGGCGGCGGTTTGATTTTCGGCCGGGACATCGGACCCGTGAATTCCTGTGAAAATTTTCGTGCCAAATAATTCCAATAGAAACCATAACGCAAATACGGAACGCCTTCAAGGGGGCCGCAATTGGTTCTTGGGGAATGTTGCAAGCTGAACGGCGTCATCCTCGCAGAAACCCCGCCAGCGCGGATAGCCGTGGGCGGGGTTTCTATGGATGGCCGATTAACGCACATCGCCCGGCCACGCGGTCGGGCTTTACACAGGTGCTGGTTACCACTGAGTCGGTGGAGTCATGCTTTGGATCGCACCCTCCGATCACGGTTGCACCACCGAAAAGTCTACGCCTCCAGGTTGTGGATTTCAAGCGCGGCGCGCGGACGCCAGCGAGCCTGGAGGCTTGCGCGCGCACCCGCTTCGGCCTATGGGGGTGAATCGATTGGACATTCGCATTCAGACGCGGAGAGACGAGCAATGGAACGCATTGGCGCCCTCGCGATCGCGCGCGGCACCCTGATGGGCGCGCTGGCCGCCGCCGTGGCGCTTTGCCTCGGCGCGCCGGCAGAGGCCGGCTACAAGGAAGGACGCGAGGCCTACGAGAAGCAGGATTTCGCGACGGCATGGAAGGAGCTCGACCCGCTGGCGAAGCAGGGCAACGCCGATGCGATGTACCTGGTGGGCAGCATGTACCACATGGGGATGGGCGTGTCGCCGAGCTACAAGGACGCTGCCGAGTGGTACCGCAAGTCCGCCGACGCCGGGAAGATCGACGCTGTCTTCACGATGGGCATCGTCAACGAAGGCGGCGTCGGCGTGCCGCGCAACCTGACCGAGGCCTTCAACTGGTACAAGAAATCGGCCGACCGCGGTTTCTATCCCGGCCAGGTAAAGGTCGCGAATATGTACGCCAAGGGCCAGGGCGTGAAGAAGGACATACCGCAGTCCTACCTGTGGTTCTCGATCGCCGAGAAGACGGCCCCGCGCAACAGCAGCGACCGCTTCGAGATCCCGATCGTCAAGGACAAGCTGTCGGCGATGATGACCAAGGAGCAGATCGCCGACATGGATCGCCGCGCGAAGGCCTGGAAGGCGACCGGCGCCAAGTAGAATGGCCCTATTCGGCTGAGGGCTGCTTTCCGTCCGGCGCAAGATGTGGTAGAGGAGCGCTGGAACTCGGGAACAGCTTGTGGGTAACTTTGTGGATAGTCGCGGAAAACCTCCGCCGCTGGCCGACCAGCTTTACGTCAGCCCCTATCTTCTTCGCCCGCTGCGGCGACTGGCGGATGTGGAGCGCGACGCCGCGCGTGCCCAAGCCGCCGGCAAGCGACCGCCCGCATCGGCCAATGACGATGTGCGCCCGATCGGTCGGCGGGCGCCGCGTCCCGAGAAATAGACGCATCTCACAGGACAAACGCGATCCGTGCCGCGTCGAGCATCGCGGCGTGAAGGTTGCGTGACGCCCATGCATCGCCGACACGATAAAGTCTGAATCGCCCCGCGGGATTGTTGCCGACGGTTTGCGGCTTCAGTTCGGCGAGCGCGCGCAGATCCACCTCGCCGAGATTGGCCGATGCGGGCTTGAGGTCGAAATAGAGCTCGTCGTTCGGCAGCGTTCCGTTGTCGCCGATCACCTGGTCGAACAGCGCCGCTGTCCTCCGGCCGCTGTAAGCGTTCTCCATGACCGCCTCGATCACGTTGCCGGACCGCCGCAGCGCGACGACGCGCGTATCGGTGACGATCTCGACATCGCGCTTGTAAAGCTCGGTCATGTGCGCGCCCAGATTGGTGCCGCCGAGCTCGCGGCCCAGCTCCTTGTCGGGCGTGACGATGCGAACCGATGCGCCCCGCGAGGCCACGTACTCCGCCGCGAGAAGGCCCGGCACCGCGCCGTTCTCCTCGACGACGAGCACTTTCTGGCCGGGCGGGACGCTGCCCGACAGGATGTCCCAGCTTGTAACCGCAAGGTCCACGCCGGCGAAGCGCCCGACATTCGGCAGGCCGCCGGTCGCGATGATCACGTCGTCCGGATTTTCGGCGGTGACGGCGTCGGCATCCGCAAGGACGTTCGTGCGTATGTCGACGTCCAGCGCCTCGACCTGCCCGATCAGCCATGCCGCGATGCCCGCCATGTCGCGTTTCCAGCCCGCCGCGGCGAGCAGGAGCTGCCCGCCAAGTCTCGGCGCCGCCTCGAACAGCACCACGTCGTGGCCCCGCCGCGCGCCGATCCGCGCCGCCTCCATGCCCGCGGGACCGCCGCCGACGATCACGACGCGCTTCTTCGGTCCCCCGGCCGGCGCGACGACCTGCGGAATCGTCTCCTCGCGGCCCGTCGCGACGTTGTGCGCGCAGAACGCATCGAGCCCCTTGATCACCCGGTCGACGCAATACCCGGCGCCGACGCAGGGCCGGATGTCCTTTTCGTCCCCGGACCGAAGCTTGTTGACGTGATGTGGATCGGCGATGAAGGCGCGGGTCATGCCGACCATGTCGACCGCGCCGCTTTCCAGCGCGAAGGCCGCGGTCGCGGCGTCGGTCATCCGCGTGGCATGAAATATCTTCACCTTGCCTTCGACTTCGGTGCGAATCGCCCTTGCCAGCGGCAGGTAGGCGGCGGACGGCACCCACATGGTCGGCCAGAGGCGGGCTTCGGCCTGGTAGTCGGTCGCGTTGCCGCCGACCACGCTGATGAAATCGATCAGCCCGCTAGCGGCGTAGCTTCGCGCGATCGCGACGCAATCCTCCCGGGAAAGCCCGCCCTTGAGCATCTCGTCGCCCGGCATGCGGATGCCGACGACAAAGTCTTCGCCGACGGCCTCGCGGACGGCTTCGAGAATCTCGAGCCCCAGCCGCATCCGGTTGGCGAGCGACCCGCCATAGCCGTCGGTCCTTTGGTTCAGCGCCGGCGACCAGAACTGCTCGATCAAGGTTGCGGCCTGGCACGACACTTCGACGCCGTCCAGGTCGCCCTCGCGCGCGCGCGCTGCCGCGCGGGCGAAGTCGCGGACGACGCGCCGGATGTCATAGTCCTCCATGACGACCGGAAAGGAGCCGTGGACGATCTCGCGCGCGGTGGTCGACGAATAGGTCGGCAGCCAGTTGGCGACGTCCCAGCGTTCGCGGCGACCGCCATGGGTCAGCTGGACGGTGCATTTCGAGCCGTGCGCGTGAATGGCCGCGGCCATCTGGCGGTACTGCGGGACGACGGCATCGGCGGAGCCGTCGATCTGCCCGTAGTAGGACGAGTTTTCGGGCGACACCGCGGTGGCGCCGCCGAACTGGTTCAGGCCGATGCCGCCCTTGGCCTTTTCGGCCTCGTAGCGGATGTAGCGGCTGGTGATCTGGCCGCCGCTGGCGTAGCCGGGCGCGTGGCTGGTCGAAAGAAAGCGGTTGCGGATGCCGACGCCCTTGATGGTCAGCGGCTTGAACAGCGCGTCATAGGCGGTCATCGGCTGGTCCCGTCGCCGTGGCGCTGCGGTGCGCCGCTAGGCGAGCTTCTTGCGCATGAACACGCGGCTGTAGCCGGCCTGCTCGCCGCGATGGGTCTCCTCGTAGCCCAGGCGCGGGTACATCGCGATGTTCTCGGTCATCTTCTCGTGGGTGTAGAGGCGGATATCGCCGAAGCCGCGCCGTCGCGTCTCGGCCTCGGCGAAGGCGATCAGCGCGCGGCCGATGCCGCGACCGGCCTTGGCGGGATCGACGGCGACGTTGTCCAGCAGCACGTGGTCCGGCTCCGGCAGCAGCACGACCAGCCCCGCGACGGCGCCTTCATCCTCCAGCACCCAGACCACGCGGCCGGCGACCAGCTTGCCATAGTCGTCCAGCATCGGCCCCGGCTTCTTGCCGATGCGCGGGACGTATTTTTCATAGGCAGCATCGACGATCGCCCGGATGCGCGGCACGTCCGCCGGACGCGCCGGGCGGATTTCCTGCGCGCGCCCCGCGCTCATTTCGCGATCGACTTCAGGTAGGCCACGATATCCTCGCGGTCGGCGGCCTGGGGCACGCCGATCGGCATGGTGGTGCCCGGCACCATCTTGTCGGGGGCGACGAGATACTCGTCGAGCTTCTTCTCGTCCCATACGATCGCCGCGCCCTTCATGCCGGCGGAATAGCCGTAGTCGCCGGCGCCCGCCTTGCGCCCGACGATGTTCTCGAGGTCCGGCCCGGTCGGCTTCTTCTCGGCGGCCTTCAGCGAATGGCATACGGCGCAGCGCTGCTGGAACAGCTTCTGGCCCGAGGCGAGGTCCGCCTGGGCCAGGGCGGGGCTGGGCGCAAGCGGCGCGGACAGGATGGCGGCGAGGCCCGCCAGGCCGGTTCGGATCGGACTCATGCGTGCGGCTCTCACCCCTCTCTGGGCACCGCCCTAGCTAGCGACGACCGCCGCCGCGGCGTCAAGACACGCCCGCGCTAGGAGGTCCGCCGCCACCGGACATAGGCGGTGTCGGTGTCGCCGGTCTTGGCATGCGACTCGCCGCTGAGTTCCAGGTCGTCCCCATCCAGGCGGATGTTGCGGGTCTGCGGCCGCCCGGGCCAATAGGAATTGAGCGCCATCTCGACATGGTGGGTGACGGCGGGCGCGGCCTCGTCGACCGTGAAACGACCGGCATAGGCGAAATAGCCGCGCGCGGCCTTGACCCAGTCGGCATCCTCGCCCGCGCCATAGGCCGGTGTCGTGAACTGCGGCCGGTTGGGGCTCATGAGCTGCACCGACATGTGCCCGTCCGGCTGGTAGAGCAGCATCCCGACCAGCCCCTGGCCCATCGGGTAATAGGTCTCGCCGTTTTTGCGCCGGACCTCGAAGGACACCAGCCGCCAGGTGCCGATCAGCCGCTCGCGATAGGTAGCCATCCGTCCTCCAAAAGCAAAACTTTGCAACCGTCCTGCGGCTAGTGCCTAACACAGGATTCGAGTTTAATAGAATATCTATTGCAAAAAATTCGATTATAGTCTAATTGTTGCTACGAAATATTCGACTGCAGTCGAATGGAGGCTCCGATGGCGATGCCGAAAGACATGCGGGCAGTGGCAAGACAGCGCTTCGACGAAACCTTTCGACCGCCGCCGGACCTGGAGCGGTTCCAGCACCCGGTGGGGGGGTGGTTGCGATCCGTCCGCGAAATGCTCGGAATTTCCCTCAAGGATGCCGCGCGCAACGCTGGCATCACGCCGCAATCGCTGCTCGCGACGGAGAAGGGTGAGCTACGTGGATCCGTGTCGCTGGCGTCGATGGGCCGGGCGGCGAACGCGATCGGCTGCGATTTCGTCTGCTTCGTCATGCCGCGCGGCGGCACGATGGAGGAGTTGCATGACAAGATCGCCCGACATCGCGCCAAAGCGGACCTCGATCGAACGGCACGGACGATGGCACTGGAGAATCAAGCGCTCAGTCCGAAGCGCCTGGAAGACATCGCCCGCGACCATGCAAGGCCGCGAAAGGGACGGGTCGGGTCTTGAATCCGGTTCGAAGCCTCTTTGCCGAGGACGGGGAGGGGCAGACGCCGCTCGAGCCATCGGAGTCCGCGGGCTTACGCGCGCTCTTCGTGCGCACCCGCGCCGAACTCGACGAGGTTGAGGCCCGAAACATCCTGAAAGCGCTGCCATGGGCTCGCCGTACCGTCACCCGTCTGTCGATCGAGCAAGTGCTGGGCGAGAAATTCATCAAGGACCTGCATCGCCGAATGTTCGGCGAGGTCTGGCGCTGGGCAGGCACCTACCGAACCAGCGATCGGAACATCGGGGTGCCGTCGTCGCAGGTTCCGCGGGACGTGGAGCATCTGCTCAGCGATGCACGGTACTGGGCGGTGCACGCGACCTATGGGCCGGACGAACTGGCAATACGGCTGAAGCATCGTCTGGTAGCGGTCCACCCCTTCGCGAACGGCAATGGCCGGCATTCGCGGGCACTCGCCGACCTGGTGGTGGCCAAGCTCGGGCAGCCGATGTTCAGCTGGGGCAGCAATTCACAAGTGCCTCTTGGCAACCTTAGCGCCCGCGAAAGCAGGCAGGCGTATATTCAAGCCCTGCAGGCCGCAGACAATCACGACATCGCTCCGATCCTGGCCTACGCCAGATCGTAGGGGAAGAACATCATAGTCATCGGCAGAGGTGCTCAAGTTGATCTGCGGATGATCATCATCAGCAGCAGGCCGCAATCGTCGCCGCGCGTATCGTGGCGTGGATATTGAATCTGGCGCCTCCCAAAGAAAGACCCCGCCGGCATCTGCCGGCGGGGCTCGCGGTGTAGGGGTTCTCGCCCCGAAACATACCGGAGAGCGTTATGAGCTGTAATACATCTGGAACTCGATCGGGTGCGGGGTGTGCTCGAAGGCGTACACCTCTTCCCACTTGAGCTCGAGATAGGCGTTGATCTGGTCGTCGGTGAACACGTCGCCGTTCTTCAGGTACGCGTTGTGCGCCGCGAGGCAGCCCAGCGCCTCGCGCAGGCTGCCGCAGACCGTCGGCACCTGCGCCAGCTCTTCCGGCGGCAGGTCGTAGAGGTTCTTGTCGATCGGGTCGCCGGGATGGATCTTGTTCTGGATGCCGTCGATGCCCGCCATCAACATCGCCGCGTAGCCGAGATAGGGGTTGGCGGTCGGGTCGGGGAAGCGGACCTCGACGCGCTTGCCCTTC
>JADZDN010000067.1 GCA_020851015.1 Alphaproteobacteria bacterium | reverse complement strand
TGCTGGTGACGCCGGAATTCTCGCTGACCGCGGTGATCGGCGTCGCCGTGCCGCTGTTCATCGTCACCATGGCCTCGCAGAACATCCCCGGCATGGCGGTCTTGAACATCAACGGCTACCGGCCCGACGCTGGGCCGCTGTTCCGCGTCACCGGCATCTTCACGCTGCTGTCGGCGCCGTTCGGCGGCCACGCGGTCAACCTGGCGGCGATCACCGCCGCGCTGTGCGCCGGGCCGGATGCCGATCCCGCGCCGGCGCGGCGCTACTGGGCGTCGATGATCGCGGGGGCGGTCTATGTCCTGCTGGGCCTCCTGGCGGGCGCGGCGACCGCCTTCATCAGCGCCTCGCCGCCAATCCTGATCGAGGCCGTGGCGGGCCTTGCCCTGCTGGGCGCCTTCGGCTCGGCGCTCTTGGGCGCGGTGATGGCGGCCGAGGACCGCGAGGCCGCGATCGTTACCTTCGTGGTCACCGCCTCGGGCTTGAGCTTCTTCAGCATCAGCGGCGCCTTCTGGGGCCTGGTGGCGGGCGGCGCGATCATGGCGCTGGCGCGCTGGCGGAAGCGGGCCTAGAGTTTTCCCCTCCCGCGCCGGAGCCCGCCCGCCCTCATGTCCGCCCCCACCTTCGAGGTCCGTGACCTGCACAAGCGCTTCGGCGCGCTGGAGGTGCTGAAGGGCGTGTCGCTGGCGGCCAAGGACGGCGACGTGATCTCGATCATCGGCGCCTCGGGTTCGGGCAAGTCGACGCTGCTCCGCTGCATCAACATGCTGGAAGTGCCCGACCAGGGCGAGATCCGCGTGGCCGGCGAGGTGATCAAGCTCGGCAACGGCGCCGATGGCAAGCCGACCAGGCCCGACCGCCGCCAGGTCGACCGCATGCGCACGCGCCTCGGCATGGTGTTCCAGAGCTTCAACCTGTGGACCCACATGACCGTGCTGGAAAACGTGATCGAGGCGCCGGTCCATGTGCAGAAGCGGCCGAAGGACGAATGCGTCGCCGAGGCGATCGCGCTCCTGGACAAGGTCGGGATCGCCGACAAGCGCGACCAGTACCCGGTGCACCTCTCGGGCGGCCAGCAGCAGCGCGCGGCGATCGCCCGCGCGCTGGCCATGCGCCCGCAGGTCCTGCTGTTCGACGAGCCGACCTCGGCGCTCGATCCCGAGCTGGTGGGCGAGGTGCTGCGCGTGATCCGCCAGCTGGCGCTGGAAGGCCGGACGATGCTGATCGTCACCCACGAGTTGAACTTCGCGCGCGAGGTGTCGAGCCGGACCATCTGTCTCCACGAGGGCCGGGTGGAGGAGGACGGGCCGCCCGGCGAGGTGCTGGTGGCCCCGAAATCCGAACGCTGCCGCCAGTTCATCGCCAGCCACTACTAGCGACGTTGCGCGCCTTGACGTGGCGGACCGCCACTGGGATGCTGATGCTATCGGGGCAATCAATTCAAATAACAGGGGAGATTCAAATGCTTCGTCGTCTGCTCGCCGCCACCGCCTGCGTGGCCGCCCTCGCGGTTGCCGGCACCGCCGAGGCCAAGGACTGGTCCAAGATCAAGATCGCGACCGAGGGCGCCTACGCGCCCTGGAACTTCACGAATTCCGCCGGGAAGCTGGAGGGCTTCGAGGTCGACCTGGCCAACGACCTGTGCAAGCGGATGAAAGCGACCTGCGAGATCGTGGCGCAGGACTGGGACGGCATCATCCCGGCGCTGCAGGCCGGCAAGTACGACGCGATCATCGCCGGCATGTCGATCACCGCCAAGCGCAAGGAGGTGATCAACTTCTCGGCCCCCTATGCCTCGACCCCGGCCGCGCTGGCCGTGCTGAAGACCAGCCCGTTGGCCAAGATCCCGGTCGACAAGAACTATGACCTGGACAAGAACAAGGCCGAAGCCGAGAAGCAGATCGCGACGCTGAAGGCCGCGCTTAAGGGCAAGGCGCTGGGCGCGCAGGTCTCGACGACCCACATGAACTTCCTCGAGACCTACTTCAAGGATGTCGCCGACGTTCGCTCCTACAAGACCACCGAGCAGCACGACCTCGACCTCACCGCCGGCCGCATCGAGGGTGCCTATGCCTCGATCGGGTACTGGAAGCCGATGCTCGGCAAGCCCGAGGGCAAGGACCTGGTGGTGGTGGGTCCCACCTTCACCGGCGGCGTGTTCGGCGCCGGCGTGGGCGCGGGGTTGCGCAAGGCCGACGACGACCTGCGCAAGCTGTTCGACGACGCGATCGCGGCGGCGGCGGCCGACGGCACCATCAAGAAGCTGTCGGTGCAGTGGTTCGGCTTCGACATCACGCCGCCGATGTGACCTGAACGCGATGCCGGCGGCGCGCGATTTGCCCAGCGCCGCCGGGATGGCGACATGGAACTGTTGAGCTTCGGCGACAAGGGCTGGGGCGACGAGCTGGCGCTCGCCGCCTGCATGACTTTGGCCGTGGCGTCCTGTGCCTTCCTGCTCGGCACGGTGTTCGGCAGCCTGGGCGCGCTGGCGAAGCTGTCCGGATTGCGCGCGCTGGAGATCGCGGCCGACGCCTACACCACGGTGGTGCGCGGCATTCCCGAGCTGCTGGTGATCTACCTGCTGTTCTTCGGCGGCAGCGGCGCGATCATGTTCGTGGCAAGCATGTTCGGCCACACCGGCTATATCGGCGTCAACGCGTTCATGACGGGCGTGGTGGCGATCGGCATCGTCAACGGCGCCTATTCGACCGAGGCGATCCGCGGCGCGGTGCTGGCCGTGCCCAAGGGCCAGATCGAGGCGGCCAGGGCCTATGGCATGCCGCCCTGGACGCTGTTCCGCCGCATCCTGGCGCCGCAGGTCCTGCGCTTCGCGCTGCCCAGCCTGGGCAATGTCTGGCAACTGTGCCTGAAGGAGACGGCGCTGATCTCGGTCACCGGGCTGGTCGAGATCATGCGCCAGTCGACCATCGGCGCCGGCTCGACCAAGAAGCCCTTCACCTTCTATGCCTGCGCCGCCGTGCTCTACCTGCTGCTGACCACGCTGTCCGGCATCGGCTTCGGACGGGCCGAGCGCTGGGCCGAGCGCGGCGTAAGGCGGAGCTGAGGCGATGGACCCCGTCTTCATGTGGGACACGCTGTTGCGGCTGCTGCCGGGCATCCCGCTGCTGTTCCAGCTGGTCAGCCTGTCGCTCGCGGTGGGATTCGTGGTGGCCGTGCTGGTGGCGTTCGCGCGCCTGTCGCCGTTCCGGCCGCTGAGCGCCGCCGCCGCCGGCTACGTGTTCTTCTTCCGCGGCACGCCGCTCTTGGTGCAGATCTTCCTGATCTACTACGGCCTGGGGCAGTTCCCGGAGATCCGCGACAGTTTCCTGTGGCCGTTCCTGCGCCAGCCCTACTGGTGCGCGATCCTGGCCCTGACCCTCAACACCGGCGCCTCTGGCAGCGAGATCATGCGCGGCGGCATCCAGTCCGTGCCCTGGGGCCAGATCGAGGCGGCCAGGGTCTGCGGCATGTCGGGTCTGCTCCTGATGCGCCGGATCATCCTGCCGATCGCCGTCCGCCAGGCCCTGCCGGCCTACGGCAACGAGATGATCCTGATGGTAAAGGCCACGTCGCTCGCCAGCATCATCACGTTGATGGAGGTGACGGGCATCGCGCAGCGGATCATCTCCGAGACCTACCGCGCGCTCGAGGTGTTCGTGTTGGCGGGCAGCATCTACCTCTGGATCACCTTCCTGCTGACGCGCGGTGTACGCGCGCTCGAATGGTACCTCTCGCCCCACCTGCGCGACGCGCGCCAGGCCGCGCCGGCGGCGCAGGCGGCGGCGCTGGCGCATTGACCCCGACCGTGAAGCGCGATCGTCCGCGCGACAATCCGCCCGCGGCCCGCCTTACACGTCCAGGTTGGCGACCTTCAGCGCGTTCTGCTGGATGAATTCGCGCCGCGGCTCGACCAGGTCGCCCATCAGCGTCGTGAAGACCTCCTGCGCCTGGTCGCCGTGGGTCACCTTGACCTGCAGCAGGGTGCGGACGTTCGGGTCGAGCGTCGTGTGCCAGAGCTGCTCGGGGTTCATTTCGCCCAGGCCCTTGTAGCGCTTGATCTCCAGCCCCTTGCGCGCCTGCTCCAGCACGCCGGCCAGCAGCGCGAGGGGACCGGTGACGCGGACCTCCTTGTCCTTCGTCTTCAGCTTGCCGTGGCTCAGATAGGTTTCCTGCAGCTCGGCCATGCGGCGGTCCAGCCGGTGGGCTTCGGTCGAGCGGATCATCGGCCCGTCGATGACGTGGCGCTGGGTCACGCCGCGCAGCGCGCGCGTGAAGGCCATGCCGCCGTCCGGCAGCGCCTCGCCCTTCCATCCGCGCTCGTTCTCGGGCTCGAGCTGGTTCAGCCGCTTGGCGATGTATTCGGCGGCCTGGCGCGCGCGCTCGCCGTCGGCGATGACTTCGGGATTGAGCGCGCCGGCAATCGCGGCCTGCTCGACCACGGCCTCGCTGCCGACCCTGGCGGCCAGCGGCATCACGCGCAGGCGCACGCGCCGCGCGCGCTCCAGCTTGTCGCGCAAATCCTCGCCGGCGGACTGCGCGCCGTTGTGCATGGTGAACACCACGCCCTCGATCGAGCCGTTGATCAGGTAGTCGTCCAGCGCCTTGTCGTCCTTCAGGTAGACCTCGGACTTGCCGCGCTTGACGCTGTAGAGCGGCGGCTGGGCGATGTAGAGGTAGCCTTTCTCGATCACCTCGGGCATCTGGCGATAGAAGAAGGTCAGCAGAAGCGTGCGGATGTGGCTGCCGTCGACGTCGGCGTCCGTCATGATGATGAT
>JADZDN010000066.1 GCA_020851015.1 Alphaproteobacteria bacterium | reverse complement strand
TCGGTACCGACGGGGATATGGGTGCGGCGCAGCGGGTCTTGCGGGTTGTCGCGCGCCATCAGGCTTGCGTACTAGGGCGTGAGGCCGACCGGCAGCGAGCCCGTATGCCGGGCAACGGCGCTGGCCTCATCCTCGGACAGTACGAAGATGCGGGAAAGCTCCTTCAGCGACTTGATGCGGTTGCGGACCTGCCAGCGCCAGTCGTTCCATTCGGCCCGGCCGGCCAGGGGGAAGAAGCGCTTGCGGAACTCGTTGGTGATGTCGCCGATGGGGAAGCGGATCGTCTTGGCCCGCCGCTTGGCCCGTGGGGGAGGGAAGATCGCGGCGAAGGAAGCGGTGTGGGTTTCCGGTGTCGTGGCTGTCGCGGTGGAGGCGCAGGCACTCGAACCGGTGCCATTACTGGGAGGTTCAGCTTCGATCGACTGTCGGTCGTCCATGGGGGTACGATTCTCCGGTCCGTTGACACGGCGCCGCGCCCTACGTCTTGCCCGGCGCAAGGGGCAATCCATCATCGCATCGTGCAGGACCCCCTTCGTTCGACTGATAAGACTCGACCTGAATCTTGTAAAGAGGCAATTCGCTTTCTGGTGGAGGCGTCCACCGCTTTTCATCAAGGCCGCGCCGCGTCCCCGTTTCAACGCTGTGGAATGCGTGCATGGTTCCCCGCCGCGCGGCGCGCAGGCGGCGCGCGGCTAGAGTCCGCGCGGCAGGTGGAGCGCGATTCGCGCCATTACCAGCATCACCACCCCGCTGCAGGCGAAGACCGCGGGCAGGGGCAGGAACGTCAGGATCAGCGCGTAGACCATCGGCGCCGTGATGTCGGAGATCTGGCGGTAGGTGCTGTAGACGGTCGCCATCTCGGCGCGCTCGTAGGGGTGGACGGCGCGCAGGAAGGTGATCCCGCCCAGCGCGTCGATCGCCGTCGCCGCGGCCGCGCCCAGGATCAGGAACCCGGCGGCCACCATCGGGTTTTCGGCCAACAGCGCCACGACAAGGCTCAGCACGCCGCAGATCGCGTAGGCGCCGACCACGATCGAGCGGACTCCCGTATGCCGCGCCATGCGGCCATAGACCATGCTGAGAAACAGCATGGCGTTGCCCGCCGACACCACCGCCGCGCTGGCGGTCGCGCCATAGCCCGCCTTGACCATGAACAGCGGCGCGTAGACGAAGAACATCGTCCACCAGGTCGAGCGGGAAAAGGCGATCGCATAGGCCAGGCGCATGCGCGGCTGGGACACGAAGCGCCGCACGTTGTAGGCGACGCTGGGCGGCGGCCGGGTGGCCGGGGCCACGGCCGGATTGTCGCGGATGCGCAGCAGCCAGAAATAGCCGAACAGCAGCAGCGCGATCACCGCCGAGATGGCGCAGGCCACGGGCGTACCCATCGATTCGGATACGTACATGCCCAGGAGCGGGCCGAACGTCCAGCTTACGCCCCCGAACACCAGGCGCATGGGCTCGGTGCGGACCAACTCTCGCTTCTGGATGTAGTCCATGATGTAGAGGTTGAGCGTGGTATAGAGCGCGGCGGTCCCGAACACGCGCAGCCACATGCCGCTGGCCAGCCCGGCCAGCGTGCCGGTGGCGATCAATCCGCCCATGCCGACCAGCGCGCCGCAGCCCAGGGAATAGACCCAGCGCCGACGCATAATCTGAATCAGCAGGGGGATCGACAGGGTTCCGCCCAGCCCCAGCACGCCGATCGCCAGGTAAAGCAGGCTGACGTCGCGCTCGCTTTGCAAGAGGTGGTAGGCCGTGATCGGGATGACCGAGACCATCAGCGCCCGGGTAAGCGAGTCGAGCAGGAACATGAAGCCGAACACGGTGGCGCCCGGTCCGCCAACGGGCGCGATCAAGGGTGCAAGGAAGTTGGGACTCGGCATTGCTCGCTTCTTACGCCCGCCCCGGCGGAATGGCCAGGGACCGGTGACGCCATTCATGACATGGATCATTTGCCGGGGGCGGGTCAGGGAGTATGCTTCCTGAACTCGCCGGATACTGGTCAAACATGGGGCCCGCCGCCTCGGCGGCAGCGATAGTCGACCGGGATGCTGTTCGCCGCCGCCGCCGCGATAGCCTTGCTTCTGCTGCTCGGGCTTGCCGGTCCGCTGCACGCGCGGCTTGGACGGCGCGCGGGGCCGATCGCCTATGGCGGCGCCGCGGTTTGCTGCGCCGTCCTGCTGCTGGTGGGCCTGGCCGGGCTGATCAATGCCACGCCGGTCCTCGCGACCCTGCCGGTCGGCCTGCCCTGGATCGGCGCGCATTTCCGCCTGGACCCGCTGTCCGGCTTCTTCATGGCGGTGATCGACCTGGGCGGGTTGATGGCCAGCCTCTATGGCCTCGGCTATGGGCGGCACGCCGAGGACCCCGGCCGCGTGCTCGCCTTCTTCCCGCCCTTCCTCGGCGCCATGAACATGGTGCTGCTGGCCGACGATGCTTTCGTCTTCCTGCTGTCCTGGGAATTCATGTCGCTGAGTTCCTGGCTCCTGGTCCTGGCGCATCACCACGAGGCCGAGAACCGCCATGCCGGGTACGTGTACCTGGTGATGGCGGGCTGCGGCACGTTCGCGCTGCTGCTGGCCTTCGGCGTGCTGGCGGGGGCCGATGGCGGCTATGCCTTCGGCGCGATCCGCGCCGCGGCGCCCAGCGCCGGGCTTGCCACGCTGGCGCTGCTGCTGGCGCTTTTCGGCGCCGGCTCGAAGGCGGGGCTGGTCCCGCTGCATGCCTGGCTGCCCCTGGCGCACCCCGCCGCGCCCAGCCATGTCTCGGCGTTGATGTCCGGCGTGATGACCAAGGTCGCGGTCTACGGCTTCGTGCGGATCGTGTTCGACCTGATCGCGGGCCCGGCCTGGTGGTGGGGGCTGGTGGTCCTGTCGATCGGCGGACTGACGGCGGTTGCCGGCGTCCTTTACGCGCTGATGCAGCAGGACCTGAAGAAGCTCTTGGCCTACAGCACGGTCGAGAATATCGGCATCGTGTTCATCGGCCTGGGCCTGTCGCTGGCGTAACAGGCCCAGGGGCGGGCCGGCGCGGCGGCGCTGGGGCTGGTCGCCGCCCTGATGCACGTGCTCTGCCATTCGCTGTTCAAGAGCCTGCTGTTCTTCGGCGCCGGCGCCGTCCTGGCGCAAACCGGCCAGCGCGACCTCGACCGGCTGGGCGGGCTGATCCATCGCATGCCGCTGACCGCGCTGTTCTTCCTGGTCGGGTCGGCGGCCATCGCGGCGCTGCCGCCGCTGAACGGCTTCGTGTCGGAATGGCTGATCTTCCAGGCGGTCCTGCTCAGCCCGCAATTGCCGGACTGGGCGCTGCGGCTGACCGTGCCGGCGGTGGGCGCGGTGCTGGCCCTGGCGGCGGCGCTGGCCGCCACCTGCTTCGTGCGGGCCTTCGGGATCGTGTTCCTCGGCCGGCCGCGCTCGGCCGAGGCCGCGGCGGCGCGCGAGGCCGACCGCTGGCAGGTCTGGGCGATGGGCACGCTGGCCGGTCTGTGCCTGGTCGTGGGGGTGCTGCCCGCGCTGTTCGTCGATCTCCTGGCGCCGGTCGCCAAGATGCTTGTGGGCAAGACGCTGGACCGCCAGCTCGTGCTGCCCTGGCTGTCGCTGGTGCCGATCGCCGAGGCGCGCAGCTCGTACAATGGCCTTCTGCTGGCGCTGTTCATCGGCCTGTCGGCCCTGGTGCCGGCGCTCGCGATCCGCCGCTTCGCCAGCGGCGCGGCGCGGCGCGGCGCGATCTGGGACTGCGGCACGCCCTCGGCCGATCCCGCCACCCAGTACAGCGCCGGCAGCTTTGCCCAGCCGATCCGCCGCGTGTTCGGCGCCATGGCGTTCCGCGCGCGCGAGGAGGTCGAGATGCCGCTGCCGGGCGACATGCGGCCGGCGCGCTTGCGCGTCACGCTGGTCGACCTCGCCTGGGACGGCCTCTACATGCCGGTCGCGCGCGGCGTCGCCGCCGTGGCCGACCGGCTCAACTATCTGCAGTTCCTGACCATCCGGCGCTACCTGTCGCTGGTGTTCGGCGCCCTGGTGCTGCTGCTGATGGGGCTCGCGATATGGCAATGATCCTCGATCTTGCCGTGCAGGGCCTGCAGATGGCGCTGACCCTGGCGCTGGCGCCGCTCCTGACCGGCATCGTGCGCCTGGTCAAGGCGCGGCTGATGCGCCGGCGCGGCCCGTCGGTGATCCAGCCCTATCGCGACCTGCTGCGCCTGCTGCGCAAGGAGACGGTGCTGGCCGAGAACGCGTCCTGGCTGTTCCGCGTCGCACCCTACATGGTGTTCGCGGCGATCTGGGTGGCGGCCTCGCTGGTGCCGACCTTCGCTACCGGCCTGATCTTCAGCTGGACCGCCGACCTGATCGCGATCGTGGCGCTCTTGGGCAGCGCGCGGTTCTTCCTGGCGCTGGCCGGCATGGATGTCGGCACCAGCTTCGGCGGCATCGGCTCCAGCC
>JADZDN010000065.1 GCA_020851015.1 Alphaproteobacteria bacterium | reverse complement strand
GCCAGATCGCCAGGGTCAGGCACGTCGCGATGAAAAACATCACGGTCCCCACCTGGCGGAAGACGTATTTCGTTATCCCATCCATCCCGGCGGAAACTATAATCCTTGGTTAATGTAAAGCCTAGGGTTTTGGGACTTAACCCTCGGACATTACTGGTCTGTTGCCCTTTGCCCACAGCGACGGGACTGATTCGCTGCGCTGCAATATAAGGCGTCTCCCGGCGGTTTGTTTTGCGGCCATCTCGCGCCGGGATTGTGGCCCGCTTGTGGCCAGCCTGATCGCGCGGCACGAGCCGCGTATCTGGTGTGCTGACGCGCGGTTGCCCCAAGATGCGGTGGGCATCCGCTTGGGGTGAAGCTTCGTGCATGGCTCGGTCCGGGCTGCTAGTGTCGGCGGCCGTTCCTCGACCGTTCGCATGCTGTTCCATACCCAAGCATTTTTGTTGGCCTTCCTGCCGCTGACCTTGGCCGCGTACTACGCGCTGGCCGGCTGGGGCGCGTGGCGCCGCTGGACGACGATCGCCGCGTCGCTGGTCTTCTACGGCTACTGGGACTGGCGGCTCATTCCGCTGCTGGTCGGCTCGGTGGTCGCGAACTGGCTCCTGTCGATGCTGCCGCCGCGTCTGCCCCTGCGCGCCGTCGTCGTCCTCGGCGTCGCCGCCAACCTGCTGCTGCTCGGCGTCTTCAAGTATGCCGATTTCGCGGTCGCCAGCGTCGAGGCGCTGGTCGGCCTGCGCCACGATCCTTTCGGCATCGTGCTGCCGCTCGGCATCAGCTTCTTCACGTTCCAGCAGATCTCCTACCTGGTCGATCTCGGCCGGGGCGAAGCGCCGCGCTATCGCTTCGCCGACTACGCGCTGTGGGTGGCGCTGTTCCCGCACCTGATCGCCGGCCCGATCATCCGCCACCACGAGATCATCGAGCAGTTCAAGCTCGAGCCCCGGCGCTCCGGCCTCGCCGAGCGCCTGGCGCGCGGCTTCGTGCTGCTGACCCTCGGCATCGGCAAGAAGGTGCTGCTGGCCGATCCCCTCGCGCGGCTCGCGGATCCCATATTCCAGGCGGCGTCCGAGGGTCGCGCCGTCGGGCTGGTCGACGGCTGGTGTGCGGGCTTGGCCTTCGCGCTGCAGATCTACTTCGACTTCTCGGGCTATTCCGACATGGCGATGGGGCTTGGCCTGCTGCTCGGCCTGATGCTGCCGCTGAACTTCCTGGCGCCCTACCGCGCGACGTCGATCCGCGATTTCTGGCGGCGCTGGCACATCACCCTGTCGCGCTTCCTGCGCGACTATCTCTACATCCCGATGGGCGGCAACCGGCTTGGGCGGCTGGGCCGCGCGGGCGCGACGCTCGCGACCATGCTGCTCGGGGGCTTGTGGCATGGCGCCGGCTGGACCTTCGTTGCCTGGGGCGGGCTGCACGGCGCGGCGCTGGCGCTGAACCAGGCCTGGGCGGGCCAGCGCCGGCGCATCCCGGCCTGGCTCGGCTGGCTCTTGACCATGCTGGTCGTGGTCGCGGGCTTCGTGCTGTTCCGCGCCTCGAGCTTCCCCGCCGCGGCCGAGGTGCTGACCGGCATGGCGGGGCTGCACGGCAAGGGACGCCTGACGCCCGGCGCGCGCGAGTGGTGGCTGATCCCGCTGGCCGGGCTGGCGGCGACGATCGGCCCGACCGCGCACCAGCTCGCGCTGGAGAAGCTCAAGCCCTCGCCCTGGCTCGCGGTCGCGACGGCGCTTCTGTTCGTCTACCTGCTGCTGGCCGTGGGCGGCGGCCGCAACACCGAATTCATCTACTTCCAGTTCTAGGGGCCGCGATGGCGCGCCGCGATCTCCAGCCAGTTGCTCCCGGGCGCGAAGCCGATCAGGCGACGGGCGCGCTCGCCCGAGAAAACCGAGGCGCGCGGATTGGCGGCGAAGCGCGCCGCGTCCTTGACGGCCGGCATCGCGCCGATCATGCCGGGCAGCCAGTCGAGCGTGGATTCGGTCCGGCACGAGTCGGCGGCGGTCAGGAAGAAGGCGCCGTCGCGCACGTTCTCCGCGTCCAGCGCGCAGCGGAAGCCGCGCGCCGCGTCCTCCGGCGTCACGTAGTAGTAGAGCGAGCGCTGCGCCGGATCGGCCGCGCGCGCGATCACCGAGCCGACGATGTCCGCGACCATCACCAGCGTGGGGCGCAGGCTCAAGACCGCCATGCCGCGCCGGGCGAAGCCCGCGCCCATCGTCTCCAGCGCCAGCTTGCTGAGGCCGTAGGCGGTGTTGGGCTGGCAGGGATGGTCCTCGTCGACCGGCAGGTAGAGCGGCGGAAAATCCGGCCGCGCCTCGTTGACGCCCGACGCGCAGACGCTCGAGCACAGGATCACGCGGCCGATGCCCAATTCCTCGGCCGCCTGCAGCACGTGCCACGAGCCCATCGCGTTGACGCGCATCATCTCGTCGTCGGCGACGGCGAAATCGAGATCGACGCCCGCGAGGTGCACGACCGCGTCGCAGCCCCTCAAGGCGCGGCGCAGCGAAGGCAGGTCCATGATGTCGACCGGCGCGAAGGCGACGTCGTCCCGCGGCGGCGTGCGGTCCAGCACCATCACCGCGCGATCGCGGCCCAGCTCGGCCACGACGAACCGTCCCAGCCGCCCGCTGCCGCCGGTCACGGCGATGCGCTGGTGGGTCATGACGCTGTCATTGGCGCTTGCCCCTCGCCGAAGCGATCACTATGGAATCTGCCTCACCATAGTCGTCATCGCCGGGCTTGTCCCGGGCATCCATGTCGGAGTCGCGGCAAGACGATGCGCGGAAAGACGAGCCCGCAGCGCGCGGTCCTGTCGGCACGGTGGCCGACGTGGATGGCCGGCACGGAGGCCGGCCATGACGACGAATGGTCGATGCCATCGTCTCGGCGCAGCGAGCCGGAAGCATGACCCACGATCCCGCCCGGCCGGTGCTGCACGAAGACCTGGACCCGCGCTGGCCACGGTTCCTCGGCACGCTGCTGGCGACCGGGCTCGGCGTCGCCCTCGCCCTCGCGGCGTTCCTGCTGGTCGTCGACGGCTACGACACGGTGTTCTTCGCGCCGCGCTTCGACCGCGAGCCGGTGACCAGCAACCAGCGCTTCGCCTTCCCGGCGCTGGCACGCGAGGAGCGGTTCGACAGCGCGATCATCGGCACTTCGACCACCCGCCTGTTCCGCCCGGCCGAACTCGACCGGCTGTTCGATGCGCGCTTCGTCAACCTGTCGATGAACGACGCCACGGCCTGGGAGCAGGCGCAGATCTTCTCGGTGTTCCGCCGCCATCATTCCGCACCGCGGGTCGTGATCTTCGGCATCGACGCGGTGTGGTGCGCGGTCGGCGACGATTTCCGCAAGCTGACGCCGCGGCCTTTTCCCGCGTGGATGTACGACGACGACCCCTGGAACGACCTGCTCAACCTGTTCAACCTGCCGGCGCTGGAGGAGACGGGGCGTCAGTTCGCCTACCTGACGGGCTTGCGTAAGCCGAAATACGGCAAGGACGGCTACACCAACTTCCTGCCGCCGGATTCCGCCTACGATCCCAAGCGCGCGATCCTGCGCATCTACGGGCCGGGCGGGCCGGTGCCGCCGCCCGGCCCGGTCTCCGAGCCGGTCAGCGATGCCGAGGCGCGGAGCTGGCGCTTCCCGATGCACCCGCTGATGCAGGAGATGCTCGCGGGCCTGCCGCGCGCCACGGTAAAACTCTTTGCGGTAGTGCCATACCACATTCACAACCAGCCCGCGCCGGGGTCCCGGGCTGCCCGCCAGTGGCAGGAATGCAAGGCCCGGCTGGCGGCCATGGCGATGGCGGCCGGCAACGGCTATGTCGTGGATTTCATGATCGAATCGCCGCTGACGGCGACCGATTCGAACTACTGGGACCCGCTGCATTTCACCACGGCGGTCGCTGCCCGGCTGGAGGCTGCGATGGCCGAGGCGACCCGGGAAAAGCGCGACCGGCCGGGGCTTTACCGCTATTTCGGGCCATCGGGCTGACGCGGCGGAATTGGCCTGCTAGAGTGCCGTCCCCCCGCGCGATTCCGCGCCAATCAAGACCAATCGTCGCAATCCCCGAGGATCCATGCTCAAGATCGCCTTTGCCGAACCCAAGATGCCGACCAGCGGTACCTACGCGCTTGCCGTGTCGGCCGACCGCACGCTTTCGCCCGAGGCGGTGGAGCTGGACAAGAAGCTTTCCGGCGCGCTGCGCCGCGCGATGAACGCCACGCGCTTTACCGGCAAGCGCGACGAGGTGCTGCCCGTGCTGGCGCCGGCCGGCATCGGCCTCAACCGCGTGCTGCTCTACGGCGTCGGCAAGGCCGAGGAGCTGAGCGACCTCCGGCTGCAGGGCGTGGGCGCGGCGATCCTGGCGCATTTGAACGCGGCCGGCGAAAGCGAGGCCACGGTGTCGATCGGGCGGCTGGGCGGCGCCACCGGCACGGCGGCGCAGCGCGCGGTCGAGCTGGCCTTCGGCGCGGTTTTGCGCTCCTACCGCTTCGACAAGTACCGCACGCGCGAGAAGCCCGAGAAGAAGCCGTCGATGAAGAAGCTGACCGTGTCGGTCAACGGCGCTTCGGCCGCGCAGCGCTCTTTCATGACCCGCGAGAAGGTGGCCGAGGGCGTGTTCCTGACCCGCGACGTCGTGAGCGAGCCGCCGAACGTGATCTACCCCGTCGCGCTGGCGGAACAGGCGCGCGCCTTGTCCAAGCTCGGCGTCGACGTCGAGGTGCTGGGCGTCAAGGAGATGAAGAAGCTCGGCATGGGTGCGCTGCTCGGCGTCGGGCAGGGCAGCGCGCACGAGCCGCAGGTCGCGGTGATGCGCTGGAACGGCGATCCCAAGGGCCGCGACCGCAAGCCGATCGCCTTCTGCGGCAAGGGCGTCACCTTCGACACCGGCGGCATCTCGCTGAAGCCCGCGGCCGGCATGGAGGACATGAAATGGGACATGGCCGGCGCCGGGGTCGTGATCGGGCTGATGAAGGCCCTGGCCGGGCGGCGCGCGCGGCTCAACGCCGTGGGCGTCGTGGGGCTGGTCGAGAACATGCCCTCGGGCGCGGCACAGCGGCCGAGCGATATCGTGACCTCGATGTCCGGCCAGACGATCGAGGTCAACAACACCGACGCCGAGGGGCGCCTCGTGCTCGCCGACGTGATGTGGTACGCGCAGGACCGCTTCAAGCCGCGGCTGATGGTGGATCTCGCCACCTTGACCGGCGCGATCGTCATCGCGCTCGGCCACGAGCATGCCGGGCTGTTCTCGAACAACGACGAGCTGGCCGACAAGCTGCTCGACGCCGGCAAGGCGACCGGCGAGAATTTGTGGCGCATGCCGCTGGGCGAATCCTACGACCAGGAGATCGACAGCGACGCCGCCGACGTGAAGAACATCAGCGGCGGACGCGCCGGCGGCAGCATCATCGGCGCGCAGTTCATCCAGCGCTTCGTCAACAACGTTCCATGGGCGCATCTCGACATCGCCGGCATGGCGTGGTCGAAGAAGGACCACGGCACGGTGCCGAAGGGCGCGACCGCCTTCGGCGTGCGCCTGCTCGACCGCTTCGTCGCGGACAACTACGAATCGTCGTGATCGCCGCGACCGTCTTTTCTGCGTCATGGCCGCGCTTGTCGCACGGCTGTCCGGCTGAGCGCTTGACGAATTGCACGAGAGCCGGCGCCGATCGGGCGTTTGACGAGTTTCGCGCAGGCCGGGACACCTTTTCCAATCCCCCCTCCCCCGAGCGCGACGACGCCTGCGGCGTCGCGCGGGGCGGGAGGGGGTTAGGGGGAGGGGCCGCACGCGCGCTTTCGCAGCGTGGCTT
>JADZDN010000064.1 GCA_020851015.1 Alphaproteobacteria bacterium | reverse complement strand
GCCATCGCAACGAGCCGTCGGGCGCGCTGCACGGGCTGATGCGCGTGCGCGCCTTCACCCAGGACGACGCGCATATCTTCGTGACCGAGGACCAGATCACCGAGGAGGGCAAGCGGTTCTGCGACCTGCTGCGCTCGATCTACCAGGACCTCGGCTTCACCGACATCTCGGTCAAGTTCTCCGACCGCCCGGCGGTGCGCGCCGGCACCGACGCGATCTGGGACAAGGCCGAGGCGGCGCTGAAGGAAGCGGCCGCGGCCGGCGGGCTCGAGGTCACGCTGAACCCCGGCGAAGGCGCCTTCTACGGCCCGAAGCTGGAGTTCGTGCTGCGCGACGCCATCGGCCGCGACTGGCAATGCGGCACGCTGCAGGTCGACTTCGTATTGCCCGAGCGCCTGGACGCGTCCTATGTCGGCGAGGACGGGCACAAGCATCGGCCGGTCATGCTGCACCGGGCGATCCTCGGCTCGTTCGAACGCTTTATCGGCATCCTGATCGAGAACTACGCCGGCAAGTTCCCGCTCTGGCTGGCGCCGGTCCAGGCCCTGGTCGCAACCATCACCGGCGATGCGGACAACTACGCAGGCAAGGTGCTGGCGGCGCTGAAGGCCGCCGGGCTGCGGGCCGAGGCCGACCTGCGCAACGAGAAGATCAACTATAAGGTCCGCGAGCACAGCCTGGCCAAGGTGCCCTACATGCTGGTAGTGGGCCGCAAGGAGGCCGAAACCGGCACCGTGGCGCTGCGGCAACTTGGCGGCCAGGCCCAGGAAGTCCTTGCGCTGGAGGCTGCCGTCTCTAAACTAGTGCAGTTAGGGAGCATGCCATCGGTATGACGGCCTTTGCCGCCGGGTTTTTCCCAGAACCCGGGCAATAACGGCCGTTCCTTGGCCCATAGAGGAGGTTCTCAATAGCCCGCCCACCTATCGACCTGGCGCCCAGCCGCGAAGGTCCGCGCGTCAACCACGAAATCCGCCTGCCGCAGGTCCGCCTGGTCGGTGCCGACGGCGAGATGATCGGCGTCGTATCCATCCGCGAGGCGCTGGAGCGCGCCGAGCAAGCCGGCCTCGACCTGGTCGAGGTGGCGCCGCAGGCCGAACCGCCGGTCTGCAAGATCCTCGATTTCGGCAAGTACAAGTACGAGGCCCAGAAGAAGAAGAACGAGGCGCGCAAGCGCCAGAAGGTCATCGACGTCAAGGAGATCAAGTTCCGCCCGGGCATCGACGACCACGACTACGACGTCAAGATGCGCGCCATGAAGAAATTCCTGGGCGAGGGCGACAAGGTCAAGATCACGCTGCGCTTCCGCGGCCGCGAACTGGCGCACCAGGAGCTGGGCGCGAAGCTGCTCGACCGCGTGCGCGCGGCCATCGACGAGCTGGCCAAGGTCGAGCAGTTCCCGCGCATGGAAGGCCGTCAGATGACGATGGTGGTGGCGCCGAAATAGCGCGGCGCTGGCGTCGCGCGTTCGACGGCTCGAATTCCGCTAGCTGCGCCGGTTCGGGGCGCGGCTGAACAGATGCTGCACCATCGGGGTGAAGGCTTCGATCGGCATCGTGTCGTAGCCGGGGTCGAACGCTTTCTGATCCCACTCGTCGCACAGCCGGCAGGTCCGCTCGAAAGCCGGATGGCCGCGATGGATCTCGCGCGCGTTGCGGTCCTGTCCCATCAGGTGGAAGAAGTGGTAGCCCTGGAAGGTCCGGTGGTTCTGGACCATCCAGTGGTTCTCGTCCGATACGAAGGGCTTGAGGATCGCGGCCGCGTAGTCGCCGTGCGTATAGGGCGCGACATCATCGCCGATGTCGTGCAGCAGCGCGCAGACCACCGTGTCCTCGTCCGCCCCGGCGCGCAGCGCGCGGGTCGCCGTCTGCAGGCAGTGCGTGTAGCGGGTCACCTGGTAGCCGAAGCTGTAGCGGTCGACGCGCTTGAGCTCGGCCAGCACGCGATCGCCGAGGTCGGCGTTCTGCGCCTTGAACGCGGCGGCGACGATGGTCCAGTCGTTTTCGTCGTGGTCCTGCATCTGGGTGGCGCGAACAACGTTCACGCCCGGCTTCATCACGGCGACCATCCCATGCCTCCCGCGCGGATCAGGGCTGAAAACTGCAATCACTCTAGGGCCGGCGCCAAGCTTCGCGCCAGCGGCGAAATCGCGATGTGGTCCCGTTTCGCCGGCAGGACGCATCGTCGCGGCGGGATTTAGGGACAGTTCGCTCTTGCCGCGCCGGCCCGGCGGTGGAAACATGATGGCCTGACAGGGAACAGCGCCCGGGCGGCCGGGCGGCGACGATCGGTGGCCGAGCGGCCGCCCTGGGACGAACCAGAACAACCCAAGTCCCGGGAAAGGAACCGCTCATGCCCAATGGAACCCCGAACGGCAGACATCCCGCCGGCCCCCGTTGTGCCGCGATCGTGGGGCCATATCTCTCCGGCAAGACGACCCTGCTCGAAAGCCTGCTCCTGGTGACGGGCGCGATCCAGCGGCGCGGCACGGCGAAGGAAGGCAACCTGGTTGGCGACGGCAGCGCCGAGGCGCGCGCGCGCAAGATGAGCGTGCAGGTGACGCCGGCCAGTTCCAGCTTCCTGGGCGAGGGCTGGACCTTCCTGGACTGCCCCGGTTCGATCGAGTTCTGGCAGGAGACGATGAACGCGCTGATGGTGGCCGACGCCGCCGTGGTGGTGGTCGAGCCGGTGGTGGACCGGGCGATGACCGTGGCGCCGCTGCTGCATTTCCTCGATGCGAACGCCATTCCCCACATGATCTTCGTCAACAAGATGGACGAGACCGAGACGCGCGTGCGCGAGTTCATGGACGCGCTGCAGGGCGTGTCCGAGCGCCCGCTGGTGCTGCGCCAGGTGCCGATCCGCCGGGGCGAGGCGATCGAGGGCTATGTCGACGTGGTCAGCGAGCGCGCCTATCGCTACAAGCCCGGCCAGGAATCCGACCTGATCCCGCTGCCCGACGAGATGCAGTCGCGCGAGAAGGAGGTGCGCCCGGGCCTGCTCGAAAAGCTGGCGGATTTCGACGACAAGCTTCTGGAGCAGCTGCTCGAGGACGTGGTGCCGCCGAAGGAGGAGATCTATCGCCACCTGTCCTCGAACCTGGCCGAGGATCGCATCGTCCCGGTGTTCCTGGGCGCGGCCGAGCGCGATCACGGGGTGCGCCGGCTGCTGAAGGCGCTGCGCCACGAAGTGCCGGACATCGCCGCGACGGCGGCGCGCCTGGGCGTCAAGCCGGGCGACGGGCCGCTGCTGCGCGTCTTCAAGACCCTGCACCAGCCCCATGCCGGCAAGCTCAGCTTCGCGCGCCTGCTGCGCGGCAAGGTCAAGGACAACGCGACCCTCGGCCAGGACCGCATCGGCGGCATCTATCGCATGATCGGCGAGCAGCAGATCAAGCTGGGCGAAGCCGCCGCCGGCGAGGTGGTGGCGCTGGGGCGGATGGAGCACGCGCGGACCGGCCAGGCGCTGGGCACGGCCGGCGATGCCAGCGGCGAGTCCGGCGCCTTCGCCTCGGTGCTGACGCCGGTCTATTCGCTGGCGATCGTCGCCGAGAAGCGCGCCGACGAGGTGAAGCTGTCCGGCTCGCTCGCCAAGCTGGTGGAGGAGGATCCGTCCCTCGGCGTCGAGCTGCAGCACGATACGCACGAGCACCTGCTGCTGGGACAAGGCGACATCCACCTGCAGGTCGCCGTCGATCGCCTGAAGAGCAAGTTCAACCTGCCGGTCGCGACGACGCGCCCGCAGGTCCCCTACAAGGAGACGATCCGCAGCGGCACCAAGCATCATGCGCGCTACAAGCGCCAGACCGGCGGCCACGGCCAGTTCGCCGACATCCATGTCGAGATCAAGCCGCTGCCGCGCGGCAGCGGGTTCAAGTTCACCGAGTCGGTCGTGGGCGGCTCGGTGCCCCGGAACTTCATCCCGTCGGTCGAGATCGGCGTGCAGGACTATCTGAAGCGCGGCCCGCTGGGCTTCCACGTGGTCGACTTCGCGGTCGACCTGCAGGACGGCCAGTACCACGACGTCGACAGTTCGGACATGGCGTTCCGCACCTGCGCCGGCATGGCGATGCGCGAGGCGATGCCGAAATGCAGCCCGGTGCTGCTGGAGCCGATCTTCCAGGTCGAGATCGCCGTGCCCAACGCCTACACGGCCAGGGTGCAGCGCCTGGTGACGGGGCGGCGCGGCCAGGTCCTGGGCTTCGACGCCAAGGCGGGTTGGCCGGGTTGGGATCTGGTGTCGGCCAACATGCCGCAGTCCGAGCTGCATGATCTGATCGTCGAGCTGCGCTCGCTTACGCTGGGTGTCGGTACCTTCACCAGCAGGTTCGACCACCTGCAGGAACTCGTCGGCCGGCTCGCGGACCAGATCGTCCAGGCGCGTACCGCGGCCCAGGCGGCGCAGTAGCCCGGCGGAAAAACAGGGCGGGCGGCAGGGGTGGGGTGCGTCCCCCCGCCGCCCCGGTGCCGTCTTGCATTTCCACGCCTATTGGCGTAGCTTACCAACACTACTGGAACTATTCTAATTGGCTGCGACGGCCCCGGCGGGCGCCATCGCATGGAAGGAGATGGTCGCATGAAGATCGACATCGGCATCGGCGAGAAGGACCGCCGGCAGATCGCAGAGGGGCTGTCGCGCGTGCTGGCCGATACCTACACGCTCTACCTCAAGACCCATAACTTCCACTGGAACGTGACCGGGCCGATGTTCAATACGCTGCATCTGATGTTCGAGACGCAGTACAACGAGCTGGCCCTCGCGGTCGACCTGATCGCCGAGCGCATCCGCGCGCTCGGCCATGTCGCGCCGGGCAGCTACAAGGCCTATTCCAAGCTTTCCTCGATCGCCGAGGCCGACGGCGTGCCGGCCGCCGAGGAGATGATCAAGCAGCTCGTCGAAGGCCACGAGGCGGTGGCCAAGACCGCGCGCAAGGTGTTTCCCGCGGCGGAGAAGGCCGACGACCAGCCTACGGCCGATCTTCTGACCGAGCGCCTGCAGATCCACGAGAAGACGGCCTGGATGCTGCGCAGCATGCTGGAATAGGCGGCGGAGGCCCTTTCACCGACAGTTGATTTGTCGGGCCTGCCGCGGATGCCTAGCTAGCTGGTTGAGCAGACTGGGAAGGAAGCGGCCATGCTGATCAAGCGCCCGCGCGGCTGGGAAATCGAGGAATCCGGGGCGACGCCCGAGCGGGTATTCCACGAGCGTCGTCGCCTCGTACAGGCGCTCGGGCTCGGGACGATCCTGGCCGGGTTCGGCGAGTTCGGCGCTATCGGCGGGGCGGCGGCCGAGGAGACCGATCCCTCGGCCGGCCTCTATCCCGCCAAGCGGAACCCGGCCTACACGGTCAAGATGCCGCTGACGCCCGAGGACATCGCGACCAAGTACAACAACTTCTACGAATACGGCTCGCACAAGCAGATCGCCGCGGCGGCGCAGGAGCTGAAGACGCGCCCGTGGACCGTCAAGATCGACGGCATGGTCGAGAAGCCGATGGACGTCGGCATCGACGATCTGCTGAAGGCGATGCCGCTGGAAGAGCGCCTCTATCGCCATCGCTGCGTCGAGGCCTGGTCGATGAAGGTGCCGTGGAGCGGCTTCCCGCTGAAGGCGCTGGTGGACTACGCCAAGCCGCTGGGCTCCGCCAAGTATGTCGAGATGTACACCTTCGTCGACGTCAAGATGGCGCCGGGCCAGCGCAGCTTCTGGTACCCCTGGCCCTATGTCGACGGGCTGACGATGGCCGAGGCGACGAACGAACTCGCCTTCATCGCCACCGGCCTCTACGGTAAGCCGATCCACAAGCAGAACGGCGCGCCGCTGCGCCTGGCGGTGCCGTGGAAATACGGCTTCAAGTCGGTCAAGTCGATCGTGCGGTTCAATTTCACCGACAAGCGGCCGAAAGGGTTCTGGGAGCAGCTGCAGGCCTCGGAATACGGCTTCTGGGCCAATGTCAACCCCGAGGTTCCGCATCCGCGCTGGAGCCAGGCGCAGGAGACCGACATCGGCACCCAGGAAAAGATTCCGACCCAGCTGTTCAACGGCTACGCCGAGCAGGTCGCCGGCCTCTACAAGGATTTGCAGAAGGAACGCCTCTGGGCCTAAAGCGCGGCGGCGGTCGACGCGGTCGCCCGGAAATTCACTGCCGACGTTTCCGGACGTGATCCACGGCTGCCCGGTTGAGGATGCGCCGCGGGCCAAGCCCGCGCATCCGCGCTTCGTCAGCGACACGTGGAATTTGGCGTGGATGGCCGGCTCGGCGGCCACGGCTGTCCAGCTGAGCGCTTGACGAATTGCACGAGAGCCGGCGCCGATCGGGCGTTTGATGAGTTTCGCACGGGTCGGGACACCGTCTTCGAGTCCCCCCTCCCCTTGGGGGGTGGGGTTTGGGGGGGGGGGAATCCCGCCGCCGGCGTTCTGCAATCCCCCCTCCTAACCTCCCCCACGAGGGGGGAGGAACCTGTTGAGTTTGCGGCGCCGGACTGC
>JADZDN010000063.1 GCA_020851015.1 Alphaproteobacteria bacterium | reverse complement strand
TCTGGCGCTTGTCCCAGTTGCCGAAATACGCCAGCAGCTCGACGAAGCCGTCGAGGTCGCCGCTGACCAGCGACTGCATGACGACCGGGATGTTCTTGCCGAGCTGGCCGTTGTAGAAAACGTCGACCTCGATCTCGCCGTTGGTCAGCTCCTTCACGCGCTTGGCGAAGTGCGCCGTGGCGAGCCCCAGCTCGGACTCCTGCGTCAGCAGGATATTGACCTTCCACAGCGTCTTCGCGGATGCGGGTAGCGCCAAGCCGAAGCAGATCGCTAGTGCGGCAAACGCCCGAATGGCCCAAGAACGCGCCATTGAAACCTCCCCCTGCCGCGCAGGCACGCCACCCCCGGATTCGACAGGCTTTCGACTCCTAACAGATGGGCATCGGGGAATCAACTGCCAATAAACTTGCATTCCTCGCAGTGATCGCCCGAAAGTGCATGGCGATGGCGAGCCGCTGCACATGACGCACCGACGGCTGGGGAAATTCCGTGTGGCACGATGGCGACGCGCGCCGCGCCGCTCCGCTCCCGCCGTGAACCGATCAGCGGCGGCGCTTCGCGGGCTTTGGCGCGGGCGCGGTGGTGTCGGCGACCCTCTCGTCCTCGTCGACCGTGCGGGGATAGGCGATGATCGCGAGGTAGCGGACCGGCAGGCGCTTCAGTTCCTCGGGCCCATGCGGCGCACCCGCGTCGAAGAAGAGGGAATCGCCCGGCTCGAGATCGTAGGTCTTGTCGCCGTGCCGGTAGGTGACCCGGCCCTCGAGCAGGTAGATGAACTGCGTTCCCGTCCGCTGGAACAGCGGGAACACCTCGGACTTGTGCGTCAGCGTCATCAGGTACGGCTCGAGCGCGTAGCGCTTGGCGGTCGTGTGGCCGAGAATCTGGTACTTGTGCCCGGCGCGCGTGCCGCGCCGCTCGACCTGCAGACCCTGCCCCGCCTTCACGAAGGTCGCGTCGCGCGTCTCCTCGTATCGCCGGAACAGCGAGGTGACCGGGACGTGCAGCGCCTGGGCAAGGGCCTGCAGCGTCGCCAGCGAGGGCGACGTGTTGGCGTTCTCGATCTTCGACAGCATGCCCATCGACAGCCCGGCCTGGCGCGCGACCTCGGCCACCGTCATGCCGAGGTTGCGTCGGAACGCGCGCACTTCGGTTCCGATCGCGATTTCCAGGCTGTTGTTGTCGGTCAGATCGAGCGGCTTTGCATCCGTCGCGCGCCCTTGCGCGTCCGAGGCTGTGCGGCGTTTGGATCTGCCCATGCTTTGCTGCCCATCCCCTGTCTCGGCGCCCTGCCGGCCGGCGACCTGCTCTACCGCCGCGTCGCGGCACCGAACCGCCGGTAGACTAAGAGTTGCGATGTGTGGCTGAACTCTGCATCGGTTTCAAGGACAAAAGCCCGCGCGAAGCCGTCCCTCGACGTTGTTGTGCAGCGAGCTCAGCGGGGCGCGGCCTTGAGGCGCGGATGATCGAGCACGGCCGGATTAACGAGATTCTCCCGCGCGAGCGGCGCCCGACGCAAGATCGAGAGGACGTTCTGCGCCGACATCATGCCCATGCGGCGAAAGGCTTCCTGCGTCACGCCCGCGACGTGCGGCGTGGCGATCAGGTTCGGCGCCCGCAGCAGGGCGAGGTCGGCGCCGCACGGCTCGACCGCGAAGGTGTCGACCGCCGCGCCGGCCAAGTGGCCGTCCCGCAAGGATTCCGCGAGAGCGGTCTCGTCGACGATCTGTCCGCGCGCGCAGTTGACCAGGATCGCGCCCCGCTTCATCGCCCGCAGGCGCTCGCGGTTGAAGAGGCCGCGCGTCGCGTCGGTCAGCGGCAGGTGCAACGTGACGATGTCGGCCCAAGACAACAGATCGTCCAGCCGGTCAACCGGCCTCGCGAACCGTTCCGCAGGATCGGCCGCGACCTGCGGATCGTATGCGGCGAGATCGGCGCGAAACGCCCGCAGCAGCAAGGCCGTCTCGCGCCCGGTCGCACCCATCCCGATCAGGCCCACGCGCCGTCCGGCCAGTTCGACCGGAACGACGCCGGGCGGGCGCCACCCGCCCGACTTGACCGCATCGTCGAACGGCCGGAGCTGCTTCAGCAGCGCCAGCATCAGCGAAACCGCCATCTCGGCGACCGACACCGCGTTCGCCGCGCGGCTGACAAGGACCGGCAGGCCGCGGGCCGTCGCAGCCGCCACGTCGATATTGTCGTAGCCCGCGCCGTGGTTGGCGATGACCCGAAGCTGCGGCGCCGCATCCATTACGCGCGCATCGACCGTGCCAAAGCGCACGATCAGACCCTGCGGGCGCTGGCCCGCGACCACGGCTACCAGGTCGCGCTCGACGGCCGTCGGCTCGGTCGGCACGCAGTCGATCGAATGGTCGCGCAGCAGGGCCTGCGCATCGGCCGCGATCATCGGCCCGGTTACGACGACGGTGGCGGCTGGCTGCATGTTGCGCTCCCGGCTGCGGTATGTTCGCGGCTAGATGGCAGGATTTCGCCGTGCCGGCAATGTCTCGATCGAGGGAAACGACAATGATGGATCTCGGAATCAAGGGCAGGACGGCCATCGTGCTGGCGGCCAGCAAGGGGCTGGGCTTCGCTTGCGCCGACGCGCTGGGCGCTGCCGGCGTGGAGTTGACGATCGCCGCGCGCCGCCCCGACGTGCTGGAGACCGCCGCCGCCGATCTGCGGCGGCGCCACGGCGTGTCGGTTGCCGCGGTGGTGGCGGATGTCGCGACCGAGCCGGGACGCGCCGCCATCCTGGCGCGATGCCCCGCCCCGGACATCCTGGTCAACAATTGCGGCGGCGCGCCGCCCGGCGACTTCCGCGAGTGGCAGCGCGACGATTGGATCAGGGCGATCGACGCCCACATGCTGGCGTCGATCTTCATGATCCGCGCAACGCTCGATGCGATGATCGCGCGCCGCTTCGGCCGGATCGTCAACATCACCAATGTCGCGGTGAAGGGCGGGTTGCCCGACATCGGCCTGTCCGCTGGCGCGTGTTCGGGTCTGACCGGCTTCATCTCCGGCCTGGCGCGCGAAACCGTGCGCCACAACGTCACGATCAACAACCTGGTGCCGGGCCGGTTCGATACCGACCGCCTGCAGTCGAACATGCAGGACACGATGCGCCGCACGGGCAAGACGCTCGAAGTCGTGCGGGCGGAACGGCTGGCCAAGACGCCGGCCGGGCGTTTCGGCGATCCCGCGGAGCTGGGCGCCACCTGCGCCTTCCTGTGCGGTCGGCAGGCCGGCTACATCACCGGGCAGAACCTCGTGATCGACGGCGGCGGCTATCCCGGCACGTTTTGAAGGTCGGCATACGGTTTCCTACTATGAAAACATCATTCTTGACCGGAAATCATGCCGTGGGGCAATGTTGGCCAGGGGAGGGCGCTGGTCGCATGCGCCAAGCAAACCGCACGCAGCCGCCCGAATAGCGCAAAAGGCGAATTCTTGCCCAGCCCATTTCCGCATCTCTCGGCGCCAATCAGGGTGGGTCACCTCGACCTGCGGCACCGCATCGTCTTCGGCGCGCAGACCACGAACATGGCCGAGGAGCGCCAAGTCGGCGACGACCGCTGCGGATATTTTCCCGGGCCGCAGTATCGCGCCTTCTACGCCGCCCGGGCGCGCGGCGGCGCGGCCTTGATCGTGACCGAGCCGCTGGCCGCCCATCCAACCGGCCGCAACACGCGCGCGATGCTGGACGACAGCGACGCGATCGTGCCGGACCTGCGCAGGATGACCGACGAGTGCCGCGCGCTGGGCGCGGCGATGATCCAGCAGATATCCCATGTCGGCGCCCACGGCGATGCCGACAACGCCTATCTGCCCGGCTGGAGCCCCTCGGGGCTTGTGTCGCTGCGCGATTTCCACGGCAGCCACGCGATGACGGCCGACGAAATCGGCGCGGTAATCGACGGCTTTGCCCGGGTCGCGCGCCGGTCGCGCGCGGCCGGTTTCGACGGCGTCGAGATCCATGCCGCCCATGCCGGTTTGATCGAGCAGTTCTGGTCGCCGCTGGCGAACCAGCGGACCGACGAATGGGGCGGCAGCCTGGACAACCGGGTGCGCTTCTCCGTCGCCGTGTTGGAGGCGGTGCGCGCTGCGACCGCGCCGGGCTTCGTCATCGGACTCAGCATCACCGGCGACGACGAACCGCCGGGCGGGCTCGTGGCCGCCGACCGCCTGGCCATCCTCTCCACGATCGATTCCCGGCGGCTCGCCGACTATGTGGTCGTCAAGATCGGCAGCGCCTATGCCGGCGCGCGCCTGGCATCGCCCTTCCTCATGGACGGCGCCAGCGGCGCGTCGCTGGCCGCGCGGTTCCGGCCGGCGCTCAAGAACGCGCTGCTGATCGCTGAGGGCGGCCTGCGCGACATCGGCGAAGCGGAACGCATCCTGGCCGAGGGCGGGGCCGACCTGGTCAGCATCGTGCGGGGCCAGATCGCCGATCCAGCGCTGGCGTCCAAGGCGCTTTCCGGCCGCGCCGCCGAGGTCCGGCCCTGCCTCGCCTGCAATCAGTGGTGCGAGGGCCGCCGGGCGCGCGACTACTGGATCTCCTGCGTGGTCAATCCCACGACCGGGCGCGAGCACGAATGGAACCAAGCCGAGACCCAACCGGCGACGCAGCCCCGGCGCGTACTGGTCGTGGGCGCCGGTCCCGGCGGGCTGGAGGCGGCGCGCGTGCTGGCGCAGCGCGGGCACCGCGTCATCCTGGCCGAGCGCAGCCAGGCCATCGGCGGCCAGCTCCGGCGCGCGGCCGCCCAGCCCCGGCGCGACGCGGTGGGCGACCTACTGGAATGGTATCGCGGCGAGCTGATGCGCTACCAGGTCGAGATGCGCATGGGCGCGGAGATGGGCGTGGCGGCGGTTCGGGAAATCGGCGCGGATGTCGTCGTGCTGGCGACAGGGTCCCGGCCGGCGCGCGACGGGTTCCAGCGCGCGCTTCCGCATGTCGACCGGCTGCCGGGCGCCGATGGTCCCAACGTCTTCGCCGTCGATGACGTGCTGGACGGCACTGCTACTCCCGGTTCTCGGGTCCTCGTCGTCGACGACACCGGCGGATGGCCGGCGGCGGGCACGGCCTTGTTCCTGGCGGAGCGCGGACACTCCGTTTCGATCCTGTGCGGCCATCCGGTGATCGCCCGCCACCTGGTGGCCACGCGGGCGCATGGTCCGCTGCGGGCCGCCCTGCGCCGGCTGAAGGTCGAGGAGATTCTCAACGCGGCGCTGATGGAATGGCGGGGTGGCGCGGCGCAAATCCAGGACACGCTGACCGGGCGTGTCGCGGAGCGGGCCTTCGATACGCTCGTGCTGGCGACGACCAATGTGGCCGAGTCCGGCCTGGCCGGCTCGCTCGCCGAGGCCGGCATCGCCGCGCACGCGGTCGGCGACTGCGTGTCGCCACGCAACATGGGCATGGCGATCTTCGAGGCCCGCAAGCTGGCAATGACCCTGTAATTCAAGGGAACGACGTGCGCACCGCCTTCACTCCGCTCCAGCTCGTCGATCCGGAGACGCGGCATTCCGCCGAGATCCTGCGCCACTGCGTGGAATGCGGAACCTGCCAGCCGACCTGCCCGTCCTTCGTCGTGCTCAACAACGAGGACGACAGCCCGCGCGGCCGAAACGTCCTGATCCGCGACATGCTGCAATCCGGCGGACCGCCCGACGCCGCGACGGTCACGCATATCGACCGCTGCCTTTCCTGCTCGGCCTGCGTAAGCGCGTGCCTCGCCGGCGTCGACTTCATGCACCTGGTCGATCATGCCCGTGCCCATATCGAGGCGACCTATCGGCGTCCCTGGCTGGAGCGCGCGCTGCGCGCGCTGGTGTCCCGCACCGTGACCAATCCTGGCCTCTTCCGCCTGGCGATCCGGGGCGCCGCCATCGCCCGGCCATTCGCGGCGCTGCTGCCGCCGCCGCTGCGGGCGATGATCGAACTGGCGCCGCGCCATGCCGCGCCCGAATCGCCGGTCGACCGGCCGCAAGTCCTCGCGGCGGAAGGACCGCGGCGCTACCGCGTCGCGATGCTGACCGGTTGCGCCCAGCGCGCGCTCGAGCCGTCGATCAACGAGGCAACGGTGCGCCTGCTGCGCCGGCACGGCTGCGAGGTGGTGATCGCGCCGGGTGCCGCGTGCTGCGGCGCCCTGCCCTACCACATGGGCCGCCGCGCCCAGGCGAAGGCGCTGGCGCGGGCGAACATTCGGGCCTGGTCGGCCGTGCTGGATGAAGGCGGGCTCGACGCCGTGATCGTCAATGCGTCGGGCTGCGGCACGACGGTGAAGGACTACGGCTTCATCTTCGGCGACGACCCGGCGATGGCCGGTCCCGCCGCGCGCATCGCCGGCCTCGCCAAGGATATCAGCGAGTTCCTCGACGCAATCGGATTGCGCCGGACGAACCTGGATGCATCGCTCGCCGTGGCCTATCACGCGCCCTGCTCACTGCAGCACGCGCAGAAGGTCCGGCAGCCGCCGCGCCGCCTGCTCGCCGATGCCGGCTTCCGCGTGCTCGAGATACCGGAAGGGCACCTCTGCTGCGGATCGGCCGGCACCTACAACCTGTTGCAGCCCGAGGTCTCGGGCCAGCTTCGCGCGCGCAAACTGGCGAACATCGACCGCGTCGGACCCGATGTCGTCGCCACCAGCAATATCGGCTGCATGGCGCAGCTCGCCTGCGGCGCCAAGGTGCCGGTGCTGCACGTGGTCCAGCTTCTCGACTGGGCGACCGGCGGCCCGGCGCCCACCGGCATCGCCCCTGGCGCGGCAGCGGCCGAATGACCCGGGAATCGCAGGCGCGCCATGTCTAGGCTGTTCCCCAACCTCTTCTCGCCGCTGAAGTTGCGCCATCTGACGCTGAAGCACCGGATGGTCTTCGGCACCCACACCGCCAACATGAGCGTCGAGCGC
The DNA here is from genome assembly GCA_020851015.1 of Alphaproteobacteria bacterium. Next base: position 42,555 of record JADZDN010000063.1, on the reverse strand, counting down.
CGGCCGGGCGAACGGCATCTCGCCTACTACCGCGCACGTGCGCGCGGCGGCGCGGCGATGATCGTGATCGAGCCGATCCCCGCGCACCGCACCGGACTCCTCACGCGCGGCCAGTTCTCGATGGCGGAACCCGGCATGGTCCCCTATTTCCGGCGCATCACCGAGATGTGCCATGCCGAGGGCGTGGTGGTGTCGCAGCAAGTGTTCCATATCGGCGCGCATTGCGATCCTGACAACTCGTTCCAGCCCAACTGGTCGCCGTCCGGCACGGCGTCGTTCCGCGACGGCGACGGCAGCCACGCGATGACGGGCGCGGAGGTCGAGGAGCTGCTGGAGTCCTACGTCTACACCGCCGGACTGATCCGCGAATGCGGCTATGACGGGATCGAGATCAACGCCGGTTACAATTCGCTGGTCGATTCCTTCTGGTCGCCGCTCACCAACCGGCGCGACGATCGCTGGGGCGGCAATCTCGAGGGCCGCATGCGCTTCCCGGTCGAGCTGCTGAGCCGCGTGCGGCGCAAGGTCGGCGAGAATTTCCTGATCGGCATGACGATCTCCGGCGACGACAACATGCCGGGCGGGCTCGATGTCGCGGCGCGCCAGGAGATCGTGGCCTATCTCGACAGCCGCGGCCTGGTCGACTACTTCCCGATCAAGACCGGCAGCTACTATGACTGGGCGCGCGTGATGCCCTCTTTCATGCTGGAGGACCTGCAAGGCCCGCCCCTGGCCGCGGCCATGAAGCAGGTGGTACGCCACGCGCGCATCCAGGCGGAAAGCCGGATCAAGACTCCCGCCAACGCGGAGCGCGTGATCGCCGAGGGTCAAGCCGACATGGTGAGCCTGGTGCGCGGCCAGATCGCCGACCCGCAGCTCGCGCGCAAGGCGTCGGAGGATCGACCGCAGGACATCCGTCCCTGCATCTCCTGCAACCAGCTCTGCGTCGGCCGGCGCGGTCGCGACTACTGGTTCTCCTGCCTGGTGAACCCGTCGGTCGGCCGCGAATACCAGTGGGGCGCCGAGCCCTTTCCCGCCGGTCCGCGCAGCCGGCGCATCGTGGTCGTCGGCGCGGGCCCGGGCGGGCTGGAGACGGCGCGCATCGCCGCCGAGCGCGGCCACAAGGTCACGCTGGTCGAGGCCGAAGACCGCATCGGCGGACAATTCCGCCTGGCCGGCACCCAGCCGCGGCGCGGCGAGATCGCGCAGCTCCTCGTGTTCTTCTATCAAAGCCAGCTCGACCGGCTGGGCGTCGATCTGCGGCTCAACACCCGGATCGACGCCGAGGGCGTTCGCGCGCTGGCGCCCGATGCCGTCGTGCTGGCGACCGGCTCCGTTCCGCCGATGACGGGATTCCAGCGCGCCGTACCGGGCCGGGCGCGCATGCCGGGCATCGACAAGCCGAACGTCTTCTCGATCAACGAGGTGCTGCTGGGCAGCGACCGCGTCGGCAGCCGCGTGCTGCTGCTGGACGACCTCAACGGCTGGATGCCGGCCAGCGGCACGGCACTCTACCTGGCGCAACGCGGCCACCAGGTCACCGTCGTCACCAGCGCCGCCGCGACGGCGCAGTCCCTCGCCAGCTCGACGGCCGACGGGCCGATGCACGAATGGTTCGCCGAGCACGGCATCGCGCAGCTCACCACCTCGGTGGTGGACGCGTGGAGCGGCCAGGCGGCGACGATCCGTTCGCTGCTCGACGGCACGAGCCAGGAGACACCATTCGATGCGCTGGTTCTGGCCACCACCAACGTGCCCGACCAGGGCCTGCATGCATCGCTGCAGGGAAGCGGGCTGGAGCTGCACCAGATCGGCGACTGCGTCGCCGCGCGCACGGCGGCCATGGCGATCTACGAAGGCGCCAGGCTTGCGCGCGAGCTGTAGCATGCCGCGCAGCCCTGCCTGAGCGCGGCGATGGCGCGCTACTCGATCTTCAGCCTCCTGTCGCATGCCCGTTCGGGCCATACGGACTGGCACCGGGCGCATGGGGCATATCGGCGTGCTGATCGACCGGCCGTCGGGCGAGGACAAGTTCGACCTGATCGTCGGCCGCAGCCTCGCGGTCGAGCTGCTGGAATCCCCGGCCGAAACCGCGGCCTATCGCGGCTGCGTCATCCGGCCGGCGTAGAAATCGCGCGCGGCTCAGCGCAGCAAGGCCAGGATGAAGATCACCTGCGCCACGAAACCGCCGGCAAAGGCCAGCGTCCGCAGCACCGGAATGCCGGCGGTGTAGACCGCGACGTGCGCCAGCCGCGCCCAGAAATAGAGCTGCGCCGCGAAGACGGTGGCGCTGGTCGACACGCCGGCGAGCTTCGCGACCAACACCAGCGTCGCGAAAACGGCCAGGTTCTCGATCGCGTTTTCATGCGCCTTGATCATCCGCAGCGCCCAGGCGGATTGCGGCTTGTCGCCGGGCGACGGGTTGGCCATCGCGCCGGCCGCGCCGCGCACGAGGATGCGATCGAGGATGTAGGGCACCCATAGGACGGCCGTCATCGCCGTCGTCAGCGTCAGCCAGAACAGCTCTTTCGTCATGCCATCCCCCTGCTGCACAAGGCAGCCGATCGTTACGGATGCACGATCCTATCGCATTTCGCGGACGACGCCGATTCCGGCTGCGGCGATTCGCCTGTTGGTCGAGGCGGGGCTTGAAGTCTCTCGCCGTACAACCCATGATCCGGCGACCGGTCCGGCACGAAACCGGCCGACAATAAGCGGGAGGAAATCATGACCTATCGATCCAGGCTTTCGCGCAGGGCGGCGCTCAAGGGCGCTGCGGGCACGGCCGGCGTCGCCGTATTCGGCTTTCCCGCCATATCGCGCGCGCAGGCCGATGCGATCCGCATCGGGCATTTGACGCCGCGCACCGGGTTCCTGGGGCCGCTCGGCGAGTACGCGGTGATGGCCGCCGACCTGGCGGCGGAGGAGATCAACGCCAAGGGCGGGGTGCTGGGCCGGAAGATCGAGCTGATCAAGGAGGACTCGGTCAATCCGCAGACCGCCTCGACCAAGGCCGAGCGGCTGATCGAGCGCGACAAGGTCGCCTGCATCGTCGGCGAAATCTCGTCGGCATCGTGCCTGACGATCGCCCAGGTCGCGCAGCGGACCAAGAACCTCTACGTGAACACCGGCGGCAACTCGGATGCCCTGCGCGGAACGAGCTGCAACAAGTACATGTTCCACGTCGAAAGCCAGAACTCGATGTACGTGAAGACGGTCGGCCGCTCGCTGCTGGCCAAGGACCTGGTGAAGGGCCGCAAGTGGTACTCGCTGACGGCGGACTACGCTTTCGGCCACGACCTGCTGAAAGTCGCCAAGCGCTTCATGGAATCGAACGGCGGCCAGTTCGCCGCCGACGAGCTGATCCCCACGGACGCCGCCGACTTTTCCGCCTTCCTGTTGAAGATCCGCGCGGCCAAGCCCGATCTCGTGGTATCGAACCTGGCCGGCAACCAGATCACCAACTTCCTGAAGCAGTATTCCGAGTTCGGCCTGACCTTCCCGGTCGCGGGCTTCGGCTTCGACACGGCGGTGGCGTGGGGCGCGGGCCAGGGCAACTTCTTCGGCGTCTGGCCGCTGGTCTGGCACCATCTGATCGACACCGCGGGCACCAAGGCCTTCGTCGCGGCTTTCACCAAGAAATACGGCAAGCCGCCGGAAAACCAAGCCTGGGGCGACTACATCGCGCTGCAGATCATCGCCAAGTCGATGAACGACATCAAGTCGACCGAGGCGCTGAAGCTGATCGACCACTGGGAGAAAGGCGCCAAGTTCGACCTGTTGAAGACGCGCGAGGGATATTTCCGCGCCTACGACCACCAGCTAATGCACGAGATGTATGCCGTGGAGGCGTTGAAGGCCAACGAGCTGAAGAACCAGTGGGACATCTATCGGCCCGGCCCGCCGGTTCCCGGCCCGGATGAGCCGCTCGAAGTGATCGCCGCCACCAAGGACGAGAACGTCTGCACGATGGCGTCCTAGGACCCGGGAGATACGGGGGCGGCCCTGGCGGACCGTCCCCGGCTCGGCCGGAGCAATCGGCGTGACCACTCTTGTCGCGCAGCAGATCCTCAACGGACTGCTCGACGGCGTCTACTACCTGCTGATCGCGCTGGGCCTTTCGCTGATCTTCTCGCTCGGCGGCATCGTCAACCTGGCGCACGGCGCGTTCTACGCGATCGGCGCCTACCTGACGGTCGTCCTGGCGCCCCATATCGGGTTCGGCGGCGCGCTGGTCGCCGCGCCCGGGCTGGTGGCGCTGATCGGCATCGCGGTCGAGCGGTTCCTGTTCCGCTGGTTCTACCGCGATGATCCCATCCTGTCGCTGCTGCTCACCTTCGGCCTGGCGATGGTCGCCGAGCAAGGCTTGCGGATCATCTTCGGGGCGCCGCCCCTGTCCTTCGCCATACCCATGGCGCTGCGCGGGCAGCTTTTCCTGGGCGATTTCGTCTACTCCTACTATCGGACGATCCTGCTCGGCATCGCGGCGCTGTGCGTCGCCGGCCTGTGGATCCTGCTGCACCGGACCGCCTTCGGCCGGGTCGTCCGGGCCGGGGTGCAGAACCCGGACATGGTCGGCGCGCTGGGCATCGCGCTCGAGCCTTACATGGCGGCGGTCGCCGCGCTCGGCATCGGGCTGGCCGGGCTCGCCGGCGTGCTGCTGGCGCCGATCTACAGCATCCACCCCGCCATGGGGCAGGAGATCATCACGCCGGCCTTCGTCGTCGTCGTCATCGGCGGGCTGGGATCCTTTTGGGGCGTCGTCGCGGCGGCGCTGCTGATCGGGCTGGTGAAAGGATTGATGGTCGCGATCGGATATGCCCAGTTCTCCACCGCGGCGATCTACTTCCTGATGCTGCTCGTCCTGCTGTTCCGCCCGCGCGGGCTGTTCGGCGAGCGCATCCAGCGGTTCGAGTAGGCGGCGGCGATGGGCAAGGCCAGGGATCTCGTCGTCTGCGCCGTCGCGCTGGCGGTCCTGCCGTTCGGCCTGGCGCTCGCCGGCCTGGGCATCACCTCCGCGACCGAGGTGGTGATCTTCGCCATCGCCTGCATGGCGCTCAACATCCTCGTCGGCCAGACCGGGCTGGTCTCGTTCGGCCACGGGGCCTGGTTCGGGCTGGGCGCCTACGTGGCCGGCCTGGCGCAGCGGCACCTGTTCCCCGGCTCGCTGGTTTTTCCGGTTCTGCTGGGCCTGATCTCGATCGCCGCCCTGGCCCTGGGTTTTGGATTTCTGATCCTGCGCCGGCGCGGCGTCTATTTCTCGCTGCTGACCCTGGCCCTGTCGGCCATGCTCTACGTGATCGCCTTCCGCTGGACCGCCGTCACCGGCGGCGAGAACGGGCTTGGCGGGATCACGCGCCCGGGCTTCCTCGGCCTTGACCTGGAGCATGGCAGCCATTTCTACGCGCTGACGGCGACGGTCGGCTTCGCCGTGGCCTATGTCCTGTGGCGGCTCGACCGCTCGCCGGTCGGGTCGGTGCTGGTGGCGATCCGCGAGAACGAGCAGCGCGCGACTTTCCTCGGCTATCCGACCGGCCGCTACAAGCTGCTGGCCTTCGTCCTGTCGGCGACGCTCACCGCGCTGGCCGGCATGCTTCTGCTTTTCAACAATCACATGACATCGGCCGACCCGGTTTCGGTGGCCTTCTCCGGCGAGCTGCTGGCGATGGTCGTGATCGGCGGCATGCGGAGCTTCCTGGGGCCGGCGCTGGGCGCGCTCTTCTTCGTGATTTTCCGCGACTACCTGTCGAGCCTGACCGAGAACTGGCTGCTGTTCTTCGGCCTGCTGTTCGTAGGCTTCGTCATCTTCTCGCCGACCGGCCTGGTCGGCGTCGGCGCGCGCCTGCTGGCCCCGTTCCGGCGGCGGACGACGGAAGACGCGGCGATGGCCGCCCGCCAGGCGGGTTCGGTCGCGCTGCCGGACTACCTGAAGCCGGCGACCCATGTGCCCTATGTCCTGGAGGTCGGCGGCATCGCCAAGAGCTTCGGCGGCATCCGCGCCGTGCGCGATCTGGGCTTCGCGATGCGCGACCGTTCGCTTCACGCGCTGATCGGGCCGAACGGCGCCGGCAAGACCACGGCGTTCAACCTGATCTCCGGCATGTTCGCGCCCGACGCCGGGACGGTGCTGCTGGAAGGACGCAACATCGCAGGCTTGAGCGCCGAGCAGGTCGCGCTGGCGGGCATCGGGCGCTCCTTCCAGATCACCAACCTGTTCCCGCAGCTCACGGTCCAGGAGAACGTGCGTCTCGGCGCCCAGGCCCGCGATCCGCGCCGGTTCGATTTCTGGTCGTCGGCGCGGGGCCTGGAGCGGGTCAATCGCGAGACGGCGGAGCTGATCCGCACGATGGGCTTGGGCGGCGTGGAGCACGCGCCGGCGGCGTCCCTCTCCTACGGCGGTCAGCGCCTGCTCGACATGTCCCTGGCGCTGGCGGGAAAGCCGAGGCTGCTGCTGCTGGACGAGCCGCTGGCCGGCCTGTCGGCCGCCGAGCGCGACCGGGTGGGCAAGCTGATCAAGACCATCTCGAACGACATTCCGGTGCTGCTGGTCGAGCACGACATCGATCGCGTGTTCGAGCTGGCCGATCGGGTGACAGTGATGAACGACGGCATCGTGCTGGTCGACGGCACGGTCGCGGACGCCCGATCCTCGCGCGCGGTGCAGGACGTCTATATCGGGTCGGGCAGCCACGTCCATGCAGGCCAGCGGCGCGAGGTACCGGCGGCCGCCAAGCCGCTGCTGGTGGTCGACAAGGTCAACACCTTCTACGGCAAGAGCCATATCCTGCGCGACGTCTCCTTCGATGTCGCGCCGAACGAGATCGTGGCGCTGCTGGGGCGCAACGGCGCCGGGAAGTCCACGCTGCTCAAGACCGTGGTCGGCATCGCCCCGCCCAGCTCCGGCGACATTCTGCTGGACCAGGCGCCGCTGGCGGGCCGGCCCTCGGCGGCGATCACCCGGCAGGGCATTTCCTATGTCCCCCAGGGGCGCGGGCTGTTCGCCGGCATGACCGTGGCGGAAAACCTGGAGCTGGGCCGCCTGCGCCGGCGCAATGGAAAGGGCATCCATTGGGACGAGGAGCGCATCCTCGCCTTCTTTCCGCGCATCCGCGAGCGCTGGCGATCGCCCGCCGACTACCTGTCGGGCGGCGAGCAGCAGATGGTGGCGGTGGCGCGCGCGCTGGCCGGCGACACGCGCGTCCTGCTGCTGGACGAACCCTTCGAGGGTTTGGCACCGGCGGTCATCGGCGAGTTGTTCGAGGTGTTCGACCGGCTGCGGTCGGAGGTATCGGTCGTGATCGTCGATCACCACCTCGACCTCGTGCTCGGCCTCTCGGACCGGACCGTGGCGCTGGAGCGCGGACAGGTCATCCATGTCGGCCCGTCGAAGGTCTTGAGCCAGGACCTCGACCTGCGGCGCAAGGTGCTCTGGCTCTAGCGCGCGGCGAGCGTCGTCACGGCCGCGCGGAACGCGGCTCCACGTCGATGGCGCGGCCTCGGGGGTCGACCCGATAGAACTGCTCGATATGCGCGCGATAGGCTTGCACTTCCCGGTCGATCCGCTGCTGGTCCCAGCCCAGTTCGGGCGCAACCGCCTGGGCGGCCTTGAGCGCCTCGGCATGCGCCATGCCTTCGGTCCAGCCCACCGGAACGCGACGGAACAGGATGTCGATCAGGCTGGTCGCATGCTCGCGCGTCGCCGCGAATTTCAGGTCGGACAGCTTGACGCGCGTATCGTGGTCGAGCAGCGGCGGCGAATTCTGGTTCTCCGGAAACGCGGCGGCGGCATAGGAGAGCGCCTGCCGCGCCCGGCGCGGCGCGATCTTCGACGCCACGATGTCGACCATCTCCGGTCCGGCGGAGCGGTGGGTCATGATCGGCCCGGCCGTCATCGCATAGACGCCCGGCATGCCGTCGGCGGCAAGGTCGTGCACCTCGCGCGAGCGCTTGCCCTTGGGGAAATCCGGGTCGGCGCCGAGCGGCCGCACCCCGGCCCAGGAAAAGATCACGTGCTCGCGCCGCAGCCCCAGCGCCGGCAGCATGTAGTTGGCCTCGGCGATCAGCCAGTCGACCTCGTCGTCGGTCACCCGCACGTCGTCGGGGTCGCCGTCGTAGAGCGTTTCCGTCGGCCCGAAGAAATGCAGGCCACGCCACGGAATGCAGTAGAACGGCTCGTTCTCGCGGTTGATCGTGGCGATGCCGTACTCCGCGCAATCCGCTGGCAGGCGAACGACGATGTGCGATCCCTTGGTCCCGTTGATGCGACGCTTCGCCCCCGGCTTGGCCAGGGCATTCACACGATCAATCCAGATGCCCGCCATGTTGAGGACCAGCTTGGCCACGACCGTCGCCGTGGCGCCCGGCGCGGTGGGGTCGGCCAGGGTCAGCCGCCAGCCGTCGCCGGCCTTCGCCATGGCCGTCACCGCGGTGTAGTTGCGGGCGACCGCGCCCATCCGCTCGGCGTCGAGTACCGCATCGGCGATGATGCGCTCGGGCCATTCGTAGCGGTACTCGCGGAACATCGCCAGGCCGCGCAGCTTGTCCTGATCGCGCAGCCAGCGCACCAGCGGCGTATGGGCAACCTCCTTCGGCGCGAGATTGCGGTAGTCGAGCGGGACGGAGGACGGACCCAGGCGTTCGAGCAGCCGCATGGCCAGCGATACCTGCCAGGGCTTGTACGGGCCGCCGTCGAAAATCGGGAAGCAGAAATTGAGCTTCTGCGTCCGCTCCGGCGCGGTCTCGACGAGCTGCGCCCGGCATTCCATCGCCTTGCGCGCCATGGTCAGCGCGATCCTGAGCGCGTTCGGGTGCCGCACGAAGTCCCACATCGACCCGCCCGGCGCGAGATAGCGTAGACCGCAGTGCAGCAGGCGGCTGGAACGGCTGGACGACCCCGATCCGTAGTCGCCCTTGTCGACCAGCAGCACGTCGTACCCGGCGGCGGCCAAGTGCTGCGCCGCGCTGGCGCCGTTGGCGCCGGCGCCGACTACGGCGACGTCGAAGGATCGTCCATCCAATTGAGCCAGCTTGGGTCGGGTCATCGGCGTTTTCTCCGGCAGGATAGGGCGATTGCGGGTGCCGCCCGGCGCGGCGCTGGGCTATAGAGCGGTGGCAGCGACGGCAAACGGCGGAAGTTCGAACGATGTTCGTCAGGCAGCTTGAGGCGTTCCGCGCCACCATGCTGGCCAGGACCGTGAGCGGCGCCGCCCTCCTTCTGGGCGTATCGCAGCCCGCGGTCAGCCGGCTGATCGGGCGGCTGGAGAAGGAACTCAAGCTCACGCTGTTCGACCGCAGCTCGGGCAGGCTCGCGCCGACCGCCGAAGCCATGCTGCTGCACGATCAGATTGAACGCACCTTCGTCTCGCTGGACCAGATCCGCGAGGTCGCAGCAGCGATCGGTACGGCGCAGGCCGGGCACCTGTTCGTCTCCGCCCTGCCGGCGATCGGACTCGGGTTTCTGCCGGCGGCGATCGAGGAATTCCATCGCCTGCACCCGCAGGTCACGGTTACGGCCGAGGTCAATATCTCCGCCCGCGTCGAGGAGAGCGTCGCCGCACAGCACGTCGACCTGGGCATCGGCGAGTTCCCGTTCCGCCGCACCGGCCTGGAGACCGAGGTATTCTGCCGAGCGCCCGAATTCCTGGCCGTGCCCCAGGACCACCCGTTGGCTGCGCGCGATCAAGTCCGGCCTTCCGATCTTCATGAAGCCGCCTTCATTGCGCTGACCCGCGACCAGGTTGGCCGCCACATGGTCGACCGCGTGTTCGAGCGCGCCGGCATCGTTCGTCGGCTCGTCGCAGAGACCCAGGTGAATGCCGTGCTGTGCGAGATGGTGGCGCGCGGCATGGGGGTTGGCCTGGTCGATCCATTCACGGCAGCGGACTATGCCGGGCGAGGCATCGTCGCCGTGCCGTTCTGGCCCCGCGTCGAATTCCGTCTCGGCATCCTCTATCCGACCCACCGGCCCCTCTCCCGCGTGGCGCGTGCGTTCCTGGCCGTGCTGCGCCGCCGGCGGAACGCATTGCTCCGCCCGGCGGCGCGGCGATGACGATCTTGCCACAGGCCGGTGGCGGATTAGTATTACATTGGGTTATAGGTCCGGCATGCTGCGGCATTTGACCGGCGAAGCAACCGCTGGCCATCATGCCATCGGAATGGGGACGCACGGCTCGCGGACGGGCCGTGAATGTAACAAACAGGTCTTGGGGGAGAATGCTATGATGAAATCCCAGCTTAAAGGCATCGGCCGGCGCACCGTGCTGGCTACGGGCGCCGGTATGGCAGCCGCAAGCGCCGCGGCGCCCTGGCTCACGCGTCCCGCCCGGGCGGCCGCCGGCACGCTGCGGGCAGGCATCACCGGCTACAACGTCATCAACACGCTGGACCCCGGCAAGCACTCGCTGATCCCCGAAGCCTATGTCGTCTGGGCGCTGTTCAACGCGCTGGTCAAGTTCAACGGCAAGATGGAGGTCGTGCCCGACCTCGCCGAATCCTTCACCGCGACGGGCGGCAACACGCTGCAGTTCAAGCTGCGCAAGGGCGTGAAGTTCCACGACGGCAGCGAGTTCACCGCCGACGACGTGAAGTTCACGATCGAGCGGCTGCAGGACGAGAAATTCGCATCGGCCAACAAGGGCAAGGTTTCCGAGGTGCAGGACGTCAAGATCGTCGACCCTTACACGGTCGACATCGTGACCAAGCAGCCCTTCGCCCCGCTGCTGGCCTTCCTGACCAATACCCGCACGGGCACGCAGATCGTTCCGCGCAAGGCGGTGACCGCCATGGGCAACGAGGCCTTCGGCAAGGCCCCGATCGGCACCGGCGCCTTCAAGCTGAAGTCGTGGAAGGCGAACGAGAGCCTGATCCTGGAGGCGCATGACGGCTACTTCGTCGCCGGTCAGCCGAGCCTGGCCACCGTCGAGATTCCGCTGATCGCCGAGGAATCGAGCGGCGTCACCGCGCTGAAGGGCGGCCAGATCGACCTAACCAGCACGGCGCCCTTCGCCGACATTCCGACGCTGGAACAGGACAAGACTCTGAAGGTGCTGAAGCAGCCCGGCATGAACTGCCGCTTCGTGTCGATGAACCTGCGCAAGCCGCCGTTCGACGACGTCAACTTCCGGCGCGCCGTGTCGCTGGCCTTCGACCGCAACGCGATGGTCAAGGTCGTGCTGTTCGGCGAGGGAGTCGCGTCGCACGGGCTGATCCCGCCGTCGCTGGCCTGGGCCTACGAGCCGAAAGTGCGCGAGATGTCCGCCTTCAACCCCGAGCGCGCCAAGGCCGAGCTGGCGAAGTCGAAATACGCGAAGGAGAAGATCTCCGTCCCGATCCTGACCTGGGGCTCGAGCTGGTGGAAGCGCATCATCGAGGTGTGGGCGCTGCAGGTGAACCAGGTGCTGGGCACCAACTTCACGGTCGAGGTCAACGAGGCCAACACGGTCTACCAGCGCCAGCGCTCGGGCGATTTCAATGGATCGGTCTGGGGCTGGTTGGGCCCGGTCGATCCCGACGAGTATGTCGGCGAGATCCTGCACACCAAGGGATGGCGGAACTTCTATGGCTACAGCAATCCGAAGGTGGACGAGCTGGCCGAGAAGGCGCGGGCCGAGCTGGATCTCGCCAAGCGCGGCGCGCTGTACAAGCAGGCGGAAGACATCGCGATCGGCGAGGCCGCGGTGCTGCCCTGCTTCTGCTCGAACATCCACAATCTGATGACGACCAAGGTGCAGGGCTTCACGCAGCTTCCCTATTCCAACTTCGGCGACCAGTTCGGCTTTATCAAGATGGGATGACGCGCGGGCACCGCCGCAGCGCGCGCTTGGCGACCGCCGGACGGGCACTTTTCGACGTGCCTCGTCCGGCAGGGCCGCGGGAACGACATTGTCGAGAACGGCGCTCTACATAGCAGGCCGGCTGGCCGGCGCGCTGGCGACGATCCTGGTCGGCGCGCTGCTGGTGTTCATCGTCATGAAGGCGGCGCCGGGCGATCCCGCGCTGTCGGTGCTGGGCGAGAACGCGCGGCCGGAGGCCGTGGCCGCGTTCCGCCAGAAGTACCACCTTGACGAACCGCTGGTCGGGCAATTCCTCTACTGGCTCGGCGGCCTGCTGCGCGGCGATTTCGGGCGCTCGCTGACGATCGCCGGCGGCATCCCCATCTCGGAACTCGTCGCCGCGCGGTTGCCGATAACCGCGTTCGTCGGCCTCTACGCCGTCGCGATCGCGGTGGCGGTTTCCCTCACCATGGGCACGATCGCGGCCCTCTATCGCGGCCGCGCCGCCGACACGGTGGCGACCTCGGTGGCCGTGCTGGGCATCTCGATGCCCGATTTCTGGTTGAGCTACGTACTGGTGTTCGCGTTCGCGCTGGGCTGGCGGCTGTTTCCCGCCTATGGCTTCACCTCGCCGGTCGACTCCGTCTCCGCCGCGCTCTACAGTGGATTTCTGCCGGCGGTCGCGATCGCCGCGCCGATGGCGGCGGTCTTCGCGCGCATGCTGCGCACCTCGCTGCTCGAGGCCGCGGCCAAGGAATACGTGGTCGTCGCGCGCTCGTTCGGCTTCGCCCCGCGGTTCGTGTTCCGCAACTACATCTTCCGCAACGCGCTGATTCCCTATGTGACGGTGATCGGGTTGCAGGTGCGCTACCTGCTGGGCGGGGTGGTGGTGATCGAGCGGATTTTCGGCATCCAGGGCCTGGGCTCGCTGGCGGTCGACGCCGCCTTCGCGCGCGACTACCCGACGGTGCAGGCCTGCACCGTGATCTTTCTGGGCGTCGTGCTGACGGTCAACGTGCTGGTCGACCTGGCCTGCGCCGCGCTCGATCCCCGGCGGTCGCTGTGAGCCGCCCGGCGCGCAAACGCCATGGCCATGTGCTGCAGTCGCTGACCGGCAGCACCACGGCGCTGATCGGCGCCGGCATCAGCATGCTCGTGCTCGTGGCCATCCTGCCCGGCGCGGCCCTGATGCCCTATGGGCCGAACGAGGCGGACTTTTTCAACCTGCTGTCGCCGCCGTCCCTGGCGCATCCCTTCGGCACCGATTCCTTCGGCCGCGACGTGCTGACCCGCGTCCTCTACGGCGCGCGCGTCTCGCTGGTGGTCAGCGGCGCCGGCGTGCTGCAGGCGGCGCTGCTGGGCACCGCGGCCGGCATGACGGCCGCCTACAAGGGCGGCTATGCCGACATGCTGCTGATGCGCACGGCCGACCTGCTGTTCGCGTTTCCCGCCTTCGTATTGGCGCTGTTCCTGATGGTCGTGCTGGGGTTCGGCACCGTGAACGTCGTGCTGGCGATCGCTTTGATCTACTTCCCGATCTTCGCGCGCCTCGCGCGCAACATGACCATGCTGGTGCGCGAGGAACCGTACGTCCAGGCCGCCCGGCTGATGGCGCAGTCCACCCCGCGCATCCTCGGCCGCGAGATCCTGCCCAACATCGCCGCCCCGCTGATCGTCCAGGCGACGATCGGCGTCGCCTTCGGCATCATCATCGAGGCGGGACTGAGCTTCCTCGGCGTCGGGGTGCAGCCGCCGACGCCCTCGCTGGGCGTCATCATGGCCGACGGGCGCGAGTATTTCCAGCGCGGCCCCTGGGTGCTGACCCTGACCGGCCTCGCCATCTCGATCGCCCTGCTGGGGCTCAACCTCTTCGGCGACGGGCTGCGCGACCTGATGGACCCGCGCCTGCGCCAGCGCGTCGAGCAATGAGCGACCTGGTGCTGGAGGTGCGCGACCTGCGCACGCGGTTTCAACTTCAGGGCGGCGCCGTCGAGGTGGTGCGCGGCGTCGACCTCTACGTGGCGCCCGCCGAGGTGCTGGGGCTGATCGGGGAATCGGGGTCGGGCAAGACCGTGACCGGCCTGTCGATCCTGCGCCTGCTGCCGGGCAATGCCGCGGTCTCCAGCGCCGCGATGCGGTTCAAGGGCCGCGAGCTCCAGGACCTCGACGAGGATGCGTTCCAGCCGCTGCGCGGCCTCAGCCTGGCGATGATCTTCCAGAACCCCGTCGGCGCCTTCAATCCGGCCAAGCGGGTGGACTGGCACCTGCGCGAGATCGCCCGCCGGCGGCACGGGTCGGAAAAGGGCTGGCAGTCGGGCGCGCGTGATGCCTTGTCCGCCGTCGGCATCCCGCATCCCGAGCGCGTGCTGCGCCTCTACCCGCACCAGCTCTCGGGCGGCATGGCGCAGCGCATCCTGATCGCGATGGTGCTGGCGCTGGAGCCGGAGCTGGTGATCGCCGACGAGCCGACGACCAACCTCGACAACATCGTCGAGCGCCAGATCGTGGCCCTGTTCCGCAAGCTGCGCGACCGCCTGAATGCCGCCTTCATCTTCATCACCCACGACATGTCGATCGCCGCCGCGCTGTGCGACCGGATCGCGGTGATGTACGCCGGCCAGATCGTCGAGGTGGGTCCGACCCGCGCCGTGTTCGACGCGCCGCGCCATCCCTATACGCAGGGCCTGACGGCGACCTCGCAGGCGCTCAAGCAGAAGGTCAGGCGGCTGACCGAGATTCCGGGCGAGCTGCCGAGCCTGGTCTCGCCGCCGCCGGGGTGTCCGTTCGCGCCGCGCTGCGCGAAGGTGATGGCACGCTGCCGGGAGGAAGCGCCCCCGATGTTCGGTACGGCGCCGCATCTCGCGCGCTGCTTCCTGGCGAAACCGGCATGAGCGCCCAGGGCGAAGCCTTGCTGCGGCTGGAGAACCTCTCCGTCGCCTTCGCCGCCCGCGGCCCGGACGCCGGGACGTCCCCGCGGTTCCGCGCGGTCGACGACGTGTCCCTGGGCATCGCGCCCGGCGAGGTGCTCGGCTTGGTCGGAGAATCGGGCAGCGGCAAGACCACGCTCGCCAAGGCGCTGCTGCGCCTCTACAAGCCGGCCGCGGGCCGCATCGTCTTCCGCGGCGCCGACCTGGCCGCCATGGGCGAACGCGCCCTGGCGCCGTTCCGGCGCGATTTGCAGATGGTGTTCCAGGACCCCCTGTCCTCGTTCAACCCCCGCCACACGGTGTTCGAGGCGCTGGCAATCCCCCTGCGGCTGCACCGCATCTGTCCGCGCGGCGAGGTTTCGCAACGGGTGGACGCGATTTTGGCGCGGGTCGGGCTCCCGGCCGGGTTCCGCGACCGCTTTCCCCACGAGCTCTCCGGGGGACAATTGCAGCGTGTCGCGATCGGGCGGGCGCTCACCCTGTCGCCCAGCCTGCTGGTCGCCGACGAGGCGGTGTCGAAGCTCGACGTGTCGATCCGCGCCCAGATCCTGAACCTGCTGAAGGACGTGCGCGACTCGCTGGGCGTCTCGATCATCTTCATCACCCACGACCTGCACGTCGCACGCTACCTCTGCGACCGCGTCGGCGTCATGTATTTCGGCAAGCTGGTCGAGCTGGGTACCGTGGACCAGATCTTCGACGCGCCACGCCATCCCTATACATGCGCGCTGCTGGGCACGCTGGAGGACGAGCTGCGGGGCGAAGGCGGCCCCGCGAGCTTCGCCCCGCCCGCCGCGACCGGCTGCCGCTACGCCTCGCGCTGCCCGCATGCGGCCGAGGTCTGCGTCGCCGCCCATCCGCCGATGGAGGCGGTCACCGTCGACCACGACGTCGCCTGCCACCGCTGGCGCGAGATCGATCGAGTCTGAAAGGTAGAACCATGACCGCACGCATGAAGCCGCAATCCGAAGCGCCCATCGCCCGCGACCCGCTGCTGCAGCCCTTCCGCATCCGCCATTTGACGCTGAAGAACCGCGTCATGAGCACGAGCCATGCCTGCGGGCTGGAGGTGGACGGCATGCCGGTCGAGCGCTATCAGCGCTATCACGAAAGCAAGGCGCGCGGCGGCATCGCGCTGACCATGTTCGGTGGTTCGTCGAACGTGGCGCCGGATTCGCCCAACATCTTCCGTCAGCTCAATGTCGGCACGGACGCGATCATTCCGCATCTCCAGCAGTTCTCGTCCCGTATCCATGCGCACGGCGCGGCGCTGATGTGCCAGATCACCCATCTCGGTCGGCGCGGCGAACCCTATGCGTCCAACTGGCTGCCGACCATTGCGCCGTCGCCAATCCGCGAGACGCTCCACCGCAGCTTCCCGAAGGAGATGGACGAGCACGATATCGCCCGCGTGGTGAAGGCCTACGGCGCGGCCGCGCGGCGCTGCAAGGAAGGCGGGTTGGATGGCATCGAGACGCTGGCGGGCGGCCACTTGATCGGCCAGTTCCTGTCGCCCAACACGAACCGGCGCACCGACCGCTTCGGCGGCTCGCTGGAGAACCGCTGCCGCTTCGGCCTGATGGTGTTCGAGGAAATCCGCCGCCAGGCTGGCGACGACTTCATCGTCGGTTTCCGCTACGTGGTCGACGAGGGCGATACCGCCGGCGGGCTTGGATTCGACGAATGCGTGGCGATCGCCCAGATTTTCGAGCGGACCGGCATGCTCGACTTCTTCAACGCGATCTACGGCCGAATGGACACCGAGATCGGGCTGGCGGTCGACAATATGCCCGGCATGGCATCGCCGATCGCGCCCTGGCTGCAGCGGGTCGGCGCGTTCAAGCGGGCGGTCAAACTGCCGGTTTTCCACGCCGCGCGGATCGCCGACATCGCGACGGCCCGCCACGCGATCCGCGAGGGGCTGCTGGACATGGTGGCGATGACCCGCGCGCAGATCGCCGAACCGAACCTGGTGGCGAAACTGGAGGCCGGCCAGGAAGACCGCATCCGCCCCTGCGTCGGCGCCACGCACTGCCAATCGCAATACCGGCCGCATTGCCTGCACAATCCGGCGACCGGGCGCGAGGCCAGCCTGCCCCAGACCATTGCCCGCGCCGACCGGCCCGGCCGCAAGGTCATCATCGTCGGTGGCGGGCCCGCGGGGCTCGAGGCGGCGCGCGTTTCGGGCGAGCGCGGGCACAAGGTCGTGCTGTTCGAGGCCGGCGACCGGCTGGGCGGCCAGATCCTGCTGGCGGCGCGCGCGAGCTGGCGTAAGGACCTGGTCGGCATCGTCGACTGGCGACGCAGCGAGATGGCGCGCCTGGGCGTCGAGGTGCGGCTGAACCGCCTAGTCGAGGCTGCCGAGGTCCTGGCCGAACGGCCCGACGTGGTGATCGTCGCGACCGGCGGCGTCCCGGACATCGCCTGGCTGCCCGGCGCCGAGCTCTGCACCAGCGTGTGGGACGCGCTGAGCGGCGCCACGCCGCTGGCGGGCGATATCGTCGTCTATGACGGCACCGGCCGGCATCCCGCGCCACAGGTCGTCGAAATGGCCGCCGCGCAGGGACGCCAGGTAAGGCTGGTGTCGATCGACGCGCAACTGGCGCAGGAATTGACCTATGCCGAGCGCGTGATCTGGAAGAAGCGCGCCTATGAGCTGGGCGTGCCCACGAGCTTCGACCACGAGATCGAGCGCATCGAGCGGCGGGGCAACCGGCTGGTCGCGGTGTTCCGCAACCTGGTGACGCGGCAGGCCACGGAACTGGCGGCCGACCAGGTGATCGTCGAGCACGGCACGATCCCCGCCGACCAACTGTTCCAGGATCTCCGCGCCGGATCGGCGAATGACGGGGTGACCGACATCGATGCCCTGCTGGAGGGACGCGCACAGCCGCACGCTGGCCGCGCCGCCGCCTTCGAGCTGCACCGGATCGGCGACGCCGTCGCCAGCCGCAATGTCCACGCAGCCGTGTTGGACGCACTGCGCCTGTGCCACGTGCTTTGAAATGAACTCGACGCCTTAACCTTGCCGAACATCCAAGGTGAGCTCGCCGGCCAGGTGGCAGCGGGCGAACTGGCCGGGCGCGACCTCGCGCAAGGCTGGCGGCTCGCGCCGGCACCTGTCCTCGGCGAACCGGCAGCGCGGGTGGAAATAGCAGCCGGATGGCGGCGCCGCGGGGCTGGGTACTTCGCCTTTCAGCGCGCCGCCAATGTTGGACGCGCGCGGATCGGGCACGGGCACCGCGCGCATCAGCGCCGCCGTATAGGGATGGCGCGGCCGATCGAAGATCGCCGCCGTCGGCGCCAGCTCGACCAGCTGGCCGACATACATCACCGCGACGCGGTCCGAAATATGGCGCACCACGGACAGGTCATGCGCGACGAACAGGAAGGTCAGATGCAGCCGCGACTGCAGCTCGAGCAGCAGGTTGAGCACCTGCGCCTGCACCGATACGTCCAGCGCGGATACTGGCTCGTCGGCGACGACCAGCCGCGGATTGGTCGACAGCGCGCGCGCGATCCCGATCCGCTGGCGCTGCCCGCCGCTGAAAGCGTGCGGAAAGCGGTGCATGAATTCGGGCCGCAGACCGACCAGCCGCAGCAAATCGGCCACGCGTTCCGTCCGTTCGGCACGGCTGCGCATGCCGTTGACCAGCAGCGGCTCGCCGACATTGTCCAGCAGCGTCATGCGGGGGTTGAGCGAGCTGAACGGATCCTGGAAGATCATCTGGATTTCAGGCCTGAACGCCCGCAATTCGGCGCGCGCCATCGGCGCCAGGTCGACCATCGGGCCCTCGCGGCTGCGGAACAGGATCTCGCCGCCCGAGGGCTGCATGGCGCGCAGGATACAGCGCGACGTCGTGGTCTTGCCGCAGCCGCTCTCGCCGACCAGGCCCAGCGTCTCGCCTTCCCGGATCGCGAAGCTGACGTCGTCGACCGCGCGGACCTGTCCGACAACGCGGCGGAACACGCCCTTGACGATCGGAAAGTATTTCCGCAGGCCACGGACTTCGAGCAACGGCGGAGCAGCCGGCGCGGTCATGCCGGATCCGCCTTGTCGTGGTAGAGAAAGCAGCTTGCAGATTGCCGAGCGGCGATGCTTTGAAGGCTCGGTACGCGCGCGGTGCAGCGATCCGCCATGACGTCGACGCAGCGGGGATGGAACGGACAGCCCGCCGGGCGATTGAAGGGATGCGGAAGCGATCCGCTGATGACCGGCAGCGCCACGCGCGTCTTGCCGTAGAGGCTGGGAATCGACCGCAGCAGCGCCCGCGTGTAGGGATGCTTGGGCGCATGGAAGATGTCGTCGACCGGCCCTTCCTCCATGATGCGGCCGAGATACATCACGACCACGTAGCTGGCCATCTGCGCGATCACCCCAAGATCATGTGTGATGAAGATGATCGCAGTCCCGTACTTGCGCTGCAATTCGCGCAGCAGGTCCAGCACCTGGGCCTGGGTGGTCACATCGATCGCGGTGGTAGGCTCATCCGCGATCAGCAGGCGCGGCTTGCAGGACAGCGCCATGGCGATCATCGCACGCTGGCGCAGACCGCCTGAAAGCTGCCAGGAATAGGCGTCGATCCGCTGCTCGGGCATGGAGATGCCGACGTCGCGGAACAAGTCCACGGTGATCTGGCGCGCGTCGCCGCGGCTGAGCTGGCCGCCGTCCGTGCGCCACTGGCGACCGTGCAATTGCAGCGCCTCGACGATCTGGTCGCCGACCGTATGCACCGGGCTGAAGGCGGCCATCGGCTCCTGCGGAATCAGCGCGATCTCGGCGCCGCGGAGCGCCCGCATCGCGGCGCCCCGGGGCGCCAGGCGAACCAGGTCGACCACCTCCTCGCCATCGGTCTCGGCAGGTCCGGTACGGCGGCGGAACAGGATTTGGCCGCTGGCGATCCGACCGGGCCGGTCGACCAGCTGCAGGATAGCCTTCATCGTGACGCTCTTGCCGCAGCCGCTCTCGCCGACGATGCCGACCGTCTGGCCCGGCAGGACGTCGAAGCTGGCGCCGTCGACCGCGCGGACCAGCCCCTCGTCCATCGCGAAGGAGACGCGCAGATCGCGCACGGAAAGCAGCGGCTGTGCCTGGCTCATCTCAGTGGCTGTACGGGTCGGACGCATCGCGCAGCCCGTCCCCGACGAGATTGAAGGCGAGCACGGCGACGATCACCAGCAAGCCGGGAGTCAAGAGCCATGGCGCCAGCGCCAAGGTCTGGATGTTCTGCGCCTCCTGCAGCAGGACGCCCCAGCTGATCGCCGGGGGCCGGATACCTAGACCTAGAAAGCTGAGCGAGGTTTCGTTGATGATCATCACCGGAATCGCCAGCGAACTGGTGGCGATGATGTGGCTTAGGAAGGTGGGCACCATGTGCCGCAGGATGATGCGGACGCGGCTGGCGCCGGCCAGATCGGCCGCCAGCACGAAATCCTCCTCGCGCAGCGCCAGGAACCGGCCGCGCACCTCGCGGCCCAGCGTGGTCCAACCCACCAGCGACAAAATCACGGTGATGGCGAAGAACACCTGCTGCGGCGTCCAGTCGCGCGGCAGAGCCGCCGACAGGGCGAGCCAGATGGGTATGGTGGGAACGGACTGCAGCAACTCGATCATGCGCTGGATGATCTGGTCCGGCAGCCCGCCATGGTAGCCGGAAACGCCCCCCAGCAGCACGCCTAGGATCACGCTAAGCGTCACCGCGACCAGGCCGATCGTCATCGAGGTCTGCGTGCCGTGCATGATGCGCGACCACTGGTCGCGGCCCAGCCGGTCGGAGCCAAGCAGGAAGATGCGCTGTCCGGCCTCGCGCGGCCCGATCAGATGCACCTTGGTCTCGAAGAGACCGAAAAGGCGGTAGCGATAGCCATCGACGAAGAAACCGACCGGCACTTTCTTGCCCACATCGGTCGTCCATTCCATGCGCAGCGTCACGGGGTTGCGCTTGCCGACGATTCCCGGCACCCAGGGCCGGAACCCGCCGTCGTCGAGCAGATGCAGTCCCTGCACCGGAATGAAGGCCTGGCGCGCGTCGGTCAGCTCGGGGTCCTGGGTGCTGAAGAAGTTGGGCGCCAGCACCACGGCGTAGAACACCACCAGGATGCCGGCGCTGAACAGCGCCAGCTTGTGCTTGCGGAAGCGCCACCACACCAGGGTCCAGTTCGACGCGACGGAAATCCGGTCTTCCGCCGCCGACGAGGTATCGGGCGTCACGGCGACCACGCTAGTTCTCCATCCGGATGCGCGGGTCGAGCCAGGCCAGCAATACGTCGGAGATCAGCGTGCCGACGATGGTCAGGAAGCAGTAGATCAGCAGGATGCTGCCGGCCAGATACATGTCCTGGTTGATCAACGCGCGCAGCAGCAGCGGCCCGATATTCGGCAGGTTCATCACCGTGGCCACGATCAGGCTGCCCGAGAACAGCGCCGGCAAATACCAGCCGATCGTGCTGACGAGCGGGTTGAACGCCAGCCGCACGGGATAGCGCATCACCAGGCGCCATTCCGACAGTCCCTTCGCGCGCGCCGTCATCACGTAAGGCTTGTTGAGCTCATCCAGCAGATTGGCCCGCATCACCCGCGTCAATCGCGCGGTGCCGGCGATGCCCAGCACCAATGCCGGCAACCAGATATGCAGCAGAAGATCCAGGACACGGCCCACGCTCCACGGCGCATTCTGGTATTCGGAGGAGAAAAGCCCCGTGATGCCGATGCCGAAATAGGCGAACGCCAGCCACATCAGCACCAACGCCAGCAGGAAGTTGGGCGTGGCAACGCCAACATAGTTCACCACGGTGAAGACATAGTCGAGAAAGGAGCGCTGGTGCGTCGCCGAGTAGATGCCGGCCGGCACGGCCACGACCCAGGTGAACACGAAGGAAAGAAGCGCCAGGGCGATGGTGAGGGTCAGCTGCTCGCCGATCAGCTCGGCATTCGGCCGCTGATACTCCAGCGACAGTCCCAGATTGCCGCTGAGGAGGTTCTGCATCCAGCGCAGGTACTGAACGACCATCGGCTGGTCGAGGCCATATTCGTGGCGCAGCGCCGCGATGTGCTCGGCGCTGATCGAGGTGCCCGACGACGCCAGCGTAGCGACATAGGCGGTCAGGAAGTCGCCGGGCGGCGCCTGCACGATCGCGAAGACGATGATCGAGAACAGCACCAGCAGTAGCGGCAGGAGCAGCAGCCGCTGGATGATGTAGCGGACCATCAGCGATTACCCAATCCGGGGGCCGCCGGCCCCCGATCCATCGCAGGATCGGGGGCAGCGCGGACGCGGGCCATCACCTTGTGAAAAAGAGCTGCTCGGTCCGGATGTTGCCGGGGCTGCGCAGCGGCCAGTCGTTGCCCGAGGTCTTGGGCACGTTCTGGAACTTGGTATTGACGACCACCACGCCTTGCACCATCGGCGTCAGGCCGATCGTGCCGATCTCGTACATGTTGTCGACCCAGAGCTTGAACATTTCCTGCGCGAGCTTCACCTGCTCGTCCGGGCCGACGGCGCGCGACCGGTCGCCGATCTCCATGATCCGCTTCATCGAGGCCGGCGGCTCCACGCCGTCCTTGCCGCCGGTCAGTCCCCATTGCCCCCACAGCGGGCCCATGGTCATGATCGGGTTGTTGCGCGGATCGTACTTGGAGTTGCCGGTGAACGGGAACGCGGAGGTATCCTCGTTCCAGATCTCCGCCATCAGCTCGTTCGCATCGCGCATCTTGAAGTGCAGGGCGCGCTCCCGGATCTGCACGATGGTCTTTATGCCGACCTTCTCCCAGTCCTTGGCGACGAGCTGTCCCACGTCCGGCCAGGCGCCGAACGCGGGCACGATCGAGAGCTCGATCGTCGCGGGCTTGCCGTTCGGCAGCAGCCGGATGCCCTGGGCGTCCTTCTTGCCGAGGCCGATCGAGTCGAGCAGCTTGTTCGCCTCGTCCGGTTTGTACTCGGTGAACTTCCGCGCGTACTCGTCGCCCGGATAGTAGGGATGCCAGGGCGCGGGAACACCCTGCCGCGCCTCGCCCAGGCCGAGGAACACGGACTCCTTGATCTGCTCGCGGTTGATGGCGAGCGACATGGCGATGCGGAATTCCTTCGACGCCAGCATCTTGCCGATCTCGGGGTCGGCCTTGTACGTGGCGTTGAACTGGATCGCCGCATCCGAGCCGCCGAAGGTCGGCCAGGTGATGACCTTGTACTTGCCGCTCTTCTCCTGCTCCTTGAGCACGGGGTAGTTGGTCATCTGGATGTGGCGCTCCTGCATGTCGAAGTCGCCGGCGATCGCCGCGAGATTCAGCGCCTGGGCGTCGGCGAAATAGGTGAAGCGCACCTCGTCGATATACGGAAGCTGGTTGCCCTCGGGATCGACGGCCACGTAGTAGGGATTGCGCTTCAGCGTGAAGACAGGCTCGCTGATCCGCGTGGACGATACCCAGGCGGCCATCGACGGACGCTCCGGGTTTTCCGGCGGGGCATTTCTTGCCGCGAACAGCTCGGTCCAGGTCTTGAATCCCGCGGCCGCGACCTGCTTGTCGATCTCTTCCTTGGCCGTGTAGGCGGGATGGAACTTCTTCAGGTAGTGCGCCGGCAGGAACGCGGCATAGGTGCGGTCCGCGCCGTCGGCATTGGCGAGCGCCGTCAGGAACAGCGTCGCCGGTTCCTTGTAGCTGAACTTGACCGTCTCCGGATCAACCTTTTCGACCAGGGCAGCCGAACCGTCCTTGTTCTTGATCCACTGCGGATAGGACGGCGTCAGATCCTTGTTGAGCACGACATCCTTGTACCAGAACACGATGTCGTCGGCGGTGAAGGGCGCGCCGTCGGACCACTTGGCGCCCTTGCGCAGTTTGACCGTCCAGGTCTTGAAATCGGCCGAGGATTCCGCCCCGGCGGCGAGCTTGGGTTCGATCTTGGCGCCATCGGGCGAGAAGCGGAACAGCGCGTCGAACACCACGCGGACATAGTTGTTGGCGTCCGCCGGCCCCAGAAAGGCGCGGCGCCAGGTGCCGCCGTACTGGCCGATCTTCTCGACCACCGGCACCACGAGCGGATTGTCCGGAAGGCGCTTCTCGACCGGCGGCAGCTTGCCCGCCTTGACCTGGTCGGCCAGAATCGGCGCTTCCTTGTACTTGGACTGGGCCCAGGCCGGCCCGGCCAGGCCGGCAATCGCGATCGCCAGCGCAGCCGCAATCCCCAGGCCCGCGCGCCGCGAATCCATGATGATCATTGATTGCATTTCTATCCTCCCCTGCCTTGGCGATTCCGGCCAGCTTGCCCCAGTCAGCCACGCTGATCGGGCGATGCCGGTGCCATTCTTGTCGCCGCCAACCTAGCCATGCCATCGATTGGCGGTCAAGGGTTGTCCGGACGAGTGCCAGGGCCGACCGCGGCGAGGCGCCGGCCGTGTGCCCTAGTTCTTCGGCCTGGCCTGAACCGACTGGCTAAGCCCAAGAAGCAACACGGAAACCGCGATCAGCAGGGTTGAGATGGCAGCGATCGTCGGGTCGATCTCGTCGCGCAGCGCGTTGAACATGCGCTTGGTAAGGGTGGCCTTGTCGCCACCGGCGATGAACAGCGAGATCACGACTTCGTCGAGGGAGGTGATGAAGGCCAGCAACGCGCCGGCGATCACCGATACTCGGATCTGCGGCAGGGTCACGGTCAGGAACGCTTTCGGCCGGCTGGCGCCCAGGCTACGCGCCACCATCTCCTGGCTCATGTCGTAGTTCTTCAGCCCCGACGCGACGGTGATGACGACCAGCGGCGTGGCCATCACCGAATGCGCCAGGACGATGCCCTCCAGCGTGTTGTTCAGCCCGATCTGGGCATAAAGAAGGAAAATGCCGATCGCGACCAGGATGCCGGGGATCACCAGCGGAGCGACGAAGACCAGATAGGCCACCTGTCCCAGCCGCGAGCGCGCGGTATGCAGGCTGTAGGCCGCCAGCGTGCCGAACACCGTCGACAGGATCGTGGTCAGCGCGGCGGCGCTCAAGGATACCACGGTCGCATCGCGCCACTCGACCGCCGCGAAATACGCCGCATACCAGCGCGTCGACCATCCGGACGGCGGAAACGCCAGGAAGCGCGAATCCGAGAAGCTGAGCGGGATCACCAGCAGGCTCGGCAGAATCAGGAACAACATGGTCAGGGCGACCAGCGCATAGAGCCAGGTACGGCGGCGGTGCGTGATCTGGGTTTCGGTCGCGATTCCCGGCAGCATCAGCGCGACCCCATGATCCGCTGGAATCCGACCAGCCTGCCGACCAGCCACAGGATCAGCAGCGTCATCGCCAGCAGGACGACGCCCAGCGCGCTCGCCGCGCCCCAGTCGGAATGGTACGTGACGGTCCGCTCGATCTGCATCGACCACATCATCACGCGCCCGCCGCCAAGCAGCGCCGGCGTCACGTAGAAGCCCAGGCAGAGCACGAACACGATGATCACGCCCGCCACCAGCCCGGGCAGCGACAGCGGCACGAAGACCTGCCAGAACGCCTTGACGGGCGAGGCGCCCAGGTTGGCCGCCGCGCGCATGTAGTCGGCGCTGATCGCGCGCATCGCGGCGTAGAGCGGCAGCACCATGAACGGCAGCATGATATGCACCATGCCGATCGTCGTGCCGGTGAAGTTGTGGACGAGGCGAAGCGGAGCCTCGATGATGCCGGCATCGCTCAGCCACGTGTTTATCAGGCCGCGCCGCTGCAGCAGCACGAGCCACGCGTAGCAGCGCACCAGCAGCGAGGTCCACACCGGGAACATCACCAGCAGCAGCAGCATCGAGGCGACGCGCGGGCGGGACTGCGCGATCAGGTAGGCCAGCGGGTAGCCGAGCGCGATGCAGATGCCCGTCACCAGGAACGACAGCTCGAACGTGGTTTCCAGCGTCAGCATGTAGTTGGGGTGCAGCAGGCGTTCGTAGTAGGCCAGCGTGAAGCCGTTCGGACCCCAGAACGACAGCCAGCAGAGCCAGAGGTTGGGCGCCAGCGCGATCAGGCCGATCAGCAGCAGCGCCGGCAGCGCCAGGCCGCCCAGCGCCATCTCCTCCAGCCGCCGCGAGGCGCGGTAGCGCGCGGCGTTCGGCGCCTCATCCCCGGCGGGCCGGGGCGCGACCGCCGTCACGGCATCCGCCGTCATTGCGCGGCGTCCGCGGGCACGATGATCGTATCGGATGGCGCGAGGCCCAGCCGGATCGGCGCGCCGATGTCCGGCACGGCCGGCGCCGCGCTGGTCGCCGGCTGCCGGATCGCGACCTGCTGTCCGCCGGCAAGCGCCACATAGAGCAGCGAGCTTTCGCCCTGGTAGACGATCTCCTTGACCTCGCCGTCCAGCCGATTCAGTCCATCGGCGGCGTCGGCCGAGAGGATTTGCAGTTTTTCCGGCCGCAGGACGAGCAGATGGCCGCCCGCCGCGCCGGGCGGCACGCGCGCGAGCTTCAAGGCGCGCTCGCCGAGCCAGGCCGCGCCATCGCGCACCGTCACCGGCAGGAAGCTCGATTCGCCGATGAACTCGGCGATGAACCGGCTGTCCGGCCGCTCGTAGATGTCGCGCGGCCGGCCGATCTGCCTGAACCGGCCGCGGTCGATCACCGCGATCCGGTCCGACATGGTGAGCGCCTCGCGCTGGTCGTGCGTGACGTAGACCGTCGTCATGCCGAGGCGCCGGTGCAGGTGGCGCACCTCGATCTGCATCTGCTCGCGCAGCTTCTTGTCGAGGGCCGACAGCGGCTCGTCCATCAAGAGGATGCGCGGCTCGAAGATGATCGCGCGCGCCAGCGCGACGCGCTGCTTCTGTCCGCCCGACAGCTGGTCGACCTGGCGGTCGCCCAGGCCCTGGAGCTGGACCATGTCGAGCGCGCGTCCGACGCGCCGGGCGATGTCCGCCTTGCCGACGCCGCGCAGCTTCAACGGATAGGCAAGATTGCCCGCGACCGACATGTGCGGGAACAGCGCGTAGTTCTGGAACACCATGCCGACGTCGCGCTTGTGCGGCGGGGTAAGCGAAACGTCGCGGTCGCCGAAGCGCACTTCGCCGCTGTCCGGCCGGATGAAACCGGCCAGGACCATCAGCAGCGTCGTCTTGCCCGATCCGGACGGGCCGAGCAGCGTGATGAATTCGCCGCTCGCGATCTCCAGCCCGATATCGTCGAGCGCCGCGAACGCCCCGTAGCGCTTGGTGACGGAGCGAATCGAGATCGGCAGCGACATCGCCATGTTGGTGCCCGCGGCGACCTGAAGCCGGCGGCGGGGCGAAGCGCTGCGCCTCGCCCCGCGCCTTATGGCGCTATTGCTGCAGGAAAGCGTCGAAACGCTTTACCATCTCGTCGGAGTTCTCGACCCACCAGTCGACCGACATCACGAAGCCCTTGTCCTTGTTCTGCGGCGAGTTCGGCAGGCCGGGCAGCTTTTCCGGCGGAATGACGGCGGCGTCGAAGCCCTTGAGGTTCGACGGCGCATAGTTGATGTAGAGCGAGATGCGCGCGTTCACCTCGGGCCGCATCATGATCGCGAGCGCCTTCATCGCCAGATCCTTGTTCGGCGCGCCCTTCGGCATCAGCCAGCAGTCCGAGACCAGCATTTGCTGGTCGAACGTGATGCCGAGCGGGCCGCCCTTGCCTCCCTTGTCCTCCATGGCCGCCTGGACGCGACCGTTCCACGCCTGCACCATGTCGACCTCGCCGTCTTGCAGCACCTGGGCCGACTGCGCCCCCGAACTCCACCACACCAGCACGTGCGGCTTCACCTGCGCCAGCTTCTTGAAGGCGCGGTCGACGTCGAGCGGATAGAGCTTGTCCATCGGCACGCCGTCCGCGATCAGCGCCGCCTCCAGATTGTAGATCGGGTGCTTGCGCATCGACCGCTGGCCCGGGAAGTTCTTGGTATCCCAGAACGCCGCCCAGCCGTTCGGCGTCTTGTCGCCGAACGCCTTCTTGCGCCAGCCGATCGCCGTCGAATAGACGATCTGCGAGATCCAGTGCGTGCCCTTCAGCGCCGCGGGCACGCCGGGATCGTTGATGATCGCGTCGTCGATCTTCTCGAGCTTGCCTTCCTTCTGCAGCAGCGCGCAGGTATCGGCGCCCTGCGTCGAAAGGTCCCAGGTCGGCTTGCCCGAGGCGACCTGCGTGCGGATATCCGCGATGCCCGAGGTCGTGTCCTCCTTGATCGTGACGCCAAGCTCCTTCTCGACCAGGTTGAACCATGCCTCGCGCTGCGCCTTCTGGAACGCGCCGCCCCACGACGAAATGGTGATCGATTTCTGCTGCGCGCCGGCCGGCTGCGCGGCGAACACGAGTCCCGCGCCAACAAGCGCCATGGCCCCGATCTTGGTGACGTTCATGTAGCTCCCCTCCGCTTGGATGAATTTCGGTTGCTGTCGTCTGGCGGCGCGCCGCAGGCAGCGCCATTCACCGCGTCTCCCGCAGAGATTTCACCTCCGCAACCCAGGCAAGTCAAGGAATTCAGGGCACATCGCCTTGGCAATGCGGAACGCCGGTGACACTATGCCCTCGGATCGCAGGCACGGCATCGAGGGGGACGGAGTGTCGGACGCGAAGGATCTCGCGCGCGCTTGGGTAGGGGACAATCTCGGGGATCTCTCGACCTGGTGCGCGACCGTCTGGGATTTTGGCGAGACGGCCTGGCGCGAGTACCGGTCCGCCGCGTTCTACGTCGATCTGCTGCGCCGGCAAGGTTTCAGCGTGGAGGCCGGCAGCGGCGGCATGCCGACCGCCTTCGCGGCGGTGTGGGAGAACGGCAAGGGACCCACCATCGGCGGCTATGCCGAATATGACGGCGTACCGGGCAACTGCCAGGCCGCCGACGTCGTGAAGCGACCGCGGTCCGGCCTCAGCCCGCATGCCGGCGGTCATACCGATCCGCATTCCGCGCTCGGCATTTCCTCCCTGGGCGGCTTCTTGGCGGCCAAGGCCGTCATGGAGCGGCTGGGCATCAAGGGGCGGCTCAAGTTCATGGGCGAGCCGGCCGAGAAGACCCGCGGCTCGAAGCCGATCCACGCCGCCCGCGGCTACTACGACGACATGGACGCCGCGATCTCGTTCCATCCGTTCTGGGCCATGCCATATTGCAATACGGTACGCTGGGACACGCATTCCGGCGCCGGCTACGGCGTGCTCTACAGCTTCACCTGCGACGAGCCCGAAACCTGGATGGCCCAGCAGGACCAGTCGGCCGTGACCGGCTACCACGCCGGCTCGCGGGCGCCCGGCGCCAACGACGCCGTGGTGGCGATGTACCTCTTCGGCAAGGCGCTGAAGGAACACATGCTGCCGACCGCCAAGAGCTGGACCATCAACGAGGCGATCCTCGCCATGGGCCAAGCCACCGCCGACAACCTGCCGGCGGCAATGGCGCAGATCATGTATTTCATCCGCGTGCCGACCATCGACATGGCCGAGCACGTGGTGCGGGCGCTCGACCGTTATGCCGAAAGCGCGGCGCTGGTGGCGCATTGCCAGTGGCGGCGAAACTGGATCGCCAAGTCGCGCCCCGGCCTGCCGAACCATGCGATGGCGCGCGCCACCTGGGCCAATCTGAAGGCGGTCGGCGCGCCGCGGTTCGAAGGCGAAGCCATCGCCTTGGCCCAGTCGATCCAGCGCAACCTCGGCATGGCCCCGATGGACCGGCCGTTCATGCCGGAGATCGAGCAGCTGATCGAACCGGAGGAAGCCGAGCGCCAGCAGCGCCAGACCCTGCCGCCGACCCAGATCAACGCCTCGTCCGACGATTATACGGAATATTGCTGGCATGCGCCGACGGCGCGCCTGATGGTCGGGCGACCGCTGCTCGCCGCGCCGCGGCCCGGCTATTCCTATCCGGGCTGGGTCATCAATGCGCTGGGCGGCCTCAAGCCCTGCATCGACCCGATGATCGCGGTCACGTCGCAGACCATCGCCATGACCATCCTGGATCTGCTCGGGCAACCCGCCCTGCTGGCGGCGGCGAAGGCCGAGTTCGTCGAGCGCACCGGCGGCGGCATCGGCGGCAGCAAATGGATCGCGCCGCTATGCGACTACGACCCGCCGATCCACTACCGCTGGCCGGAGTATATCGAAACACCGCGCGGCCGGCGGGAATGGGTGATCCCGACCCAGCCGACGGACTGAACTTATCCAGCACCGAGGAATCCCATCCATGGCCCTGCATTTCGACCGCGGCGAATTCGCCCAGCGCGTGGCGCGCGCCCGCGACGCCCTGAAGCGCGAGAAACTCGACGCCGTCCTGCTGTTCGCGCAGGAGAGCCTCTACTACCTGACCGGCTTCGACACGACCGGCTTCGTGTTCTTCCAGTGCCTGGCGCTGACCGCGGACGCGCAACCCATGACGCTGCTGACCCGCCGGCCGGACCTGGAGCAGGCGCGCCGCACCTCGACGATCGAGGACATCCGCCTGTGGTACGACGCCGAGGGTGCCGACCCCTCGCGCGAGCTCCGCGCGATCCTGGAGGAGAAGAAGCTGAAGGGCTGCCGGGTCGGCATCGAGCTGCGGGCGTTCGGCCTGACGGCGGACAAGTACGAGCTGGTCCGCCGCCAGCTCGAAGGCTGGTGCAGCCTCGTCGATGCCTCGAACCTGGTCCGCGCGCTGCGGGTGGTGAAATCGCCGACGGAGATCGCCTATGTGCGGCGGGCGGCGGAATTGGCCGACGACGCGCTGATCGCCATGCTGGACGCCGCGAAGCCCGGCGCGTTCGAGGGCGTGATCGCCGGCGCCGGCTCGAAGGTCATCTTCGACGGCGGGGGCGACCCGCCGCCGTCCGGTCCGGTGCTGGGCTCGGGCGACCGCGCCTTGCTGGTGCGCAGCGCCACCGGCTTTCGCCACCTCGATCCGGTCGACCAGTTGACGATGGAGTTCGCGGCGAGCTACCGGCACTACTGCGCCTGCCTGATGCGCACGGTCGCGATCGGCAAGCCGAACGAGCAGCAGCGCCGCATGTTCGAGGTGACGCGCGACGCGCTGCAGGCGATGACGGAGGCGGCCAAGCCGGGCCGGCCGCTGGGCGAGATCGACGATGCGCACCGCCGCGTCTACGACGCCGCCGGCTACGGCAAGTTCCGCATGTCCGCCTGCGGCTATTCGCTGGGCGCCAGCTACCGCCCGACCTGGATGGACGTGCCGCCGATGCTCTATTCCGGCAATCCCCTGCCGGCCGAGCCCGGCATGGTGCTGTTCCTGCACGCGATCCTGATCGACGCCGAGAAGAACCTGGCGATGTCCGCCGGCCACACGATCGCCATCACCGCCGCCGGCCGCGAGGTCCTGAGCCGGCTGGTGCCCGAATACAAGGTCTGCGTCTAGCGTCCGGCCAGATAGGCATAGGCCGCCAGCGCATGGGTGCGCACGACATGGAGGAATTCCTCGATGTCGACATGCTCGTCCAGCGATCCCATCGTCTTGGGCGACGGCCCATAGACATAGGCCGGCACCCCGATCTGCCGCCATAGCCGCGCGTCGGTGCCGCCAAGGTTGACGATCGGCGTCGGCTTGGGCCTGCCCAGCGATTCCACCGTGTCGCGCAGGATGTCGACCATCGCGTGATAGGGATCGCACCAGGTCGGATCGTTGCCGCCGGTGACGCGCATGGATATCTCGGGATAGCGGTCGACGATCGCCTTGATCCGCGGCGTCAGCTCGGCCGCCGTCATGCCGCAGGGCATGCGGAAATCGGCCTCGAAGGTGCAGTGCGACGGCACCATGTTGACCTTGGCCCCGCCATGGATGGTGCCGATGTTCAGCGTGACGCGCGTGACGAGGTCGCCCGCGCCCTTGCCCATGGCCTGGTCCATCGCCGCCCGGCCGGCATCGACCGCCTTCTGGATGTTGTCGCTTAGGCGCACCTCGATCCTGGTGAGTTCCTCGAGGTCGGCGGCGAGCGCCATCGCCAGCTTGGTCGCGCTCTTCGAGGCATGGGTGTAGGACCCGTGCGATCCGGGCGTGCGCACGGTGAACTCGACCCACAGCGGCCCGCGCTCGCCGAACCGCACGGTCCCGGTGCCGCTAGGCTCGCCGTTGAGGCAGCAATCCCCGTGCACCTCCGGATGATGCTCCATCAGGTAGCGCGCGCCCCAGGGACCGAACGTCTCCTCGTCGGAAACCGCCGTCAGCGTCAGCTTGCCCGCGAACGCGTCCTTCAGCCGATGCAGCAGCATATAGGTCATGATCGACGCGGTGGTACCGCACTTCATGTCGCAGGCGCCGCGGCCGTAGAGCTTGCCGTCGGCGATCTCGCCGCCCCAGGGATCCTTGGTCCAGCCGGCGCCGTTCTCGGCCACCGGGAAGACGTCCATGTGGCCATTGAGGACCAGGTGCTTGCCCGGCCCGGCGCCGTCGAAGCTCCCCACGATGTTGGGCATCTCGGCGTTCGGCGCGATTGTTCGGTAGGGCAGCTTGTGACGGTCGAGGAACCGGGCGACGACACTGGCCGCCGATCGCGTATCGCCGGGCGGGTTGGGCGTCCGGCAGCGCACGAATTCCTGCAGAAATCCGATCATCTGGGCCCGCTCCTGGTCGACCCAGCCGAGAATCCGCTCGCGCGCCGTCGCCATCCGATCTTTCCCCCCGCCCCTGCCGGTCTGCCGCCGCGGTCCTCTATACCAGCCGACTCCGTCGGGTGGAATGCCGAACGATAGCGTCATATCCCGGTAGATACGCCGCTTGGCGAATGCCGGATCTCGATATATTTAGTGGGATATGACGCCTGCCGGAATCTCCCGGGCAGGCGGGATCGGGAGGTATCACATGCAGACTTGGTGCAGACGACACGGGCTCCGTACAGCGGTCTTGGCTTTCGCGATTGCGCTGCTTGCCGGTCCCGGCCCGGCAGCGGCGCAGACCACGCAGCCCGTCATCTTCGCCGCGGCGAGCCTGAAGAACGCGCTGGACGACATCGCCCAGCAGTGGAAGGCCGAAACCGGCAAGAACCCGGCGATCTCCTATGCCGCGAGTTCGGCGCTCGCCAAGCAGATCGAGCAGGGCGCGCCCGCCGACATGTTCATCTCGGCCGATCTCGACTGGATGGACTACCTGCAGCAGCGCAGCCTGATCAAGCCGGCGACCCGCGGCAATCTTCTCGCCAACCGGATCGTGCTGATCGCCGCCAAGGACTCCAAGGTGACGGCCAAGATCGCGCCGGGATTCGACCTGGCGTCGCTGCTGGGCACGGGCCGCCTGGCGATGGCGGATACGACCGCCGTGCCGGCGGGCAAGTACGGCAAGGCATCGCTCGAGGCGCTGAAGGTCTGGCCGTCGGTCGAGAGCAAGATTGCCCAGGCCGAGAACGTGCGCGCGGCGCTTCTGCTGGTCTCGCGCGGCGAGGCGCCGCTGGGCATCGTCTACCAGACCGACGCGGCGGCCGATCCCAACGTCAAGATCGTCGACGCCTTCCCGCAGGACACGCACCCGCCGATCGTCTATCCGATCGCCCTGACCGCGAACGCCAGCAACCCGGACGCGCCGGGATTTCTCGCCTATTTGAGGTCGGCCAAGGCCAAGCCGCTGTTCGAGAAGCAGGGATTCTCCGTGCTAGACTGATCGCATGCTGGATGCGCTGTCGCCCGCGGAGTGGACCGCCGTACGCCTGAGTCTCAAGGTCTCGCTGTGGGCGACGGTGGCCAGTCTGCCGCTGGGCATCGCGATCGCCTTCCTGCTCGCGCGCGGACGCTTCTGGGGCCGGTTGGTTCTCAACGGCGTCGTGCACCTGCCGCTGATCCTGCCGCCGGTCGTCACGGGCTACATCCTGCTGCTGCTGTTCGGGCGCAAGGGGCCCATCGGTGCCTTTCTTGAGCATGCCCTCGGCATCGTGTTCGCGTTCCGCTGGACCGGCGCGGCGCTTGCCTGCGCGGTGATGGGATTTCCCTTGCTCGTCCGCGCGATTCGCCTGTCCATCGAGGCGGTCGACCGGCGGCTTGAGGATGCGGCGAACACGCTTGGCGCGCGCCCCGTCTGGGTGTTCGTCACCGTGACCTTGCCGCTGATCCTGCCCGGAATCATTGCCGGGATGATTCTGTGCTTCGCCAAGGCGATGGGCGAGTTCGGCGCGACCATCACCTTCGTGTCGAACATACCGGGCGAAACGCAGACCCTGCCCTCTGCCATCTACACGTACACGCAGGTTCCGGGGGGCGACGCCGGCGCGCTGCGGCTGACCCTTGTGTCGGTAGCGCTATCGATGGCGGCGCTGCTGGCGTCCGAGGCGATGGCGCGCCGGATCGGCCGCCGACTCGAGCTGTCATGACCCTCAGCGTGGACATCCGCCATGACCTGGGGCGGTTCACGCTCGATGCAAGGTTCGAGACCGAGGGCCGCCTGACCGCGCTGTTCGGCCGTTCGGGCTCGGGCAAGACCACGCTGGTAAACGTCATCGCGGGCCTGATCCGCCCCGACCATGGGCGGGTCGTTCTTGGCGACGAGACGCTGGTCGATACCGCCCGCGACATCTTCGTGCCCGCGCATCGCCGGCGCCTCGGCTATGTGTTCCAGGAAGGGCGCCTTTTCCCGCACCTGACCGTGCGCCAGAACCTTCTGTACGGCCAGTGGTTCACGCCGCGCGCCGCGCGCTACCAGCGATTCGACCAGGTCATCGACCTGCTCGGCATCGCGGACCTGCTCGACCGCCAGCCACACGCATTGTCGGGCGGCGAGAAGCAGCGCGTCGCCATCGGCCGCGCCCTGCTCGCCAGCCCCCGGCTGCTGCTGATGGACGAGCCGCTGGCCTCGCTCGACGAACCGCGCAGGCTGGAGATCCTGCCCTATATCGAGCGCCTGCGCGACGTGGTCGGAATACCGATCGTCTATGTCAGCCACTCCATCGTCGAGGTGACGCGCCTGGCCCACACGATGGTCCTGCTGTCCGACGGCAGGGTAGCGGCGGTCGGCACGCCGAGCGAGGTGATGGTGCGGCTCGAGCTGTTCCCGCTGACCGGGCGGGCCGAGGCCGGCGCGATCATCGAGGTGCGCGTCGAATCGCACGACGAGACCACCGGCCTATCCATCCTGCGCTGCGCGGCCGGCGCGCTGCGGGTGCCGCTGGTCGACACGCCGATCGGCGCATCGTTGCGGGTCCGCATTCGGGCACGCGACGTGATGATCGCCGTCAAGGAGCCGGAGGGCCTCAGCGCCCTGAACGTACTGCCGGGCGTCGTCCGCGAAATCGATGTGCATGGCGGGCCGATCGCCGACTTGCGGCTGGATTGCGGCGGTCAGGCGCTGTTGGTGCGGCTGACCCGCTACTCGGTCGCGAATCTCGGCCTTGCGCCCGGCCGGGCCGTGTTCGCGGTGATCAAGAGCATCGCCTTCGACCGCCGCAGCCTGGGCGGCGCGACTATCACCCACGAAGCGAGCGACGTCGATACGACCGCGGCCTGACGTCGACCTCCTATTTCCAGAACTTGCGCGACGCCAGCCGCGCTCCCTCGGCCATCGCCGCGAGCTTGGCCCAGACCACGTCGGGATCGACGGCGGCCTGGCCGACCCAGGTGCCGTAGCCGCAATCGCTGCCGGCGATCACGTTCTCGCGCCCGACCAGGTTCGCGTAGCGGCCGATGCGCTGGGCCACCAGTTCCGGATGCTCGATGAAGTTCGACTTGGATTCGAGCACGCCGGGGATCAAGACCTTGCCGTGCGGCAGCTTCACGCGCTCGAACAGCGTCCATTCATGGGCGTGGCGCGGGTTCGCCGCCTCGAAGGAGATCGCGCTCGGACGCGCCTTGAAGACGATATCGACGATGTCGGCCAGCGGCACGTCGCAGTGATGCGGCCCTTCGTAGTTGCCCCAGCAGACATGCATCCGAAGCTGCTCCGGCGCGATGCCCGAAACCGCATGGTTCAACGCCGCGATGTGCATGTCGATGCGCTTGCGGAACTCGGGAATGTCGAGATCGGCGTACTGGATATGCCGTCCCATCGCCAGGTCGGGACAGTCGATCTGCAGGATGATGCCGGCCTTGGCGACGGTTTCGTATTCGTGCCGCATCGCATCGGCAATGGCGAAGAGATACTTCTCATGGCTGGGATAGTGGTCGTTGCGGAAGAACAGCGACACGACGCCGGGCGAGGCGGCGCTCATGAAGGTCGCGGCCTTCTTCACCGCGGAGGCCGCTGCCAGCAGGTTTGCCGCGTCGGCCTGCGCCGCGCCTGGGTCGCGCACGGAGATCGGGCCGTTGCAGGCCGGCGTCTTGCGCCGCGAGCGGCCAGGATCGCCGAAGACGCGCTTCTGCAGTTCGGGAAACGCGGCCAGGTCCTGGTAGACGAAGGTGTTGCCGGTGCCGCCGAACCCAACCAGCCGGTCCTTGATGTAGGTCGCGTAGCTCGGCTTCGACATCTCGCCGTCATTGATGATGTCGACACCGGATTCCACCTGCTTGCCGACGACCTCCGCGACCGCGCCGCGCACGCGGGTGGCGAGCGCCTGGGGATCGACCGGCACGCCCTCCTCCTTGGCGTACATGGTTCGGATCAGGTCCGGCGGACGGGGCAGGCTGCCGGTATGCGTCGTCAAGAATCGCTCGATGCTGCGGATCATCTCTCGCCTCC
This sequence comes from Alphaproteobacteria bacterium, assembly GCA_020851015.1. The sequence goes on along the minus strand of JADZDN010000063.1, from coordinate 6,325 downwards.
TTCGCGGGGATCGCCGGCGTCCCCTTCGCCCAGATAGGCCGCGCGGATCTGCGGCTCGGCCATCAGCGCGTCGGCAGGCCCTTCGGCCACGACCTTGCCGTCCTCCAGCACATAGCCCCGCGCGGCGATGGCCAGCGCGCGCGCGGCGTTCTGCTCGATCAGTAGGATCGACAGGCCGCCGGCATGGATGGCGCGGATCGTCTCGAACACCTGCTCAACGATGGCGGGGGCCAGCCCGAGCGACGGCTCGTCGATCAGCAAGAGACGCGGGCGTGCCATCATCGCGCGGCCGATCGCGACCATCTGCTGCTCGCCGCCCGACAGCGTGCCGGCCTGCTGGCGATACCGCTCCTTGAGACGCGGAAACATGCCGTAGACGCGCGCGATCTCCTCGTCGCGGTAGCGTCGCGCCGAGGGCGGATAGCATCCCATCTCGAGGTTCTCCTCGACCGACATGGTCGCGAACAGCCGCCGGCCCTCGGGGATCAGCGATACGCCGCGCAGGCGCATGGCGCGTGCATCGGCGGCGGTCACGTCCGCGCCGTCCAGCCGGACCGTGCCTTGGCGGATCGGCAACAGGCGCAGGATCGCGTTCACCAGCGTTGTCTTGCCCGCGCCGTTGGGGCCGACGACGCTGACCAGCTCGCCGGGGCCGACCCTCAGCGACACGCCGCGCAGGGCCGGCGCGTCGCCATAGGCGACATGCATGTCCGATACCTCAAGCATGCGCGGTCCCCAGGTAGGCGGCGACGACGTCCGGCTGGCGCACGACCGCGCGGGGCTCGCCCGCCGCGATGACCTGGCCATGGTTGAGCACGACCAGGCGATCGGTCAGCGACAGCACGGCGCGCATGTTGTGCTCGATGAACACGATGGTCGTGCCGCGGTCGCGGATCGCGCGTACCAATGCCAGCGCGTTGTCCATCTCGGCGGGGGTGAGGCCGGCCAGCACCTCGTCCAGCAGCACGAGCCGCGCGCCGGAGGCCACCACCCGCGCCAGCTCCAGGAACTTGCGCTGGTGCAGGTTCAGCTCGCGCGGCAGGGCGCGCGCCCGCGCGTCGAGTCCGACGATGGCGAGCGAATCCATCGCCCGCCGCAATGCCGTGTCGCGCTTCAGGCCGGCGGCGCCGAACATCGCCGACAGGGCGACGTTCTCCGCGACCGAAAGCCGCGCATAGGGCCGCGGGATCTGGTAGGTGCGCGCGATCCCCAGCCGCGCGATACGATGCGCCGGTTCGTGAACCAGGTCGTGGCCCGCGAACAGCACGCGTCCCGCATCGGGCCGGCAGTAGCCGCTAATCACGTTGGTCAGGGTCGACTTGCCGGAGCCGTTGGGGCCCACCAGCCCCAGGATCTCGCCCTCGCGCACGTCGAGCTCGATGCCGGCGAGCGCCCGCACGCCGCGAAACGACAATTGCACCTCTTTGCACACGAGCAGCGGCGTTCCGGGGCGCGACGGCCGTTGCGGCGCCGCGGCGGGCGGCATGGCCGCGCCGGGCGGCGGAAGTCGCAGCGAACGGCGCGCGCGCGCCGCGAACAGGCCGGTGACGCCCTGCGGCAGGAACAGCACCGCGAGCACGAGCACCAGCCCGATCGCCGCGCGTCCGATCACCGCCAGATCGCCGCCGACGAAAGCATAGGTGAGCGCGGTCACGAAGGCGGCGCCGATCGCCGGGCCTATCCAGTGGCGCGCGCCGCCCAGCACGCTCATCAGCACCACGTAGAGGGGGACGGTGATCGAGAAGGTCTCGGCGACCGTGACGTAAAACACGAAGACCGCGTGGATGCCTCCCGCGACGCCGGCGAGGAAGCACGATATCGCCAACGCCGTCAGCTTGTAGCGGAAGCTGGGGATGCCCATCACCTCGGCCACGTCCTCGTCGTCGCTGATCGCGAACAGGCCGCGGCCGAGCCGGGATTGCTGGACCAGGAGCGCGGCGACCACCGATGCCAATGCGACGGCGAGTCCCAGCAAGTAGACGGTCGAGGTTCCGCCGCCATGGAGCCTGGGCAGCTTGAGGCCGCTCAGATAGATGCCCGGCCCGCCGTCCAAGGGCGTGTTGAGCACGACGGTCGCCAGCACGAAGGTGATCGCGAGGGTCAGCAGCGCGAACAGTTCGCCGCGCAACCGGCGCACGCGGAAGACCACCGCGCCCACCGCCACGCCCAGCACCATCGCCGACAGGCCCGCCACCGGCACCGACCACAGGAACGGCAACCCGAGCGGCCCGGCCAGGTTCGCCGTCGTGTACATGCCGGCGCCGAAGAAGGCGCCGTGGCCGAAGGAGAAATATCCCGAGTAGCCGCTGAGGATCGCCCAGGACGTCGCGAGCGCCACCCACAGGAAGACCAGGTAGAGAAAGGATTCGACGAACCCCGGGGGATGCGCGGCCGGCAACATGGCGAGGCAAAGCCCCACACCGGCGATCGCGGCCATCTGCCAGCGCTGGGCCATGTCAGATGCGGTCCGGCCGCAGGATCAGGACAGCGATCAACAGCGTGAAGGACACCAGCGGCGCCCAGGAGGGCGAGGTCAGCGCCATCGTCAACGCCTCGCTGACGCCGATCAGCAGCCCGGCCGCCAGGATGCCGAGCGGGTTGCCGAGGCCCCCCAGGATGACCACGGCGAAGATCACGCCGATCCAGGCATAGATCTGCGCCGGCGCCAGGGTCGCGATCAGCGCCACGAAGGTGCCGGCGACGCCCGCCGTCGCCGCGCTAGCGCCGGCGACCAGCAGCGACAGGCTGCGCTCGCGCACCCCGAAACCGGCGGCCATGGCAGGATCCTCGGCGCTCGCCCGCATCGCCTTGCCGAGATAGGTGAAGCGCAGCGTCGCCCAGGCCGCCGCGGCCAGCAGGACGGCGACGAGGAAGGTCAGCGCCTCGGCGACCGGCAGGAACAGCGGCCCGATCCGATAGGAAAGCGTGCCCCAGCCGCTTTCGAGACGGCGGAAATCGGCGGTCCAGAAATACTGGATCAGGCTCTCGATGATTGCGACCATGCCGAACGTGACCAGCAACGAGCCGAACTCGTTGACGGCGAAGCGCACGAACAGCGCCTGCTGGCCCATGCCCAGCGCGAACAGCAGCGGCACGGTCGCCAGCATCACGACGAGCGGGCTGAGATGGAAGCTGGTGGCGATCTGATAGGTCAGATAGGCGCCAAGGAAGATGAACCCGAAATGCGTCAGGTTGATGATGCGCAGGAAGCGCCAGGACAGGCTGAGCCCGAGCCCGAGCAGGGCATAGAGCCCGCCTGCGAGGATTCCCGACAGCAGCGACTGGCCGAGGAGGGTGGCGCTCGGCATGGTCCCGCTGGTTGGTGGCGGTGAGGACCGACGCCTAGCGTGCGACCAGCTTGGCGCCCGCCGCGAACTCCTTCGGCCATACCACGACCCACTTGCCGCCCTGGACCTGCTTGATCTTGGAAAGGTCGTCGCCGTAGTTGCCGATCTCGGTGAAGCGCAGCTTGCCGATGATGGTATCCACCTTGTTGGCGCGGAGCCACTGAGCGAGGACCTTGTCGTCCAGGCTCTTGGTGGCGACCACGGCGGCCTCGATCAGTTGCCAGGCAGTGTAGGAGACGCCGGCCTGCACATCCGCCTGCGTGTAGGGTAGTCCCGCCTTGGTCGCGCGGTCCTGGAACTCCTTGGCGAAGGCGGCGACCGGTGCTGCGTCGGTGAACGGCGGCGTGCCTTCGAACACGGTGGACGAGAGCGCGTTGGCTCCTTCCGCCCCAACGGCCATCGGCCCCGGCGCCGGGTAGGTGTAGAAGTGGTTGCGCGGCGTGTAGTCGAGCTTCTTCAACGCTTCCAGGAGCTGGTTGCCCTCGAGCCCGATCGCGCCCATGAACAGGAAATCCGGGTCTGCCTCGCGCACGCGCGCAGCGATCGGGCCGAAATCCTTCGCGCCGAACTCGAACTCGAGGAACAGCACCTCCTTCAGCCCGCGCTTCTGCGCCGCTTCGCGCGCGCCCAGCGCCAGGAAATGCACGGACGGGAACTTGCTGGTGACCACAGCGATCGTCTTGGGCGGCTTCGGCCCGGCGGCCAGCGCATCGAGCACCAGGTTCGGCACGCTCTGCTCGGGCGTCGGCCCCAGCGCCCAGGCGGGGAACTGCGCGTCGTATTTCGCCAGTTTCGGGATGCCGAACGTGTGATGCACCAGCATCTTGCCGTTACGCTCCGCCACCGCCATGGCCGAAAGGATCGCGCCGGTGGCGTAAGGACCGATCAGCAGGTCCACCTTGTCGACGGTGATCAGCTTTTCGTAGAGCGTGCGGGCGAGGTCGGGCTTGGACTGGTCGTCCAGCAGCACCCATTCGACCGGGCGGCCCAACAGCCCGCCCCGCTTGTTCAGCTGCTCGACATAGATCTCGCCGACGATCTTATGCACCATCGCCGTCGCCGCCAGCGGACCGGTCAGCGCCAGCGTGCCGCCGATGCGGACCGGCTGGCCGGACTGCGCGGCCGCGGGCGCGGCGAGGCTGAACGCGACCGCACCGGCCGCGATCGTCGCGGCAAGGACGCGGCGCAGGTGCCCGAACATCCTGCGGGAATGCGCAATCGTCATGAAACCCTCCCAAGCCGCGGCATCGTTGCGGGAGCGGCGTCGGCGCGCCGATGCTTCCCCGTGTGTCGCGCTACGCGGGAAAGGCTATCGCCTCCCGGCCAAAGGTCAACGAAAATATATTCCGTAGCGCATAAATATATCCGAAGCTACACTTGCCGCATGCGTACCGCCATGCACCCGCTTGATGCGATCAAGGGGCCGCGCAGCCTGACGGCAAGGGCGTTCGAAGCCTTGCGCGCGGACATCGTCGCCTGCCGCTTCGTGCCCGGCCAGCGGCTGAAGATCGGCGACCTCTGCGCGCGTTTCGACGTAAGCCTGGGCGCGATCCGCGAGGCGCTGTCGCGCCTGGTCGCCGAGGGCCTGGTCGTCGCCGAGGCGCAGAAGGGATTCCGCGTCGCGCCGGTCTCGCGCTCGGACCTGGCGGACCTGACGACGGCGCGGGTAGACATCGAATCGCTGGCGCTGCGACGCTCGATCCTCTACGGCGACGTCGCCTGGGAAGCCGGCATCCAGACCGGCTTCGACCGCCTGGCGCGCATGCCCGAGCGCGCGGAAAGCGACGCGGCGCGCCTCAACGACGATTGGGCCGAGGCGCATCAGGCCTTCCACGGGGCGCTGGTCGCGGGATGCAACAGCCAGTGGCTGCTGCGGATGCGCTCGATCCTGTTCGAGCAGTCCGAGCGCTACCGCCGCCTGTCGGTCGCCAGCGGACGCAAGGACCGCGACGTGCTCGGCGAGCATCGCCGGATCATGGATGCGACGCTGGGACGCGACGCCGACCGCGCCGTGGCGCTGCTGAGCGAGCATATCCTGATGACGACGCGGCTGCTGATCGCGCTAGCGTCCACCGACGGCGGCGGCGCGGCGCATGCGGAGGCGGTACAGAGACGAATTGCCTGAAAAGCAACGGAAGCGCGAACCGCGCAAGGGAGTGAAACCATGACCATCCGTTCGCTGCAGCACGTGGCCCTGGCCGTTCCCGACCCGACGGTCGGCCACCGGTTCTACACCGATTTCGGGCTGGAAGGCCGCGCGGACGGCAATCGCGTCGCGATGCGCTGCCACGGGCGCGACCAGGACCAGGTCGTTCTGGTCGAGGGCAAGAAGAAGCGCCTGCACCACCTGTGCTTCGGCGCCAGCGCCGCCGGTCTGGCCGCGGCGAAGGCCCGGCTGGAGAGGAACGGCACGCGGCTTCTGGACCCGCCGAACGAGACGCCGGGCGACGGGCTGTGGTTCCGCGATCCGGACGGCACGCTGGTGAACATCAAGCTCGCCGAGCCCGCGCCGTGGCAGGGCGGCGGCGAGCTGACCTTCAACTTTCCCGGCCGCGTGCAGCGCATAGGCGTCACCGGCCATCCGAAGCGCGGCATAACGGTGCGGCCCCGGCGGCTCAGCCACGTGCTCTGCTTCACGCCGGACGTCGACCGCCAGATCGACTTCTACACCCGCGTCGCCGGGCTGAAGCTGTCCGACCGCGCCCAGAGCATCGTGGCCTTCATGCACAGCGGCGAAGGCGCGGGCGACCATCACATCCTGGCCTTCGCGCACTGCGACCGGCCCGGCTTCCATCATGCCAGCTTCGAGGTCGGCAACATCGACGAGATCGGCATCGGCGCGTGCCAGCTGCTCGACAAGGGCTATCGCAACGGCTGGGGCTTCGGCCGGCACGTGATCGGCTCGAACTTCTTCCACTACATCCGCGACCCGTGGAACAGCCTGGCCGAGTATTCCTGCGACATCGACCACATCCCGG
>JADZDN010000062.1 GCA_020851015.1 Alphaproteobacteria bacterium | reverse complement strand
GGCTGCCGTCGGCGCAGCGCGTGGTGACGTTGCGCAGCTTGAGCTGCTCCAGGCGCTTCTCGGCCTCGTAGAGCAGCGGCTGGTGGCGCTCGATCGTGTAGACGCGCCGGCACAGCCGCGCCAGCACGGCCGTCTGGTAGCCCGAGCCGGTGCCGATCTCCAGCACCTTGCCGCGCTCCGGCACGTCGAGCGCCTGGGTCATGCGCGCGACCACCGAGGGCTGGCTGACCGTCTGGCCATGGCCGATCGGCAGCGCCACGTCCTCGTAGGCCTGGTCCCAGAACGCCTCGGGCAGGAAAAGCTCGCGCGGCACGCGCTCGATCGCGGCCAGCACGCGGGTGTCGGCCACGCCCTCGCGGCGCAGGTCCAGGATCAGGCGGATGGTGCGGCTGGCGGAGGTCATGCCAGCACCTGCGCGACCCGCTCGAGCGTCTCGTCATGCGTCAGGTCGACGAACAGCGGCGTGACCGTGATGTACCCGTCCCTGACCATGACGATGTCGTTCTCCCCCTCGAAGAACGGGTTCTGGCGCGAGCTGCCGATCCACACGTAGGGCCGGCCGCGCGGGTCGAGCCGCTCTTCCAGCCGGTAGCCGAGCTTGCGCCGTCCCTGCCGTACCGCCTTGACGCCCTTGACCGAGCCGACCACGACATCGGGAAAGTTCACGTTCATCAGCGTGTCCTTGTCCCAGGCGACCGAGACCAGGCGCTTGACGATGTCCGGCCCATAGTGCTCGGCGGTCGCCCACTTGACCGGATGGTCGTCGGCGAATTCCTGGCTGAGCGCGATGCCGCGCCGGCCCAGCAGGGTCGCCTCCATCGCCGCGGCGACGGTGCCGGAATAGGTGACGTCCTCGCCGGTATTGCCGCCGCGGTTGACGCCCGACAGCACCAGGTCCGGCTTGTGCTCGGCCAGGATCTGCTCGACCGCCAAGAGCACGCAGTCGGTCGGGCCGCCGTCCACGGCGTAGCGCTGCTCCGAGATGTGCCTGATGCGCAGCGGCCGGTGGATCGTCAGCGAATGGCTGGCCGCGCTCTGCTCGATCTCCGGCGCGCAGACCCACACGTCGTCGCTGAGCGAGCGGGCGATCTGCTCCAGCGCCTTCAGCCCCGGCGCGTGGATGCCGTCGTCGTTGGTGACGAGGATGCGCGTCTTCCTCAGGTCCTTGATCGGCTGGTCAAGCATGGGGGATCAGGGCCTCCGCGCCGCCCATGTAGGGGACCAGCGCCTTGGGAATGGCGACGGAGCCGTCTTCCTGCTGGTAGTTCTCCAGCACCGCGATCAGCGTGCGGCCGACGGCGAGGCCCGAGCCGTTCAGCGTATGCACGAAGCGCGTCCCCTTCCCGCCCTTGGGCCGGAAGCGCGCGTTCATGCGCCTGGCCTGGAAGTCGCCGCAGTTCGAGCAGCTCGATATCTCGCGATACGTGTCCTGGCCGGGCAGCCAGACCTCGATGTCGTAGGTCTTCTCGGCCGCGAAGCCCATGTCGCCCGTGCACAGCACGACCGTGCGGTAGGGCAGTTCCAGCCGCTCCAGCACCGCCTGGGCGCAGTTTGTCATGCGCGTGTGTTCCTGGTCGGACTGGTCGGGGTGCGCGATCGACACCAGCTCGACCTTGTAGAACTGGTGCTGGCGCAGCATGCCGGTCGTGTCCTTGCCCGCCGCCCCGGCCTCAGAGCGGAAGCAGGGGGTATGCGCGGTGAAGCGCAGCGGCAGCTTGTCCTCGTCGAGGATTTCCCCCGCCACGATGTTGGTCATCGGCACTTCGGCGGTCGGGATGAGCCAATGCCCCGTGTTGGTGCGGAACAGGTCCTCGCCGAACTTCGGCAGCTGCCCGGTGCCATACACGGCATTGTCGCGCACCATCAGCGGCGGGCTGGTTTCGAGATAGCCGAACTCACTGGTGTGCAGGTCGAGCATGAACTGGGCGAGGGCGCGTTCCAGCCGCGCGGCCTGGCCCTTCAGCAGCGTGAAGCGCGCGCCCGACATCTTGGATGCGGTCGGTATATCCATGCCCAGGCGTTCGCCGAGTGCGACGTGGTCCTTGACCGGGAAATTGAACTTGCGCGGCTCGCGCCAGCGGCGGACCTCCTTGTTATCGGCGGCATCCCTGCCCTCCGGCACGTCGGCGGCCGGCAGATTGGGCAGGGCCTCCAGGAAGCGGGTGACGGCGGCGCCGGCCTCGCGCTCCTGCGCCTCGACCTCCGGCAGCTCGTTCTTGATCTTCGCCGTTTCCGCGATCAGATCATCGGCGTTTTCGCCTTTGCTCTTGCGCTGGCCGATCTGCTTGGACACGTCGTTGCGGCGCGCCTGCAATTCCTGCAGGCGCTGGATAAGGGCGCGATGCGTGTGGTATAGGTCGAGGATGGTCTGGGCTTGGGACCCCAAACCTCGCCGGGTCAGGGAGCGGTCGAACGACTGGGGATCGTCACGCACCGCTTTAAGGTCGTGCATACGCCTCCGATCAACCCGCCCCGCCGATTCTTATACGGGGTGACTGATTCGGCGTAAAGGTGGCGGCTGGCTTCGCCTCGCCGTAGTGGCGGAAAAAGCACACCTATCGGCTTGACCCAATCTTGCTGAAACCAGAGAAACTTAGTCGATAAGGCTAAGTTCAAGCATCAAAACGGCCTCGGCGGCGCCTCGATGCGAGCAAAGCTCATCTAAAACTGCAACGCTGGATGCCAGACATCTGTGCTGAAATGTGCATCGTGGCGACAGCCTAGCTTGGCGTGTCGGCGTCTTTGGCATCGGCTGCGTCGCGCTCGGCCTTCTTCTTCTCGACCATGCGCGAGCACCAGATCGAGATTTCGTAGAGGATCACGATCGGGATGGCGAGGCTGACCTGGCTCAGCACGTCGGGCGGGGTCAGCACCGCCGCGACGACGAAGGCGATCACGATGGCATAGCGGCGCTTCGCCGCCAGCCCCTCGGACGTGGCCAGCCCGACCCGCGTAAGCAGGGTCAGCAGCACCGGAAGCTGGAAACAAAGCCCGAACGCGAAGATGAGCTGCATGATCAGCGAGAGGTACTCGCCGACCCGGGTCTCGAGCTGGATCGGCAGCTGCCCCTCGCCGCCCGTCGTCTGGTAGCCGAGGAAATAGGCGAAGGCGAAGGGCGCGACCACGTAGTAGACGAGGCTGCCGCCCAAGAGGAACAGGACCGGCGTCGCCGCCAGGAACGGCAGGAAGGCGCGGCGTTCGTTCTTGTAGAGGCCGGGCGCGACGAACATCCAGATCTGGCTGGCGACGATCGGGAAGGAAACGAAGGCCCCGGCGAAAAATGCCACCTTCAGATAGGTGAGAAACGCCTCCTGCGGCGCGGTGTAGATCATGCGCGGGGGCGCGTTGCCGCCGGCCGATCCGTGGACCTGGGTGTAGAGCGCGTAGGCGCGGACCAGCGGCTGGGTCAGGAACAGGTAGATGTTCTCCGAGAAGTAGAAGCAGACCAGGAACGCCACCAGCAGCGCGCCCATCGCCCACATCAGCCGGTCGCGCAGCTCGACCAGGTGGTCGAGCAGCGGCATCTTCTTGTCGTCGATGTCCTCGGACTTGGTTTCTTCGGCCATGGCGGCGCGCTTCGGTCCCTAGCCTTGCCCGGCGTTCGCGCGCTTGGGCGGCGCGTCTTCGGCAGCGGGCTTCTGCGCCTCGGCCGGAGTCTCGACGTGCCCCTCGGCGAGCATGCTCGACGGCAGCGGCATGACCGGCGCATCGGGCGGCGGCGCGGCCACGCTCTCGACCGGCTTTTCCTCGGCGGGCTTGGGGTCCGGCGGCGGCTCCTGCAGCGGGTCCATCTGGATCGGCGGCATGTCGATCGACCGCTCGATCTCGTTCTTCGCGGTCTCGATCTCCTTGGTGACGTCGAGCTCGGCCGTCGCGTCCTGCACTTCCTTCTTCAGCTTGTCGAGCTCGGCGGCGCGCTCGGCCTCGCGGATCATCTCGTCGACGCTGCCCTGGAACTCGCGCGCCAGGCTGCGCGCCTTGGCGACCCACTGGCCGACCGTCTTCAGCGCCAACGGCAGGTCCTTCGGCCCGATGACGACGATCGCCACCGCCGCGATGACCGCGAGCTCGGACCACCCGATATCGAACATGATCCTTCCAGCCCGCCACGGCCCGCTCAGGGCCGGGCCGGCCGATCCCTGTGGGCGGGCGACGGCAGCGCCGCCGGCGCAGGCGCCGCCCCGGCGGCCCCGGCCGGCGCGACGTCCTTCATCTCGTCGCGGAACACGCGCACGCCGCGCGCCAGGTCGCCCATCGCGCGCGTCAGCTTGCCGGTGCCGACCAACCGCACCACCACGCCGATCACCAGCGCCAGCTCGACAATGCCCAGGCCCATGCCGCGCGACCGTTCCCAAACCAAGTCCACGGCCGGAAACCCGCGTTTCCCGCCGTCGCGGCCGGATCATTGCAGAATCCCCCCTGCCCCGCAACGCCGGCCAGCCGGCGGCTCAGGCCTATGATGAGGCGGCAAAAACGAAGGTCTGGTCGAGGTCCAGCGCCACCGCGACCAGGCTGTTCTCGGCCGGCAGGAAGCGACCGGGTACGCGGGCGTGCAGATGCAGCGGCCGTTGGCCGACGCCCGCCCCATCACCCTCGCCGACCGCGAGATGGATCAGGCTCGACCGGCCGAGCATGCGCGCCGCGACCACGCGCGCCGCCGGCTGGCCGGCGCCGTTCGCGGCCGTGAGCTTCAAGGCCTCGGGCCGGATCAGCACGTCCACCGCGCTGCCCTCGGGCAGGGTCGACGGCACCGCGCCGAAGGGCGTCGCTGCCGCGCCGCGCGCCACCGTCGCGCTGAGCGCGTTGATCTCGCCGAAGAAGCGCGCGACGAAGGCGTCGGCCGGCCGGCAATAGAGCTCGACCGGCGGGCCGAGCTGGACGATGCGGCCCTCGCGCATCACGGCGATGCGGTCGGCCATGAACATCGCCTCGTCGGGGTCGTGGGTGACCAGCAGGCAGGCGGCGCCGCTGTTCTTCAGCGCGTGCAAGGTGGCGTCGCGCACCGGGTCGCGCAGCCGCGCGTCCAGGCCCGAGAACGGCTCGTCCAGCAGCATGACGCCCGGCTTCGGCGCCAGCGCGCGGGCCAGGGCGACGCGCTGCTGCTGGCCGCCGGACAGCACATGCGGATAAGCGGCTGCGTACTCCTCGACCCCGACCTGCGCCAGCACCGCCGTCGCGCGCGCGCGACGCTCCGCGATCGCCCCCTGGAGGCCGAAGGCGACGTTGTCGATCACGTTCAGGTGCGGGAACAGCGCATAGTCCTGGAACACCATGCCGACGCCGCGATCCTCGGGCGGCATGTCGGTGCCGGCCCGCGCGTCCGCCACGACGCTGCCCGCGATCGCGACCGCGCCGGCCTGCAGCCGCTCGAGCCCGGCCGCCAGCCGGAGCACGGTCGACTTGCCGCAGCCCGACGGCCCCAGCAGGCATACCACCTCGCCCGGCCGCACGCGCAGGCTCAGCGCGTCGACCGCGCGCAGCGGGCCGTAGCGGTGCGTGATGTTCTGCAGATCGAGCACGGGTGCGTCCTTGGGGTCGTCCTTCGACCCTTCGACAAGCTCAGGGCTCAGGACGATTGCTGCGGAACGAACCGAAACAATTACCGCCTCATCCTGAGCTTGTCGAAGGATGAGAAATCATCGCGTCGCGATCACGCGCAGCTTGACCTTGTTCTTCTTCTGCCAATGGCTGACCACCGAGGCGAGATTCCTGATCGTCGGATTGCCCTTGGGCCCGAACATGCGGTGCAGGCTGGTCGGGGGCAAGCCGGTCCCTTCGGCGAGCTTTTCGAAGCCGCCCGTGGCATGGATATATCGCCGCAAGATCGCCTTACCGACATCCACGTCGCCATTCATCAGCGCTTCAAGCCCCTCCTGCAGGACCGCCTCGCGAAAGCCGGCATCCTTCTTCAGCCGACGGTCGACTGTTTCCCACACGCTTCTGCTTAGTGCCATGTCCTTGATCTCCTGCTCGACTGGTAGATGGACCAGCGCTTCCTCGCGGCATCGATGTCCTCGCTCTGCCGTTGCTTGGTGCCGCCTGCCAAGAGAATGACGATCGACGCCCCGTCGTAGCCGAAGTACAGACGATATCCCGGCCCAAACGAAATGCGGCATTCGTACAGACCGCCACCCACGCTCTTGAGGCTGGCGACATTGCCCTCCCCCAGTCTGACGAGGGCCGTATAGACCTTCGCGGCAGCCGTCCGATCCAGGCGCTCGAACCATTGACGGAAAGGGCAGCGGCCTCGCTCGTCCACGTATTCGCGAATATCCATCAAGCCGATCTCTTCGTAACATATATGTTAGGGTCAAAATTTCAAGTCCTGTTCCTCACCCCTGCGCCGCCTCGCCGAGCAGGTGGCGCGCCATGATCATGCGCTGGATCTGGTTGGTGCCCTCGTAGATCTG
>JADZDN010000061.1 GCA_020851015.1 Alphaproteobacteria bacterium | reverse complement strand
GCCGACGATCATGGGCGCGGCCGCGTTCATGATGGTCGAGTTCCTCAACACGCCCTACCAGATCATCATCCTGGCGGCGGTCGTGCCGGCCTTCATGCATTTCTTCGGCTTGTTCTGGCAGGTGCATTTCGAGGCCAAGAAGCACGGGCTGCGCGGCCTGACCAAAGACGAATTGCCCGACGTGCGCGAGGTGCTGCGGCGCGACTGGCCGACATCGATCCCGCTGTTCGTGCTGCTGATCGTGCTGTTCTCCGGCTTCACGCCCTATCTCGCGGCGTTCTGGGGCATCACCGCCTGCATGGTGGTGGGGTTGACCGGGCGCAACGGAGCGGTGGCCCTTGCGCTGCTGGCCGCGGTCGCCGCGTGCGTCGGCGCGGACGTGTTCAGCACGGGCGAGGCGACGATCGGGCTGCTCGTCGCCTGCGCGATCGTCGCCGGCGCGTTCCTTCGCCGCGACCCGGATGCGCGGCGCAAGATCGCCGACATGGTCGACAGCTTCGTGGTCGGCGCGAAATACGCGATCGCGGTCGGCGCGGCCGCCGCCACCGTGGGCATCATCGTCGGCGTCGTGACCCTGACCGGCGTCGGCTTCAAGATATCCAGCATCGTCACCAGCTTCGCCGGCAGCATGGCCGGCGCGACGGGCGGGCTGCTCCCGGCGTTCCTGTTCGACCCCAAGGACTGGACGCTGTTCTACACGCTGGTGATGACCGCCGTGGTCTGCATCCTGCTGGGCTGTGGCGTGCCGACCACGGCCAACTACATCATCATGGTGACGGTCGCGGCGCCGTCGCTGGCGCTGCTCGGCATGCAGCCGATCGTCGCGCATTTCTTCGTGTTCTATTACGGGGTGCTGGCCGACATCACCCCGCCGGTGGCGCTGGCGGCCTATGCCGCCGCCAGCATGGCCGGCGCCGACCCGTTCCGCACGGGCAACACCGCCTTCCGCCTGGGCACCGCCAAGGCGCTGGTGCCGTTCGTCTTCGCCTATGCGCCGTCGATGCTGATCGTGACCAAGGGGTTCACCTGGTTCGCCTTCGTCGAGACCGTGGTGGGCTGCCTGATCGGCATCGTGTTCCTGGCCGCCGCGCTCACGGGCTATGCCCGCGCGCCGTTCAGGCACTGGGAGCGCGCGCTGGTCGGCCTAGGCGGGCTGCTGCTGATGGCGCCGGGATGGAAGACCGGGCTCCTGGGCGTCGCTATCGCCGCACCTTCGCTGTGGCGGCAGGCCAAGGTCAGAACCTGAGAATCGGGTTTGCCTCACGCAGGCCCAGGCCTTATATCCCGGCCATGGCCATGCTCGACCTGGACGCCCTGGCAGGCGCGCCGCTGAACCGACAACCGTTTGATTTCGCGGTGGTTCCCGGCTTCCTGACGCCGGATGCGGCGGCCGTCGTCGAGCGCGACTTCCCCGCCATCGCGACGCCCGGCAGCTACCCGCCCTCGACGCTCCGCTATGGTCCGGCGTTCGGCGCGCTGATCGACGAATTGCGCGGCCCCGAGCTGGCGCGGGCGATGGGGCGGAAGCTCGACCTGCCGCTCGAAACCTTGCCGACCATGCTGACCGTGCGCGGCCATACCGGCGCGCATGACGGGCGCATCCACTACGACCGGCGCGGCAAGGTCGTGACCGCGCTGCTCTACCTCAATCGCGACTGGCGGGAAAAGGCGGGCTGGCTGCGCATGCTGCGCTCGGGCGACGATCTCGAGGACTATGCCGCCGAAGTGCCGCCCGAGCTTGGCACGCTGCTGCTGTTCCGCTGCACGCCCAACGCCTGGCACGGGCACAAGCCCTTTGTCGGCCAGCGCCGCGCGATCCAGCTCAACTGGGTCAGCAGCCGCCTCATGTGCTGGTTCGAGCAGGGCCGGCACTGGCAGGCGGCCGTGACCAAGCCGGTCAAGCTGTTCTTCACCGGCAAGCGAGCCGCTTGATCCGATGGCGCTGCGCATCGACACCTTCAGCAACCAGACCGGCGGCAACGCGCTGTTCAAGGCGCTGGGCCATCCGATCGGCGCCGAGCGCCTGCAGGCGCTGATCCATAGGCTCGCCGGGCTGGGGCCGGTCGCGATCTACGACCCGCTCGGGTTCCTGTCGACGATGGCGAGCCTGCACGACCTGTCGGCATTGAAGACGGCCGGCGTCTATGTCCAGGACCTCGCCGATCTGGGCCAGACGCGGCTGGGCCATCCGACCCAGCCGGTGACGGATATCGGCGCCTCGTCCGCGCGGGCGGTGCTGGTGGCCGCCTTCGACGCCCAGCGCTTGGTCGACCACATCCGCCACCTGCTGCCACCGGATGCTACGGTCGCCACGCTGGACGACGCCCGCCTGCCCGATGCGCTGCTGACCAACCGCCAGCGCTATCTGGACCCGCTCAACTTCGCCACCAACTTCGCCTTCTTCCGCGACCAGGGCGGGCTGCATACCAGGCTGGCCACGGCCAACTACTGGTCGGGCTACGGCGCCAGGGACGTGTCGCTGTGGCTGGCGCTGTTCGACGCGGCGGGCACGCGCATCGCCACCTGGACCGAAACCGTGCCGGACGGCATCGCCGGCATCGCGATCGATAGCCGGGACGTCCGCCGGCGCTTCGGCCTGCCGGAGTTCGCCGGCCAGGTCCTGGTGCATGTCGTCAACGGCCGCGGCCACGACGTGGTGAAGTACGCGCTGGACACCTACGGCGACCCGGGCCTGGCCAACGGCGCGGCGAGCCTGTCCTGCACGCATGACGCCAATGCCTGGCCGTCGAACCTCTATGCCGGGCTTCCCGCCCCGCGCGCGGACGAGCGCGTCGTGCTGTGGGTGCAGAACAGCCATTGCTGCCCGATCCCCAAAGGTGCGATCGGGCTGAACCTGATGGGCGACGACCATGTCGCCTGGCTGGGCGAGCCGGTGCCCGCCTTCGCCAGCCGCGAATTGGACGTTGCGTCGCTGCTGCCCGGCGCGCGCTGGCCGCAGCAGATCGAGATCCAGGCCGGCAAGCATTTCGTGCGCCCCCGCTACGAGGTGATCGAGACCAAGGCGCCCCATGCCGGGCGCCGGCGCATCGCGCATCCCAACGTCGAGCGCGAGGACCTCAAGCCCGATCCGCGCATCGCCGAGCTTGGCAACCTGATGGGCAAGGGTTACCTGCTGCCCGCCCCGGTGCTGCCGGTGTCGCGCTGGCGGTCGATCGCGCTGCCGACGCCGATGGCGACCTGCCAGAAGGAATTGCCGATCGCCGCGATCGTCTACGACAGGGAGGGGCGCGAGCAGGCGCGCCATCGCTTCGGGCGCCTGAAGCGGCGGGACAGCGTGGCGATCGACGCCGAGACGCTGCTGGACGGCGCCGCGTTGGGCGCGCCGGGCGCCGACTGGGGCCACATGGAGCTGATCTATGACCTCGAGGGCGGCGGCGAGGCCGATGGCTGGCTGCACGGGCTTTTCCGCTACGAAGCGAAATCCACCGGCCACGCGGCCGAGACCAGCTTCGGCGCGCATGTCTTCAATACCGTGCTGACCTATCGCAACGAGCCGCAATCCTATGCCGGCCGCGCGCCGGGGCTCAGCACGCGGCTCTACCTGCGGCTGGGTCCGCCGCCGCTCGACACGCTGTGCCACCTGATCTATCCCGCCTCGACCCCCTGGCACGGGCGGTCGGCGACCGAACTTGCCCTGCACGACCGCGCGGGCAGGGAAGTCACGCGCCGCCCGGTCGCGATTCCGTGCGGCGGCTCGCTGCTCTGGCGCTATAGTGAGCAGTTCGGACAGGCCGATCGCGCGCGCGCCGGCGAGGGCGCCTACGTTATCGTGCGGGACACTACTTGCCGGCTGTTCGGCTATCACGGCCTGATCGACGACCAGGACCGCTTCAGCCTGGATCACATGTTCGGGTTCTGACGGCGAATCGCGACCGCCGGTCGCGCCGCGCGCCGGTCATTGGCCCGATCCGCCGCGTTGCGCAGCCCGCAAGGCCTGCCGGCCCCTGCCTTGTAACGGCCATACTCCCCGCTTTAATATCATGACGAGCGCGCCGCATGGCTGCGGCCGCGCTAGGAATAGCGATTATGACGACCCATCACACCAAGGTATTGATTCTCGGCGGCGGCCCGGCGGGTTTCACGGCCGCGATCTATGCGGCGCGCGCAAACCTCAAGCCGACGCTGGTGATGGGCACGCAGCCCGGCGGCCAGTTGACCATCACGACCGATGTCGAGAACTACCCCGGCTTCGCCGAGGCGGTGCAGGGGCCCTGGCTGATGGAGCAGTTCCAGAAGCAGGCCGAGCATGTCGGCACCAACCTGGTCAACGATACGATCGTCGCCTGCGACCTGAAGCGCCGGCCCTTCGCCTGCGTCGGCGACAGCGGCGATACCTATACCGGCGACACGCTGATCGTCAGCACCGGCGCGCAGGCGCGCTGGCTGGGCCTGGCGAGCGAGACCCGGCTGCGCGGCCACGGCGTGTCGGCCTGCGCCACCTGCGACGGGTTCTTCTATCGCGGCAAGAAGGTCGCGGTCGTCGGCGGCGGCAACTCGGCGGTCGAGGAGGCCCTGTTCCTGACCCATTTCGCGACCGAGGTAACCGTCATTCATCGCCGCGACGCCTTCCGCGCCGAGCGCATCATGCAGGACCGGCTGTTCGCCAACCCGAAGATCAAGGTGGTATGGGACAGCGTCGTCGAGGAGATCCTGGGCGAGGACGGCAAGGACGGCGCGCCGCCGTCGGTCAGCGGCATCCGCATCCGCAACGCCAAGACCGGCGCCGCGCGCGACATCGCGCTGGACGGCGTGTTCGTCGCCATCGGCCACGACCCGGTCACCGGCCTGTTCAAGGGCCAGCTCGAGATGGACAACGAGGGCTATCTGCTGACCCGGCCCGACTCGACGGCGACCTCGGTCGCCGGCGTGTTCGCCGCGGGCGACGTGAAGGACAAGGTGTTCCGCCAGGCCGTGACCGCGGCCGGCATGGGCTGCATGGCCGCGCTGGAGGCGGACCGATACTTGGCAACCCGGGCACATCCCGCCGCCGCCGCGGCGCAATAGCCCGGGAAGAGAAGGGGGGACCAGCCATGGCGATATCGGGAGGCCGGCCACCCGGCTCGCCCAACCGTCCGCTGATGGATTGGGACAAGCTGCGCGTGTTCCACGCCGTGGCCGAGGCGGGCAGCTTCACCCATGCGGGCGAGCTCCTGAACCTCAGCCAGTCGGCCGTCAGCCGGCAGATCGGCGCGCTGGAGGAAAGCCTGCGCGTGCCGCTGTTCCACCGCCACGCGCGCGGCCTGATCCTGACCGAGCAGGGCGAGCTGCTCTACGACACGGCGCGCGACGTGGTGCACAAGCTGGCGATGGCCGAGGCCATGCTGAGCGAGAGCAAGGACCGGCCGCGCGGGCCGCTGACGGTGACGACGACGGTCGCGTTCGGCGCGGCCTGGCTGACGCCGCGCATGCGCGACTTCCTGGAGCTGTATCCCGAGATCGACCTGACCCTGCTGCTCGACGACGCCGAGCTGGACCTTGGCATGCGCGAAGCCGACGTCGCGATCCGCATGTCGCCGCCGCGCCAGGCCGACCTGATCCAGCGCCCGCTGATGACGATGCGGGCGGAAATCTTCGCCTCGAAGGACTACATCCAGAAGCACGGCAAGCCCGAGAAGGCCGAGGATCTCGACAATCATCGCATCGTCGTCTACGGCGACACCGGCAACCTGCCGGTGCCGCACGTCAACTGGCTGCTGGAGATCGGCGCCAGCCCCGAGCGGCCGCGCCGCCCGGTGCTGCGGGTCAACAACGTCTACGGCATCTACCGCGCGGTGCGCAGCGGGCTCGGCATCGGATCGCTGGGCGGCTACATGGTGCCGCCCGACGCGCCGTTCGTGCGCATCCTGCCCGACCTCACCGGGCCGCAGGTGCAGGCCTATTTCGTCTATCCGGAAGAGCTGCGCCATTCCAAGCGCATCGCGGTGCTGCGCGATTTCCTGGTCCGCCAGGTCGCGGAAGGCAGCCCGCGCTGAGTCTAACCGGCGGCGGAACCACCGCCGCGGTTGAACGCACCGTGTTTTCGGCATTGCTTATTGGCGACGCGCCGCTGTGAAATGCGTGGCTAAGCTCGATACAGCCATGCAGCATCGGCATGACGGCACTGACGAATTTCTGGTGGGAAGCCGGAGCGTCGCCGCTTATTTTCATCGTGTTGTTGGGGCGCGGGACAGCGCCACGACAGTTCGATATTCCGAGATTCCGGGCCCTCGCGGGCTCGGGATGGGGTCTTCGGACCCTACGTCTCCCAGACGTGAAGCCTCCCTGTTCACCTAGCCCCGCCCTCGTGGCGGGGCTTTTTTCTTGGGGGCCTCGAATGTCCGCGGCGCCGGCGCGCTCAGTGCGTCGCCACCTTGAGCTCGCCAAGATAGGCTTGGCGCACCATCTCGTTGTCGCGCAAGCTCTGGGCCGAGCCCGACAGCACCACCTCGCCCGTCTGCAGCACGTAGCCGTAGCTGGCGATCGATAGCGCCATGTTGGCGTTCTGCTCGACCATGAAGATCGTCGTGCCCTGGCGGTTGATCGCCTGGATCAGCTCGAACACCTGCTCGACGAACAGCGGCGACAGGCCCATCGACGGCTCGTCCATGCACAGGAGCTTCGGGCGCGCCATCAGCGCGCGCGCCATCGCCACCATCTGCTGCTCGCCGCCCGACAGCGTGCCGGCCGACTGTTTCAGCCGCTCCTTGATGCGGGGAAACAGGCCGAACACGCGTTCGAGATCGGCCTCGATCTCCGCCTTGTCGTCGCGCGTGAAGGCGCCCATGTAGAGGTTTTCCAGCACGGTCATGCGCGGGAACAGCCGCCGGGCTTCGGGCACCGGCGCGATGCCGCGGCGCACGCGCTCGGCCGTCGGCATGTCGTTGATCCGCTCGCCGGCATAGGTGATCGTGCCGCGCCGGGGCGTGACGATGCCGAAGATCGTCTTCATCGTCGTCGACTTGCCCGAGGCGTTGCCGCCCAGGAGGCAGACGATCTCGCCCTCGCCTACCCGGTAGTTGACGCCCTTGAGGACGTGCAGCTCGCCGTAATAGGTGTCGACGCCGGAGAACTCAAGAAGCGGCCGGCGCTCCGGTTGCGGCTGTGCGTCCGAGATATGCACGCAGGACTTCCTCGTTGCGTTGGACTTCCGCCGGGCTTCCCTCGGCGATCTTCTCGCCATGGTCGAGCACGACCACCTTGTCGGCGATCTCGTTGACCACGTTGAGCTTGTGCTCGATCAGCAGGATCGTCACGCCGCGGTCGCGCAGGCCGCGGATCTGGTCGGTCAGCTCGAGCGTCTCGGTGGGATTCATGCCCGCGGTGGGCTCGTCCAGCAGCAGGAGCTGCGGCTGCGAGACCAGCGCGCGGGAGATCTCCAGCCGCCGCCGGTTGGCGTAGGACAGGGTGCGCGCCAGATGCTGGACCCGTGGCATCAGCCGGTTGCCGAAGATGCTCAGCACGTCCAGCACGCGGGCGCGCGCCGCCGCCTCCTCGCGCTTCACGCCCCGCGAGCGCAGGATCGCGCCCATCGGCCCGGTCGAGGTGCGCGTATGGGCCCCGACCAGCGCGTTCTCCATCACCGTCATGTTGGCGAACAGGCGCAGGTTCTGGAACGTGCGGGCGACCCCGCGCTCGACGATCTGGTGCGGGCCGAGGCCGGTGATGTCCTCGCCGGCGAACACCACCTTGCCCGCGCTGGGCGGCAGCAGGCCGGTGACCAGGTTGAAGAACGTGGTCTTGCCCGATCCGTTGGGGCCGATCACCGCGACGATGCTGCCGGCCTCGACCGTCAGCGCGAGATTCTTGACCGCCTGGATGCCGCCGAACGACCGCGACAGATTGCGCACTTCGAGCAGCGGACGGCCCCGATCGACCGTCTTGCCGTGGATCGGCCCAAGCGCGCCCTGGATGCCGCCGCGCGTGGGCATCGCCGCCTGCTGGTCGAGCGACAGCGCCCGGACCGCCGGTCGCTCGGGGATGAGGCCCTGGCGGCGGTAGAGCATCATGACCACCAGGATGACGCCGAAGATCAGCTCGATCGACTGCACCAGGTCGACGCGCTCCAGCACGCCGATACCGGTCAGCCGCCCCAGCGCATGGGTCCAGATCGTCAGGTCCTGCAGGAACCAGGACTGCAGGAGCTGCAGGATCAGCGCCCCCAGCACGACGCCGGCCACGCTGCCGGTGCCGCCCAGCACGATCATCACCAGGAGCATCACCGACACCGGGAAGCCGAACATTTCCGGCGTCGCGGTCTGCAGCTTGGCGACGTAGAACGTGCCGGTCATGCCGCCGAACGCCGCGCCAATGCCGAACGCCAGCAGCTTGAACCGGGTGCGGTCGACGCCCATCGCCTCGGCCGCGATCTCGTCCTCGCGGATCGCCAGCCAAGCGCGGCCCACCCGCGACTCCTTCAGCCGCGTCGATATCAGGACCAGCATCACCACCAGCAGCAGGCCCAAATAGTAGTAGGGCGTGGACTGCACGCCGAAGGTGTAGCCGAACAGGTTCGGCGAATGCACGCCGTTCAGCCCCTGGGCGCCGTTGGTCAGGTAGGGCGTGTTGCGGGCGACGATCGGCACGATCTCGCCGAAGCCCAGCGTGACGATCGCCAGGTAGTCGCCCTTGAGCCGGAGGGTCGGCGCGCCGAACAGCACGCCGAAGAACGCCGCCACCAGCGCCGAGACCGGCAGCATCAGCCAGAACGAGACGGTGAAATGCACCAGGTCGCGCCCGTTGGCCGTGTTGTGCGCGACCAGGCCCAGGTACTCGAACGGCACCCAGAAGCTGCTCCATTCCGGCTGCACCTGGTAGGACGAGAAGATGCCGCAGGTATAGGCGCCGATCGCGAAGAAGGCCGCGTAGCCGAGATCGAGCAGTCCGGCGAAGCCGACGACGATATTCAATCCCAACGCCAGGATGGCGAAGGCCAGCGCGTTGGCGACGGCGTCGATGTCGCCCTCGTTGCGGTCGACGAAGGGGAACGCCACGGCGCCCAGGAACAGCAGGGCGAGGCCGATGCGCCGGCCCTGCGCGCTGCGGGCGCGATCCAGCAGCCCGGCGATCAGGCCGGCCGGACGCGCGATCGACGGCATGCTCATGGCCGGCTCACGACTTGGTGGGCGCCGCGCGCCCGAGCAGGCCGGTCGGGCGGAACACCAGCACCAGCACCAGGATCGAGAAGATGATCACGTCGGTCCAGCGCACGGCGATGAAATGCCCGCCCAGGGATTCGATCAGGCCGATCAGGATCCCTCCCAGCATCGCGCCGGGAATGTTGCCGATGCCGCCCAGCACCGCCGCCGTGAAGGCGCGCAGGCCCGCCGTGTAGCCGATGATGAAGCTGGTGAAGTTGTAGTAGAGGCCGAAGATCATCCCGGCGGCCCCGGCAAGGGCCGAGCCCAGGAAGAAGGCCATGGCCACCACGCGGTCCACGTTGACCCCCATCATCCGCGCCGCCTCGGGGTCCTGGGCCGTCGCCTGCATCGCCTTGCCCATCTTGGTGCCGCGCACGAAGTAGTGCAGCACCGCCATCAGGCCGAGCGAGATCCCCCACAGCAGCAATTCGCGCAGCCGCAGCACGGCCTCGCCGATCTCCCAGTGCGTTCGCGGCAGGGGGTTGGTGTAGTTCTTCGAATCCGCGCCGAACGCCAGCAGGATCACGTTGAACAGGATGTAGGACAGGCCGATCGTGGTGATCATCGGCGCCGTGCCGGCCACGCCGCGCAGCGGCCGGAGCGCCACCCGCTCGATCGCCACGCCCAGCAGGCCGGTGATCAGCATCGTCGCGATCAAGGTAGTCAGCAGCACGCCCACGAGCGGCAAGCCGTAGAGGACGGTGCTTTGCCCCACCACCCCCATCGCGCCCATGATCCACATCGCGATGAACGAGCCGACCATGAACACGTTGAAGTGCGCGAAATTGATCAGCTCGATGATTCCATAGACCATCGTGAACCCGAGCGCGAGTAAGGCGTACATCGCGCCCAGGCTCACTCCATTGATGATCTGCTGGAGAAGGAGGTCCTGAAAGCTCATGGCCTCAGGACCTCCTAACGATGGACAGCACTACGGACTCAGGAGCCGGGGGTCGCCGGCGCCACGCCGACGTACTTGTTCTGCGCGTCCAGATCGTCCGCCGGCTTCGCCTTGTCGAACTTGTACTGGAAGACGCTGACGACCTTGTCGACCATGTCGCCGTTCTCGTCGAACGCGATGTCGCCCTGCAGCGTCTTCATCTTGGTGGCCTGCACGGCGTCGCGCACGTTGGTGCGGTCGACCGGCTTGCCGCTCTCGGCCACGCGCTTGATGGCGTCGATCAGCACCAGCGCGGCGTTGTACGACGTGATCGTATAGTCGTCGTACCCCGTGTTCGCGCCGAACTTCGCCTTGTAGCGCTTCACCCAGTCCGCCGCCTCGGGCGTCTGCGTGACGTGCGGCGAGGCGTTGGTGGAATACCAGCCCTCGACCGCCGGGAAGCCCACGCCCTTCAGAAACGAGGTTCCCTGGATGCCGTCGCCGCCGGCCTTCGGCATGTTCGGGACGATGTCGTAGGCCTGCTTCGCCAGCTTCACGCCGGCTTGCGCGACGCCGCCGTAGTAGAGCAGATCGGGCTTGGCAGCCTTGACCTTGGTCAGGATCGTCGTGTAGTCGGCCTCTTTCGGATTGAGCTGGTCGCGGCCCAGCACCTTGATGCCGATCTTCTCGGCCTGGCGCTGGAAGCTGTCGGCGATGCCGACGCCGTAGGCGCCGGAATCATCGAGCACGTAAACCGTCTTAATGTTCAGCTTGTCCTTCACGAAGTTGGCCATGTTCGGGCCCTGGAAGGCGTCCGTCGTCACCGTGCGGAAGTAGATCGCCTTGCCCTTGGGCTTGAACTGCGCCGCCATGTAGGGATTGGTGATGTCGGGATTGGTCGAGCTGGGCGTGATCGTGGCGAGGTTCGCCTCGCTCAAGATCGGCGCCATCGCCTTGCCCTCGCCGCTCATCTGCGGGCCGACATTGCCTACCACCAGCGGATCGGCGGCCAGCTTCTTCGTGTTGGTGGCGGCCTGGGCCGGGTCGTACTGGCCGGCCGTGGCGGTGCCGCTGTCATAGACGACGACGTCGATCTTGTAGCCGCCCACGCCGCCCTTGGCGTTGGCTTCCTCGATCGCCATCACCGCGCCGTTCTTGATGTGCAGCGCGTCTTCCGCGTCCGCGCCCGTCAACGGCAGGGTGATCCCGAGCTTGACGGTCTTCTGTTGCGCTTGCGCGACGCCGGACCCCGCAAGGCCGGCGACGGCGGCAAACGCCAGGATGGCCGCAACCTGGAGGCTGCAGCGGACGAAGCTTGCCTGTCGCATCGTGTCCTCTCCCTTCGCTGTCTGCTCGCGTTTACCCCGCGACGACCACGAAATCTCGGACAGTGCAAGAACGCAACCACCTGGCGTGGCTCGCGGGGTCCCTGCCCGGCCCACGAGCGGAAACCGAGCTTGCTGGTAACTATACGGTAGGTTTATCCTGGATGCACGCGCCAGCGTCGCGCTCGATCATTTCGCCGGCAAAATGCATCCGTGCGTTGCACAATGATCGCGAAAGCGCCAACCGCCCGCTGCATGGCCAGCGGCTCGCGGCGGCGGCTTGCGGCAGTGGCTTGCGGCGGCGGCGCCACCGGCGATCGACTAGGGCGCGACTGCTGCCGGCAGTTTCAGCCGCGGCAACTGCTCGGGCACCAGGCCTTTCGGATTGTAGCGCAGCAAAACGATCAGGAGCGCCGCGATCAGGAGCTCGCGCAGGGCCGCGCCCTGCACCGCGCTGACGCCGGGAATCCACGGGATGACGAAGCGCGTGGATTCGAGGAAGAACACGATCAGGAAGGCGCCCACCACGGCGCCGCGGTTGTTGCCGAGCCCGCCGGCCAGAAGCGCCAGCTTGATGTAGAGGGTGAACAGCGGCACGAACAGGTCCGGCGCGATGTAGGACGTGTAATGCGCGTAGAGCGCGCCGGCTAGCCCGATCGCCCCGGCCGAGATGGCGAAGGCGCGGATCTTGAAGGCCATCACGTGCTTGCCGGCGACCGCCGCCACCTGCTCGTCGTCGCGGATCGCGCGCAGGACGCGCCCGAACGGCGCCGCGCGCAGGCGCTCGGCCAGCACATAGGCGACCGCGACGATAACGGCGACGATGCCGAGATAGAGCAGGTTGAACTCGGTCGGGCTCAACCGGCCGCGCATCGGACCGGCGATGCCGGAGATCCCGTCCGTGCCGTTGGTCAGCCAGATCGTGTTGGACGACACGATGCGCACCGTCTCCGCCAGGCCGAGCGTCACGATCGCCAGGTAGTCGCCGCGCAGGCGCGCCGTGATCATCGCCACGCCCGCCCCGGCCGCCGCCGCCAGCGCCGCGCCGGCCGCCATGCCGGCCGCCATCGGGAAGCCGAACTTCAGCGTGGTCAGCGCGGTTGCGTAGGCGCCCACGGCGAAGAAGCCGATCAAGCCCAGATTCACCATGCCGGCGAAGCCCCAGATCACGTTGAGGCCGAGCGCCATCAGCGCGTAGATGCAGCCCGTGACGCCCATCGCGATGAGGTAGTTTTCCATGGCTCAGTACGCCCTCGCGCCCAGGATGCCGCGCGGTCGCAGCGTCAGCACCAAGAGGATCGCCATGAAGCCGACCGCGCTGCGGTAGTCGGGCGAGAGGAACAAGAGGCACAGCTCCTCGCCCACGCCGACGGTCAGCGCGCCCAGCACCGCGCCGGGAATGCTGCCGAGCCCGCCCACCACGGCGGCGGCGAAGACGCTGAGGATGGCGCGGAAGCCGGTCAGCGGGTCGATCGTGGTGTCGAGACCGATCAGCATGCCGCCCAGCCCGGCCAGCCCCATGCCGACGAAGTTGACCAGCCGCGACACGGCGTCGGCGTTGATGCCCTTGATCGCGGCCAGCATCGGGTTGTCGGCGACCGCGCGCATCGCCTTGCCGGTGCGGGTGAAGGCGAGGAACGCGAACAGCAGCGCCATCGCGGCCACCGCGATCGCCAGGTTCTGCACCTGTTGCGGCGCCACGCGGATGTCGGCGAAGCGCCAGTCGCGCATGATCGGCAGGTCGTAGCCGCGCAACTCGTTGCCGAAGGCGAAGCGGACCAGGTTCTCGAGCCCGATGGTCAGCGCGATCGACGCGATCGCGGTGGTGATGAAGCCGGCGGCGCGGAACGGCTTCAGCACGAACTCGTCCGACACGACGCCCACGAGCCCCGCCGCCAGGAAGGCGCAGGCGACCGCCGGCAGCACCGGCAGCCCCAGCTTCACGTTGGCGATGTAGCCGGCGAAGGCCCCGATCGTGGCGTGCGAGGCCAGCGCGAAATTGGGGAAGCGCAGCACGGCGTAGATCGCCGTCAGCCCGATGGCCGGCACCGCCAGGATGGTGCCGGCCATGACGCCGTTGACGACGAGCTGGGCTACCTCCGCCAGGAACGGCGGCATCAGGCGATTTTCAGGAACACGGGCTTGCCGCCCGTCACCTTCATGTAGCGGAACTTGCAGTCGATGATGTCGCCGATGTCAGTGAAGTCGCAGGGGCCGCTGGCGCCCTCGTAGTTGATCTCCTTGCCCTCGCCCATCAGCTTCAGGCCTTCGACGGCGCTGTAGACCTTGGCGCCCGCGCCCTGGCTGATCTTGCGCACGTTGTCCCTGAGACCGGTGCCGGTCGCCTCCTTGGCCTTGGCGATGCCGAGCGAAACCAGGCTCGCCCAGTCGGTCGCCTGGGTCTCGTAGCTGTCGGGCTCGGGTATCCCCAGCCGCTTGACCGCGAGGTCGAAGGCGGGCGATCCCACGTCGGACGAGGGCTGCACGGTGATGACGCCTTCCGACACCTCGGGCTGCAGGGATTCCAGCACCTTGGCGGTGACGGCGTAGGACTGGGCGAAACGCGGCCCGGTGAAGCCGGCGCGATAGAGATCGCGCAGGATGACCGTCACGTCGGGCGCGTAGCCGTTGATGTAGATCAGGTCGGGCTTGGTCTTCAGCGCCAGGTCGACCTCGGAGCGGTAGGTGGTCTTGTCCTTGTCGTAGATCAGCGCGCCCACCATCTCCGAGCCCTTGGTCGGCAGCACCGACTTGATGCGGTCCTGCGTGGGCTGCGCGAACGGCGCCTGGATCGACATCACGT
>JADZDN010000060.1 GCA_020851015.1 Alphaproteobacteria bacterium | reverse complement strand
TCGCCCATGCCCAGGATGCGGCCGGCGATGCGGTCGGGATGGAACGCCTCCAGCGCGTCCAGCTTCTCGCCGACGCCCATCAGCTTGATCGGCCGGCCGGTGACCGCGCGCATCGACAGCGCGGCGCCCCCGCGCGCGTCGCCGTCCACGCGGGTCAGCACGATGCCGGTCAGGCCCACCTTCTCGTTGAAGCCGCGCGCGACGTTGACCGCGTCCTGGCCGGTCATCGCGTCGGCGACCAGCAGCGTCTCGTGCGGCTGCGTGGCGTCGCGCACCTTGGCCACCTCGGCCATCAGCGCATCGTCGATCGCAAGCCGCCCGGCGGTATCGAGCAGCAGCACGTCGACGCCCTCGAGCCTGGCCGCCATCATCGCGCGCTTGGCGATATCCACCGGCGGCTGGCCCTGGACGACCGGCAGGGTCTTCACGCTGGCCTGCTGGCCCAGCACCGCGAGCTGCTCCTGCGCCGCCGGCCGCTGGGTGTCCAGCGAGGCCATCAGCACCTTTTTCTTGTCGCGCTGCGTCAGGCGCAGGCCCAGCTTCGCCGTCGTGGTGGTCTTGCCCGAACCCTGCAGCCCGACCATCAGGATCACCACCGGCGGCGGCGCGTTCAGGTCGACGTCGCCTTCGCCCGGCGCCGCTTCCGCGCCCGCCAGCATCTCGACCAGCGCGTCATGGACGATCTTGATGACCATCTGGCCCGGCGTGACCGAGCGCAGCACTTCCTGGCCGACGGCCTTGTCCCGCACCTTGGCGACGAAGTCCTTGACCACCGGCAGGGCGACATCGGCCTCCAGCAGCGCCAGGCGCACCGCGCGCATCGCCTCGTCGACGTCGCCGGGGGTCAGCGCCGCGCGCTTGCGCAGCCGCTCCAGAACCTCGCCCAGCTTGCCGGTAAGACCCTCGAACATCGGCTACCCGTTGCCCCAAGCGAAAACGCGCCAGTGCGCGATACTCGCGGACTGGCGGACATCCGGCTTGCCCGGCCGGACGCGGCAGATCAGCCTGCCTGAAAGCGGCGCGGAATGTAGGGGCATGGGCAAGGGGCGTCAATAGCCGGACGCCCGGGGCCCGGCCGACGCCGGGCGTTAACGGCCGTGCCGCGCGGGCTCCGGCTCCAGGGGCTCCTCTTCCGGCCAGCCGAGGCAAAGGGTGATCGGTGCCGCCAGTTGCCGGCGGAATTCGGCGTCGAAGGTCACGTCAATCCAAGGCTTGGCAAGTCCTGCCCCCTTCTGTTAACAATGTACCCGCGATAGTAACTTTAAAATCAATGTATTACACGCAAAGGTTGCTGCCGTGAATAAGAATTGGACACGCCAGGAGGCCGAGATTCACGCCCAGGTCGGCCGGCGGATCAGGCGGGCCCGCGAGCAGGCCGGGCTCAGCCCCCGCGACGTCGCCACGCGAGCGGGCACGACGGCCACGCGGATCGCGCGCATCGAGGACGGCAAAGAGCGGCTGACCGCGCGCTGCCTGTTCGAGCTTGCCACGATTGTTGAACAATCCGTCTCCTTTTTTTTCGCCGACATCGAGTCCTCGAACGGCCACGATACGCCCGCGCCCGGCCCGGCCGGAAGCGGGCGGCTGGCGCGGCTGGCGGAAACCAAGGCACTGATCGCCGCGTTCAGCGCGATCGCGGACCCCGCGACACGGCGCGACATCATCCGTCTGCTGCGCGGCATTGCCCAGGATATGCAGTCGCGCTGATCCGGCCCTGTCGCCGCAGCAAGAAATCCTCGTCTCACGCTACGGCAGGTGCGCGCAAGCAGCCGCGTCAGTTCCACCCGCCGCAAATCAGGACTGGTGCGCAGAATTACATTGTCGTTATCCCGTCGATAGATTACATATGGAACGTTTCATTGATCCAACCTTATGTAAACGCTTTCATGCAGGACGGTATCCGTGAGTCGCAGACCTGCCGGTGATTCCATCGACGTTCATGTCGGCAAGCGGGTGCGCGAGCGCCGCGTGCAGATGGGGATGAGCCAGAAGAACCTGGCCGAGGCCGTCGGCGTGAGCTTCCAGCAGATCCAGAAAAACGAGCGCGGCACCAACCGCATCGGCGCCAGCCGCATGTTCGAGCTCAGCAAGGTGCTCGACGTGCCGGTCTCGTTCTTCTTCGACGACCTGCCGCCCCAGCCGCCGATCAAGACCGTCGTCACCAAGAAGGCGCTGGCCGAAAACCGCGACGTGTTCTCGCCCGATCTGATGGGCTCGCGCGAAACGCAGGACCTGCTCGACGCCTACTACACGATCGGCAATCCGCGCCTGCGCAAGCGGCTTTTGACCTTCATCCGCGGCCTGCACCGCGCGCCGAAAGAGGCCTGACCGGCCCGTCAGCTCCAGCCGCCGCGCAGGTCCGCGACGGGTTGCACCAACGGCCCCGCGCTTGTATCCCGCCCGGCGCCCGGCCTATAACCGGGCGCATGAACGACGCCCCGACCACCGCCGCGACCGGCCTGCCGTTCATCAAGATGCACGGCCTGGGCAACGATTTCGTGGTGCTTGACGCCCGCCGGCGCGGCTTCGCGCTGGACGCGCGGCGCATCCGGCTGATCGCCGACCGGCGCGCGGGCGTGGGCTGCGACCAGCTTTTCGTGCTCGAACGGCCGACCGCGCCCTCGGCCGACGTGTTCATGCGCATCTACAACAGCGACGGCGGCGAGGTCGAGGCCTGCGGCAACGGCGCGCGCTGCGTCGCCGCGCTGATGATGCGCGAGAAGGGCGCCGATGCCGCGGTCATCGAGACGGTCGCCGGCGTCCTCGGCTCCAAGGCGGCGCCCGACGGCCGCGTCACGGTCGACATGGGCGCGGCGCGGCTCGGCTGGCGCGAGATCCCGCTCGCCCGCGACGGCGACACCAACCACGTGCCGGTCGCCGCCGGCGCGCTCGCCGACGCGAGCTGCGTCAACATGGGCAACCCGCACGCGGTCTTCTTCGTGGCGGACGCCGAGACGGTCGATCTGCGCAGCCTGGGCCCGCAGCTCGAGCATGACCCGATGTTCCCCGAGCGCGCCAACATCGAAGTGGCGCAGATCCTCGGGCCCGGGCGCATCCGCATGCGGGTGTGGGAACGCGGCGTGGGCCAGACCATGGCTTGCGGCACCGGCGCCTGCGCGGTGCTGGTCGCGGCCAGCCGGCGCGGACTGGTGGAGCGCAAGGCCGAGGTGGTGATGGACGGCGGCTCGCTCGGCATCGAACGGCTGGCCGACGGCCGCGTGCTGATGACGGGCGAGGTGGCGATCAGCTTCACCGGGACGCTTGCCCCCGCGTTCTTTTCCTGAAGGCATCGCGTCATGCCGCCGATCGATCCCGCGCGCCAGCCGCCGCCCGACCGCACCGAGGTGATCGGCTTCGGCTGCCGGCTCAATGCCTACGAATCGGCCGTCATGCGCGAGCTCGCCGCCGAGGCCGGCCTCATCGATACCGTCATCGTCAACACCTGCGCGGTCACGGCCGAGGCCGAGCGCCAGGCGCGCCAGGCGATCCGCAAGGCGCGGCGCCGGCGGCCCGGCGCCACGATCATCGTCACGGGCTGCGCGGCGCAGATCGCACCCGACCGTTTCGCCGCCATGCCGGAGGTCGACCGCGTGCTCGGCAATGCCGAGAAGCTGCGCGCCGCCGACCTCAATCCGGGCGCGGACGCCGCGCGCATCGCGGTCGGCGACATCATGGCGGTGCGCGAGACGGCGGGGCATCTGCTGCGCGGATCGGCCGAGGACGGATT
>JADZDN010000059.1 GCA_020851015.1 Alphaproteobacteria bacterium | reverse complement strand
CCGCCGCCCCGGCCCCTCTTTATAGGTTTCTTATAGCAGTGAAGGCGGAGTGCGGTCATGGCCGAATCGACAGCGTACCCCAAACCCCAGAGCGGACTGGTGGTACCGCGGTTCGGCGGCATCGCCACCTTCATGCGCCTGCCGCTGGTCCAGGACCTCAAGGGCTTGGATATCGCGCTTGCGGGCGTTCCCTGGGACGGCGGCACCACCAACCGCGCGGGCGCGCGCCACGGGCCCCGCGCGCTGCGCGACGCCTCGTGCCTGATGCGCTACATCCACCATGTCAGCCGCATCAGCCCCTACGACATCGCGCGCTGCGGCGATGTCGGCGACAGCCCGGTCAATCCGATCGACCTGCACGACACGATCAAGCGGGTCGAGGCGTTTTTCGGCAAATTGCACGCGGCGGGCTGCGTGCCGCTGACCGCCGGCGGCGATCACCTGATCTCGCTGCCAATCATGCGCGCGATCGCCAAGGACCGGCCGGTGGGCATGGTGCATTTTGATGCGCATACCGATACCTGGGACCGGTATTTCGGCGACTACAAGTACACCCACGGCACGCCGTTCCGGCGCGCGATCGAGGAAGGGCTGCTCGACCCCAAGCGCACGATCCAGATCGGAATCCGCGGCTCGCTCTACGGCGAGGCCGACAACGACTGGGGCGAGAAGCAGGGCATCCGCGTGATCTATATCGAGGAGTTCTTCAAGCTGGGCGTCGAGAAGGTGATCAAGGAGGCGCGCCGCGTCGCCGGCAGCGGGCCGACCTATATCAGCTTCGACGTCGACGGGCTCGACCCGGTCTACGCGCCCGGCACCGGCACGCCCGAAATCGGCGGCTATTCGACCGCCGAGGCGCAGCAGATGCTGCGTGGGCTGCAAGGCCTCGACCTGGTGGGCGGGGATGTGGTGGAGGTGGCGCCGCCGTTCGATCCCTCGGGTAACACCGCCGTCGTGGGCGCCACGATGATGTTCGAGATTCTCTGCCTGCTGGCTGACGCGCATGCCAGACGCAAGGCCAAGGCGAAGCAGAGAAAGGCCAGGCGCTGAGCCGCGCGCGATGGCGGTGAAGGCCGAGCGCGACCTCTACGCGCCGGTCAAGGCGTTTCTCGAGAAGCAGGGCTATGCGGTCAAGGCCGAGGTCAGGGGCTGCGACGTGGCGGCGCGCCGCGGCGACGAGCCGCTGGTGATCGTCGAGCTGAAGCGGCGCTTCTCGCTCGACCTGGTGCTACAGGGCGTCGACCGGCTGGGCCTCAGCCCGTCGGTCTACCTGGCGGTGGACGGCGAGACGGCGCGCGGGCGGCGGCGCGACCGGCCGGACGGGCGCGCGGCGCGCAAGCTCTGCCGCCTGCTCGGCCTGGGCCTGCTGCTGGTGTTCCCCGAGCGCAGGCGCGGCGCGGGGGTGGAGGTGGTGCTCGACCCGCTGCCCTACAAGCCGCGCATCGACAAGCGCCGCGCCGGGCTGCTGCTGGGCGAGCACGCGCGTCGCGTCGGCGACCCGAACGTGGGCGGCGTGACGCGGGTCAAGATCGTGACCGCCTATCGCCAGGAGGCGCTGCGCTGCGCCCAGCTCATCGGCCGCGACGGGCCGACCAGCCCCCGGGCGCTGCGCGCGACCGGCCGCGCCCCCAAGGCCGCCAGCATCCTGCGCGACGACGTCTATGGCTGGTTCCAGCGCGTGGAGCGCGGGGTCTACGCCCTCACGGATAACGGTCGCCAGGCGCTGCAGGTCTATGCCGCCGTGCTGGAAACCCTGGCGCCGAACGACCCGGTGGAAGGGGCCGCAAGCCCATGTCCGAAACCGACGGCACCGAAGCGGCGCGCGCGCCCACCGCTGTCCACCAGGCCGTGATGCGCGGGTGCCGGGCGATTGCGGCGGCGCCGTCGGTGGTGCGGCGGAAATAGGCGAAGATCGGCGCGGCGTGAAGGTGCGCCGCTCCCGGATTCCGGCGGGCTATAGGCCGGGATCCGGGCGGTTGGCGCAGGGCTACATATGGAAATACGGATCCAGCACGCGCACCTCGGTGATGCGGTCCACCGGCAGCCCGTTGCGTTCGGCCACCTTGCGGATCGCCTCGGGCGACGGGCCGTCATAGACGCAGAACGTCTGCTTCTTGTCCGGGGTGACATAGGAATGCACCCAGGTGACGCCCTGCTGGCCGTTGTTGGCGATGACCGTGGTCGCCGCCTGGTTGCCCTGCTGGTTCGGGCTCAGGCCGAGGCCGTCGGGGAACGTGCGTTCGATCATGTAGCGCGGCATGGGGTCGTGCCTCCGTGTCGGTGGATGGTTGCAAACGCGGCGACCCTAGGCCGTGGATCGTGCGCGCCGCATCGGGAGGACCTCCCTATCTTGCGGCGCCGACCTCCCCATTTTGTGGCAGCAGGCCCTGCTCGCGCGCCAGGCGCGCGGCCTCCCCGCGCGACGCGGCGCCCAGCTTGGCCAGGACGGCGGAGACGTGATGGTCGACCGTCTTGGGCGAGACGTGCAGCCGCGTGCCGATCCTGCCGTTGCTCAGACCCGCCGCGAGACAGGCCAGCACCTCCATCTCGCGCGCGGTCAGGCCGAAGGGATTGCGCCGCGTCGTCGCCCGCGGTCCGCGCGGAACCCGCCGGACGCCCGACCCGCGCATGTGCCGGCGCAGGGCGGCGGCGGCCGGCGTCGCGCCCAACCGGTCGAATATCTCCAGCGCCTCGGTCTGCGCGGCCGGGTCGCCCTCGGCCAGCGCGCGCGCCTGCTCATAGGGGCAGCCAAGCTCCTTCCAGGCATCGGCCGCCCGCCGCCACTGGCCATTGATCTGCAAGACGTAGGGTCTTGCCGCCCAGGATGGCGCCGTGGCGCGCTCGCCGGCGGCCCGCCGCCAGAACGCGAATTCGCCGGCATGCCAGCGATGGCGGTACTGGCGGGCAAGCGCCTCTACGTCGGCCGCCTCGGCGATCGCCCGCGGGCCGTCGCCGGCCAGCCAGGCCGCCTCGGCCCGCGCGGCGCGAACCGGCGCCAGGCGCTGCAAGGTTCCGGTCTGCGATGCCAGCGCCAGCGCCTCGTCGAGCACCGCGCCAGCGCCCGGGTCGCCGCGCCGCGTGCGGACGCGGCCCAGCGCCACCAGCGCCATGATCCGGCTGACCGTCGACAAATTGGCCAGGTCGAGGACCGGGCCCGCCAGGTCGGCGGCCTCCGCCCAGCGGCCCTGGAATAGCCGCAGCAGGGCCATCCACGCGATCATGTAGTGGGTGGAATGGTCCAGGTCGCGCTCGCGCGCGTAGGCCATGCCTTCGACGAGCGTCGCTTCCGCCTCGGCGAAGCGGTACTGCTCGCCGTAGCTCGACCCGATGTTGACGTAGGCAAGGCCGATCATCGAATCGAGCCCGGCCTGGTGCGCCAGCTCGATGCAGCGGTCCAGGTGCGCGCGGCCCCGGTCGTCGCCCGCGACCAGCATCGCCGAACCCACCACCATCTCGGCTCCGGCGATGGTGGCGCCGTCGTCGAGGCGCTTGGCCAGCGCGATCGCCTTGCGCCCCCAGCGCACGGCCTGGGTGCGGTCGCGGTCGAGCATGCGCAGATGCGCGCGGATGCGATAGGCGGCGGCAAGTTCGCGCGAGGCGGGCATGGCCGCCAGCACGTCGATGGCCTGCCGGCAGCTTTCCTCGGCCTCGGCGTTGCGGCCCAAGCGGACCAGCGGCCAGGCGCGCTGCGCCAGGTTCTCGCCTT
Organism: Alphaproteobacteria bacterium; assembly: GCA_020851015.1. The sequence goes on along the minus strand of JADZDN010000059.1, from coordinate 9,778 downwards.
CCTTCAGCCGGTTGCCGGCCTGGCGCTACAAGGCGATCGCGTCGCTGCGCGCCGCGCTCGAACGCTCCAGGTCGTCGATGATCGAGCATTCCTCCGCATAGGACTCGCAGAGCGCCGCGCGCTCGGCCGGCGGCCGGTCGCCGGAATGCGCCAGGACCCGCGCAAATTGCGCCGTCGCCTCGCGATGGGCCCCGACCGCGGCGGCGGCCCGGGCGGCGGCCAGGCCGAATTCGCGCACGGACGCCGCGTCGCCCGCGCCTTCGGCGTACTGGACAAGCTGCGCCAGATCGCCGCGCTGTCGGCCGCCCGCCTGCAGCAGCGCTTCCATCGCCCGCCGGTTCAGCGCGCGCCGCAGCGCCGGCTCGATACCGGCAAGCACCGCCTCGCGCGCAAGCTCGTGGCGGAACGCGACGCCGTCGCCCGCCAGCTCGATGATCCCGACCGCCAGGCAGTCGCCCAGCCCTCCCTCGCCATCCGGCCCGGCGACTAGCGCCAGGAAGCCGGGGTCTATCCGCCCGCCGGCGACGGCGGCGGCTTCGATCGCCCGTCGACCGGCCGGCCCCAGCCGCGCGGCCCGCGCCAGGACCGCGTCGCGCACGGTGTCGGGGATGCCGGGCACGGCGGTCGAAAGCACCTCGCTCACGAAAAACGGATTGCCCGCGGTGCGGCGATGCAGAAGCGCGGCATCGACCGGCCGCCCCGCCGCGAGCGCGCGCACGGCATCGACGCTGAGGCGGGCCAGCGACAGGCGCAGCACCGCCCGCGAGCTCGCCATATCGCCCAGCAGCAGGCGCAGCGGATGGCGCGGGCCGATCTCGTCCTCGCGAAACGTCACCGCCAGCATGATGCGCGCGTCGCCGACCCGCCGGCCGAGGAACTTGACCATGTCGAGCGTCGCTTCGTCGGCCCAGTGAAGGTCCTCGATCGCCAGTAGGGTAGGCTGTGCCGACGCGCGAAGCTGGTCGAACAGGGCCGAAAACAGCGCCGCGCGGGCGGCACTCGCATCGACCTGCGCCTGCAGCCTGCCGCCGAGCAGGCGGGCAAGGTCATAGAGCGGGCCGAGCGGCGTTGGCGTGAAGAGCGGGTCGCAATGGGCGCGCAGCACGCGCGCCCCGCCGCCGCGCAGGGCGATGAACCGCTCGAGCAGGGAGGTCTTGCCGATCCCGGCCTCGCCCCCGATCAGCGCGATGCGCCCGCGCCCGGCCGCCGCCGCGTCCAGCGCGGCGGCCAAAGCCCCAAGGTCGTGGTCGCGCTCGAGCAGATCCAAGAGCCCATCCGAAAAAGGGGTGCCGATTGCGGCATATTACCGCGCGGCCCCGGCCCGGCGGCATAACGGAATCGCGAGAAAGGCATCGCCGGGCCGCTTGCCCGAGGCTTTCCAGCGCCTATACTCCCGGCCTTCCGGAAAACGGGACAGGTTAACGATGAGCGCCAGAGTGAAGATCGCCGCGCCGAAGAGCGGCCCGGCGAAGGGCGAGGTCAAGAAGGTCGTGCTGGCCTATTCCGGCGGGCTCGACACCTCGGTGATCCTGAAATGGCTGCAGGCGACCTACGACTGCGAGGTCGTCACCTTCACCGCCGATCTGGGCCAGGGCGAGGAGCTGGAGCCCGCCCGCAAGAAGGCCGAAATGTTCGGCGTGAAGCAGATCTTCATGGAGGACCTGCGCGAGGAATTCACGCGCGACTTCGTGTTTCCGATGTTCCGCGCCAATGCGCTCTACGAGGGCCAGTATCTGCTCGGCACCTCGATCGCGCGGCCCCTGATCGCCAAGCGCCAGATCGAGATCGCCCGCCAGGTCGGGGCCGACGCGGTGTCGCATGGCGCGACGGGCAAGGGCAACGACCAGGTGCGTTTCGAGCTGACCTATTACGCGCTCGAGCCGCACATCAAGGTGATCGCGCCGTGGCGCGAATGGGACCTCGATTCGCGCACCAAGCTGCTCGACTTCGCCGAGAAGCACCAGATCCCGATCGCCAAGGACAAGCGCGGCGAGGCGCCGTTCTCCGTCGACGCCAACCTGCTGCACTCCTCCAGCGAGGGCAAGGCGCTGGAGGACCCCTGGCACGAGCCGGACGAGATGGTCTACCAGCGCACGGTCTCGCCCGAGGCGGCGCCGGACAAGGCCACCTACGTCGAGATCGCGTTCGAGAAGGGCGATGCCGTGGCGGTCGACGGCAAGCGCCTGTCGCCGGCCGCGCTGCTGACCCGGCTGAACGCGCTGGGCAGGGCCAACGGCATCGGGCGGCTGGACCTGGTGGAGAACCGTTTCGTCGGCATGAAGAGCCGGGGCGTCTACGAGACCCCGGGCGGCACGATCCTGCACGCGGCGCATCGCGGCATCGAGAGCATCACGCTCGACCGCGGCGCGATGCACCTCAAGGACGAGATCATGCCGCGCTATGCCGAGCTGATCTACTACGGCTTCTGGTTCTCGCCCGAACGCGAGATGCTGCAGGCGCTGATCGACAAGAGCCAGGAGAATGTCTACGGGACGGTCAGGCTAAAGCTCTACAAGGGCAACGCCACCGTGGCCGGCCGCAAGTCGCCGCGCAGCCTTTACAGCCTCAAGCACGTGACGTTCGAGGAAGACCAGGGCGCCTATGACCAGCGCGATGCCGAAGGCTTCATCAAGCTGAACGCACTGCGCCTGCGGCTGGGAAAGCTGCGCGGGAAGTGACGGTTCCGCGTCTGCTCATCCTTCGACAGGCTCAGGACGAGGTGAACGGCCGTTTCCTTTCTTCCTCATCCTGAGCCTGTCGAAGGATGAGGCAGGCACCACGGCTTCTCGTCTCATGCCCGGGCTTGACCCACGACTGTCCGGTCGAGCATTTGACGAATTGCACCGAAGCCGGCGCCGATCGGGCGTTTGACGAGCTTCGCGCGAGCCGGGACGCCGATTTCGGGTCCCCCTCCCCTCGCGGGAGGGGGTTAGGGGGAGGGGGCCGCGCGCGGCTTCTTCGTCCAGTCGGAAATCACCGAGACGCCATGCCACCACGAAATAGAACCGAACCGCCACCGCACCACGGCACGAGGCCGGAGCGCGAATTCGCTATCTCCGACGTGGTGCTCGTCATCTCGTGGCGGTGCGTCCTTCTTGGTGCCTTGGTGGTTTCCGCGCGTGCCAGGCGGGGCCGCGGCTCCCTTGCGGTGGCGAGGATACCCCCTCCCCCTAACCCCCTCCCGCAAGGGGGGGGGGACTGAAGATTTGCGTCCCGGCATCGCGCGCATTGAATCAAACGCCCAATCGACGTCGGCTTCCGTGCAGGTCGTCAAACATTCAACCGGACAGCCGTGGGACAAGCCCGGGCATGACGAAGAGTAATACGAGGCAGGCCCCAAGCAATCAGGCGTTGGCGCGGAAGCCCTGGAACCAAGCCAGGCGCTGGTCGATCTGGGCGATCTCGAGGCCGAGCCATTCGGCCAGGTGGCCGCGGGCGAGCGGGTCGTCGTGCGACCGCTGGCGCAGGTCGACCAGCCGCGCGCGCTCCTGCCGGAATACCTCTTCCATCAGGTCGATCTGCTCGGCGCGGTCCTCGGCCGAGAGCAGGCCGAGGAAGCGCAGCTTCAGCGCCAGCACCAGCTTGCCGACGTCGCCGCCCGGCGCCCGCACCCGCGCCCGCATCAATTCGCGGAAGGCCTGGCACCCGGCCTCGGTGATCCGCAGCAGGGCATTGTCCTCCATGCCCTTGCCGCCGACCGCCTCGACCAGGCCCTCCAGGCGCAACAGCTCGATCGAGGTGCCCAAGAGGTCGAGCGAGGGGCCGACCAGTCGGCTGGTGAAATAGCGCACCTCGCCCGCGAGGGCCGCGTACTGCAGGTCGCCCTGCATCAACCGGCCCAGCGCGCACAGGCGCACCGCCTCGATCGGGATCAGACTGTTGTCGCGCAGCATCGGCACGTGGGTCCGTCCGGCCTCGCCAAACCTTACATCTAGGGCCTCGGCGACGGATAGTCTAGGTCTAATTGCGAACGATTCGCAACTACTGAATCAGGCGGGAACGAACTGTCCCGCTTCCGCCTTCAAGGCGCGCCAGACCGTGGCGAGGGACGCGACGAGGTGGTCGATCTCCTCGTCGCCGTGCAGCGGGGTGGGGGTGAAGCGCAGGCGCTCGGTGCCGCGCGGCACGGTCGGGTAGTTGATCGGCTGCACGTAGATTGCGTGGTCGTCCAGAAGCTTGTCGCTGATCGCCTTGCACAGCGCGGCGTTGCCCACCAGCACTGGCACGATATGGCTTTGCGAGGGCATCACCGGCAGGCCGGCCTCGGCCAGGCGGCGCATCAGCGTATGCGCGCGTTCCTGGTGGCGCGCGCGCAGCGCCCGTCCCTCGTCGCCCTCCAGCACGCCGAGCGCCGCCGTGGCGGCCGCGGCCACGGCGGGCGGCAGGGCTGTCGTGAAAATGAAGCTGCTGGCGTTGCTGCGCACGAAATCGACCAGGGCCGCGCTGCCCGCGATATAGCCGCCCAGCACGCCGAAAGCCTTGCCCAGCGTGCCCTCGATCACGTCGATCCGGTCGGCCACGTGGTCGCGCTCGGCGACGCCGGCGCCGTGCGTTCCGTACATGCCGACGGCATGCACCTCGTCGAGATAGGTGAGCGCCCCGTGCCGTGCTGCCACCTCGGCCAGAGCGCCGATCGGGGCGATGTCGCCGTCCATCGAATAGACCGATTCGAAGGCGACGATCTTGGCCTGCTCGCGCGGATAGCCCGACAGCAGCCGGTCCAGGTCGGCCGGGTCGCTATGGGCGAAGATACGCTTCTCGGCTCGGCTGTCGCGGATGCCGTGGATCATCGAGGCATGGTTCAGCGCGTCGGACAGGACGACGCAGTCCGGCAGGCGCCCGGCCAGGGTGCCCAGCGCCGCCTGGTTGGCCACATAGCCCGAGGTGAAGACGAGCGCCGCCTCCTTGCCGTGCAGCCGGGCCAGCCCGGCCTCCAGCTCGACCGTGGCATGGTGGGTGCCCGAGATATTCCGCGTGCCGCCCGCTCCGGCGCCGTAGCGGTCGGCCGCCCGGCGCATGGCATCGAGCACGGCCGGGTGCTGGCCCATGCCCAGATAGTCGTTGCTGCACCAGACGGTCACCTCGACCGGCTTGCCGCCGGCGGGAGGATAGCGCAACGCGCGCGGAAAGCGGCCGGCGCGCCGCTCCAGCTCGGCGAAAACGCGGTAGCGCCCCTCCTGGCGAAGGGCCTGCAGCGACTGGCGGAAGAAACGGTCGTAATCCATCGGCTCACCCGTACCGCGGATCCATAAACACCGCGGCGCCCGGGATTGTTCCAACCCTCGGGCGCCGCCGCATTGCTCTAGATCAAGCCGCCTTGGCGTGGCCGTTCTGCTTCAGCCACTGGGCGGTGTCGTCCAAGGCCTTGCCGAACCGCTCCATGATCATGTCGATCTCGCCCTCGTTGACGATCAAGGGCGGGCAGAACCCGACATTGTCGCCCGCGACGGCGCGCAGGATGACGCCGTGCGTCTGGGCCCGCTTGACCAGGTAAGGGCCGACGCCGAGTTTCGGATCGAAGGACTCCTTGGTCGCCTTGTCCTTGACCAGCTCGACCGCCCCGATCAGCCCGGTGCCGCGCACCTCGCCCACCAGCGGATGGCCGGCGAACTTGCGCAAGCCGCTCTGCATGCGCGGCGACACCTTCTTGACGTGGGCGATGATGTCGCGCTCCTCGTAGATCTTCAGCGTCTCGATCGACACGGCCGCCGACACCGGGTGCGCGCTGTAGGTGTAGCCGTGCGCGAAGGTGCCGATCTTGCCGCTGTTGTTCATCAGCGCGTCGAACACCTTCTCGTTGATCATCACCGCCGAGATCGGCAGGTAGGACGACGACAGCGCCTTCGCCATCACCATGATGTCCGGCTTGATGTTGAAGGTCTGGGTGCCGAACATGTTGCCGGTGCGGCCGAAGCCGCAGATCACCTCGTCCGCGATCATCAGCATGTCGTACTTCTTCAGCACGGCCTGCATCTTCTCGAAGTAGCCCTTGGGCGGCACTATCACGCCGCCCGCGCCCATGATCGGCTCGGCGATGAAGGCCGCGCAGCACTCGGCCCCGCCCTCGGCGATGATCTTGGCCTCCAGCGCCTCGGCCATGCGGGTGGCGAACTGCTCTTCCGTCTCGCCCGCCTTGCCGAAGCGGTAGTAGTGCGGGCATTCGGTGTGGACGATGTTGGCGATCGGCAGGTCGAAGTCGCGTTGGTTGGCCGGCAGGCCGGTCAGGCTGGCCGAGGCCACGGTCACGCCGTGATAGGCCTTGATGCGCGAGAAGATCTTCTTCTTCTTCGGCCGCTCCAGCGCGTTGTTGAAGTACCACACCATCTTGACGACGGTGTCGTTCGCCTCGCTGCCCGAATTGGCGAAGAACACCTTGGACATCGGCACCGGCGCCATCTGGATCAGGCGCTCGGCCAGGTCGATGCCCGGATCGTGCGATTTGCCGGCAAACGCGTGGTAGAAGGGCAGCTTGCGCATCTGCGCGATCGCCGCCTCGACCAAGCGCTGCTCGTCGAAGCCCAGCGACGCGCACCACAGCCCGGCCAGGCCTTCGATGTACTTGTTGCCGGCGTCGTCGGTCACCCACACGCCCTTGCCTTCGCGGATGATCAGCGGCCCCTCGGTCAGGTGGGCCTTCAGGTTGGTGTAGGGATGGACGAAATAGGCGATATCCCGCGCGGATGGCGAGTTTACGAGCGGCTTCATGATCTAGTACCCCGGGCGATGTCTTTGGATCGCCCATTAAAGCAGGGACGAGGGGCCTAGGTCAAAGCGGACCCGGCCCGTGGCGCCCCCGCCATACCGACGGGCGATACCAGCCAGGGATTGCGGTCCCTAAGACCGCAGGCGGCGGTAGACGAAAAGAACCAGCACGCCGCCGGCGACCGCGATGATGAAGCTGCGCAGGTTGAAGCCAGTGACATCGCCCAGGCCGAGCGCCTGGCCGATGAAGCCGCCGACCACGGCGCCCGCGATGCCCAAAAGGATCGTCACGATGATCCCGCCGCCATCGCGGCCCGGCATGAAGAACTTGGCCAGGATGCCGGCGACCAGGCCGAACAGAATCCAGGAAAGAATGCCCATGGTGCCTCCCGCGTGCCAATCTCAGCGCAGCTTTGCGGAATATCCCAGGGCGGTCAATTGATCGAACAGCGATTCCCGGCGGCCGCCGCGCCCCTCGGCCGCTGGCGCCGCCACCATCGCGTTCAGGACCGCCTCCTCCACCGCTTCGGCGGTGGCGCGGAACGGCAGGTCGATGCGCGTCTCGTTCAAGACCGCCAGGGGCACCACGTCGCGTTTCTCGTCGTGGTGGATGCGGTGCGCGGTCGTGAACCCGACAACGATGTCGCCGCTGCCATGGCCGAGGAACGAGCCCGTGCGCGCAAGTCCAACCACCGCGCGCCGGCATACCCGGCCGAGCTGGCGCGCGTCCATCGGGATGTCCGTCGCCAGCACCACGATCACCGAGCCGGTATCGACCGTTGTCGTTGCCGACCCCGCGACCAGGCCCCCGTCAATCCGCAGATCGCCGCGCCGGCCAAAATTCGCCAGGACGAGCACGCCCAACGCGAAGCCCTTGCCGTCGAGCGTGAGGTGGCGCGAGGCGCTGCCGATGCCCCCCTTCAGCCCGAAAGCCGACATGCCAGCGCCCGCGCCGACCGCGCCCTGGGCGAAATCCGCCGAGGCCGCGGCGATGGCCTGCGCCACGTCCTGCTCCTGCACGGGACAGGCCTGAATGTCGTTGAGGAAGCCGTCGTTGCACTCCAGCACGACCGGATTGACCGTGCCGGTGGCGCGGCCGATATCCGGATTGGCGGCAATGGCATGGCGAATCAGCGCCGTGGCGCAGGTGCCGACGGCGAACGTGTTGCTGAGCGCGATCGGCGTTTCGATCGTGCCCAGCTCGTCAACCTGCACCAGCCCCGTGCTCTTGCCGAAGCCGTTGATGACGCAGCCCGCGCCAAGCACCTTGTCGCGAAACAGGTTGCCCCCATCCGGTAGAATTACCGATACGCCCGTGCAGGCGCCGCCGCCGATTCGCGTCGCATGCCCCACCTGCACGCCCGGCACGTCGGTGATCGCGTTCCGCGCGCCCATCGGCAACGTGCCGATGGCGACGCCGAAATCGCGGATGCGGGGAATGCCCATGCGCGCCGTTCTAGCGGAGCGGCACCTGCAACGCCAGCGAGGCGCGCGCATGGCGGCGGCTCGCCATGGTTGCGATCGAAGATGGCCGGGAACCACCAGCATGCGCCGCCGCGCGGCAGCGTCGCGCTATGGACTTCCATCGGCGCGACCAATTATTATCGCAGCCGTCTTGTGCACGGTGCCGCAATGGGCCCGCGATAAAAGCAATCTGCCGGTCCATCCAAGCATGGAGGGGAAATCATGGCGCGGAAATCGCTCACATCGCTGGCATGGATCGCGCTGGGTGCTTCCGCCGGCCTGGCCATCGCCGCGGGCGCCCCGGCGCCGGTTTTCGCCAAGACGCTGAAATGGGCGAGCCAGGGCGACCTCAATTCCGCCGACCAGTACATGCGGAACCAGACGCTTTCGCTCAGCATCATGAGCAACGTCTACGAGGGATTGATCCGTCGCAATCCGGCGACCCTGGCGATCGAACCCAACCTGGCCGAGAAATGGGAGATCGTCGAGCCCACGCGCTGGCGCTTCCATCTGCGCAAGGGCGTCAAGTTCCACGACGGCAAGCCGTTCACGGCCGACGACGTGGTCTTCTCGGCCGACCGCGTGCGCAGCAAGGGCTCGGACCTCAAGGGCCGCCTGCCCAGCGTGAAAGAGGTCAGGAAGATCGACGACTATACGGTCGACTTCGTTACCGAGAAGCCGAACCCGATCCTGCTCGCGGAATGGGCCACCTGGGGCATCTTCTCCAAGGGCTGGTCGATCGACAACAAGTCGACCGAGGTAGCCGATCCCACCAAGGCCGAGCCGCCCAACTTCGCCACCACCAACGCCAACGGCACCGGCCCGTTCAAGCTGAAGAGCCGCGAGGCCGACGTGAAGACGGTCTTCGAGGCCAATCCCGACTGGTGGGGCAAGAAGGACTTCCCCAAGAACAACGTCACCGAGGTGGTTTTCACGCCGATCAAGTCGGCGCCGACCCGCGTCGCGGCGCTGCTGTCGGGCGAGATCGACTTCATGGAGCCGGTGCCGGTGCAGGACATCGACCGGGTCAACCAGAACAAGGGCACGCGCGCGATCACCTCGCCCGAGACGCGCGTGGTCTATTTCGGCTTCGATCACTACCGCGACGAGCTGCTCTATTCCAACGTCAAGGGCAAGAACCCGTTCAAGGACAAGCGGGTCCGCCAGGCCTTCCTGCAGGCGATCGACATCGAGGCGATCAAGACCAAGGTCATGCGCAACATGGCCGCGCCTTCCGCGATGATGATCGGCAAGGGCATCCACGGCTGGGAAGCCGGGTTCAAGCGCCTGCCCTACAACCCCGATGCGGCGAAGAAGCTCCTGGCGGAGGCGGGCTATCCCAACGGGTTCGAGGTCCAGCTCGATTGCCCGAACGACCGCTATGTCAACGATGAAGCGATCTGCCAGGCCACCGTCGGCATGTTGCAGCGCATCGGCGTGAAGGTGAACCTCGTCACCAAGTCGAACACGGTGCTGTTCGGCGAATATCAAAAGATGGAAACCAGCTTCTACATGCTGGGCTGGGCGCCGGGCAGCTACGACTCGTGGAATCCGATGCAGTTCCTGCACCGCACCGTGCCGACCGGCCCGGACGGCAAGTCGATTCCGACCT
>JADZDN010000058.1 GCA_020851015.1 Alphaproteobacteria bacterium | reverse complement strand
CTTTGCCCCGCTCGCTCGGCGAGTCGGCGGCGCGGCTGGCGAAGTCGAAGGCCGCGCGCGAGCTGTTCGGCGACGCCTTCGTCGAGCACTACGCCGCGACCCGCGACTGGGAGGAGCGCGAGTACCGCCGCGCCATCACCGACTGGCAGATGCAGCGTTACTTCGAGATCATCTGAGCGATGGACCTCGCCTACATCCTCGACCTGATCCGCCAATACGGCGACGCGGCCTACGGCTTCGTGTTCGCCTATGCCGCGACCAACAGCCTGCTGGCGCTGCTGGTCGCCGGCTATGCCGCGCATATCGGCGTGCTGGAATGGGAGGCGCTGATCGGGGTCGGCTGGGCCGGCGGGTTCGCCGGGGACACGGTGCGGTTCTGGGTCGGGCGGCGCTGGGGGCTTGCCCTGGTGCGGCAGGTTCCCAAGCTGCAGCGCGGCACGGCGGTGACGATGCGCCTGATCGACCGCCACCATCTGTGGATGATCCTGGTCCACCGCTATCCGCAGGGCATCCGCGGCCTGGCGGGGTTCGCGTTCGGCATGTCGTCGCTGGCCTGGCCGCGCTTCCTGGCGCTCAACTTCGTTTCGGCGGGAACCTGGGCGATCGTCGTGGTATCGGCCGGCTACAGCTTCGGCTACCTGTCTGAGAAGGCGCTGGGCCAGGCAGCGTCGAACCTGGGTCTGGCGATGCTGGTCGCGTTCCTTGGCCTGGCCTGGCTGTTGTCGAAGAAGCTCGAGCGCGCGATCGGGCGCGGCTGACGGCTGCGCCGCGATCAGCGCAAGGTCTCGAACAGCGGTTGAAGCGACGGCGCGGCGGGAAGGTCGCGCAGCAGGGCGAGCGACGCCCGCACCCGATCGGCCGGGAGGCGGCGCGCGGCGCACTGCGCGAATTTCGCGTCGACGCGTTCATCGCTCATCGGGTTGCCCGGCGTGCCCAGCGCCGTGCCGACCGCCGCCTGTCGCGTCGCGCCGCCGCGCAGCATCAGCCGTACCGTGTCGGGATCCTGGGGATCGCAGTTCTGGCGGGGATCCTTCGGCTTGCGCGCGGTGACGCTGGTGCGCGCCGCGAGCGCGCGCAACGCCCGGTCGCCGATCGCCGGGCGCGCGAAGTCCTCGACGCCGACATCGCCGCGCGCCAGCGCCACGGCGACGCACCACGCCGTGCTGAACAGCGCCTGCTCGGGCGTCTCGGGCACGCCGAAGGGCACGATCGCGAGGTGGAAGTCGGGCAGCGAAACCTCGACCCGCTCGATCGCGTCGATCCCGGCGTTCATGCCCGCCCGCGCCACGAGCGCCGCGTCGATCGCGCGATGGGTGTAGCTGCAGGACGGGTAGGGCTTGAGGCAGATGCCGTGCTCCTCGATCGCCCAGGGCCGGCCCAGCTTGGCGAGCGCCGGGGCGAAGCGCGCCTCGCCCGGCTCGACCATCAGCTTGGCGAAGCCGGCGGGCCCGTCGAGTACCCCCTGCCCCGCCGTCACGCCGCAGGCGGCGAGTCGGCTGGCCATCACGCCCGCCTTGGCGGCGAAGCCGGCATGGAACGGCTTGGTCAGGGTGCCGAACTGGCTGACATAGCCGCCGGCCATCGAGGTCGCGATCGAGATCGCGTGGGCCGCCCGCGTCGCGTCCAGGCGCAGCGCCCGCGCGCAGGCCGCCGCCGCGCCGAGCGCGCCCAAGGTGCCGGTGGCGTGCCAGCCCAGCTTGTAGTGGCTGAGGTTCACCGCCTCGCCCATGCGCGCGATGATCTCGAACCCGGCGATATGCGCGTCCACCAGGTCGGCCCCGCTGAACCTGCCCTCGGCCATGACGGCCAGCAGCGCCGGCAAGATCACCGCGCTCGGATGGGTGCTGCCCGGAAAGTCCCAATCGTCGAAATCGAGCGCATGGGCGGCCACGGCATTGACCATCGCCGCCCAGGGCGGCGCCAGGCGCAAGCCGCCGGCGACGACTGGCGCCGGCCCTTGGCCCCAGGCGCCGACCGCGTCGATCGCGGCCTTGGTCGCGGGCTCGCCGCTGCCCAGCAGCATGCAGCCCACGGTGTCGAGGATCGAGGTCGTCGAGCGCTTGACCGCGGCGGCGGAATAGTCCCGCCGGCCGGCAGCGAGAAACGCGGCGAAGTCCTGGATCGCGTGCGGCATGCCGCCAGCTTCCCGCGATCGGCCGGCGGCGACTTACCGGAATGCGGCATCGATCCCCTGCGTTGCGACGGCGGGCGCGATGTGGCAGACATCACCGCCGTTGCAGCCCCGGAGTATGCGCGATGACCGACGCCGCCAGCCTGATCGGCAACTGGAACTACCCGACGCAGGTGCGCTTCGGCGTCGGCCGCATCAAGGAGCTGCCCGAGGCCTGCAAGCAACTCGGCATGAAGAAGCCCCTGCTGGTGACGGACATGGGGCTGAAGGCCCTGCCGATGGTGGCCGACGCGGTCAAGGCGAACGGCGCCGCGGGCGTGCCGACCGGCCTGTTCGGCGAGGTCAAGGGCAACCCGACGGGCAAGAACCTCGAGGACGGCATCGCCGCCTACAAGAAAGGCGGGCACGACGGCTTGATCGCCTTCGGCGGCGGCAGCGCGCTCGATACCGGCAAGGCGGTCGCGTTCATGGCGACCCAGGACCGGCCCTGGATCGACTTCACCGACTACGACACGTGCGTGAAGGCATTCAAGGGGCCGATCGCGCCGATCGTCACCGTCGCCACCACCGCCGGCACCGGCTCGGAGGTCGGGCGCGCCGCGGTCTTCACCGACGAGGTGAAGCAGGTGAAGAAGATCATCTTCCACCCGTCGATGATGCCCAAGATCGTGATCGACGATCCCGGGCTCACCGTGGGCCTGCCGGCGAAGATCACCGCGGCGACGGGCATGGATGCCTTCGCCCACTGCCTGGAGGCGCTGTGCTGCACCTTCTACCACCCGATGGCCGACGGGATCGCGACCGAGGGCATGCGGCTGGTGAAGGAGTACCTGCCCGCGGCCTGCAAGGACGGCAAGAACCTGGAGGCCCGCGCCAACATGATGTGCGCGGCGACGATGGGCGCCACCGCCTTCCAGAAGGGTCTCGGCTCCATCCACGCGCTGAGCCATCCCCTCTCCTCGCTCTATGACACGCACCACGGCCTAGGCAACGCGGTGTTCATGCCCTACGTCCTGGTGTTCAACCGAAGGGCCATCGAGGACAAGCTGGTGCGCCTCGCCGCCTATTTCGGGCTGAAGCAGCAGAGCTTCACCGGCTTCATCGACTGGCTGGTCCGGTTCCGCGAGGAGATCGGCATCCCGCACAAGCTCGGCGATGCCGGCGTGCCGCTGGACAACCTCGACCGCCTCGCCACCTTGGCCGCGCAGGATTTCTGCGCCTCCGAGAATCCGATCAAGATGGGCAAGCCCGAGATGCGCCGGGTGATCGACGCGGCGGTTGCCGGCCGGCTCTAGCCTCGCTGCAGCGCACCAATTCACATATGCGTTTACGCCTGATTTACTAACAGGCGGCACATTTGACAGGCTGGGCAGTCGCGCCTAGCCTTTCGCGCAGTCGCCGATCCAAGGATGCGCCTCTGTCGGGGGAGGCCTGCTGGTCTGAGGAATTCGAGCGAACGGCGCGAAAGCGACGCCGTATCGTGGACAGGATTGGCGACGGATAGAGACTGACAGTCCTGGGAGGACGCGTACGAGCGTCGCCGCGACGGGCCGCAGGGGAGCGGCCCCGGGAACCGGCGCATCGTGCGCAACCTGCTTTATTCGAACTTGAGGAGATCTCCATGGCCAAGCAGAGCAACCAATTCGCCGGCACGTTTCCCGGCTTCCAGATGCCCGACTTCAGCCAGTTCGCCAGCATGGGCGCGCCGGGGCTCGACTCGTTCATGCAGTCCGGCAATGCGATGATGAAGGCGGTCAGCGAGCTGAACGCGGAAATCCTGGGATTCACCAAGCAGCGCCTGGATGCGGGCATCGCGGTGAGCCAGACGCTGGCGCAGTGCAAGTCGATGCAGGCCGCCGTCGAGGTGCAGATGGATTTCGCGCGCACCGAGGCGCAGATCTATCTCGACGAGGCGCGCAAGATCATGGAGCTGGCCAGCCACGCCGCGACCGAGGGCCTGAAGCCGATGCAGGAGATGCAGAAGAACGGCGTCAACGGCCACGCGCACGCGCGCGCCAACGGCAAGCGCTAGCACCGCCGCTCCGCGAAGCGTCGCCCTCGCCGCTCACGGCTTGGGCGCGCGGCGGAACTTCGCGACCAGGCCGCGCCAGCCGCGCGGCGCGGGATCGAGGATCAGGCCCACCCGCCTGATCTCGTCGCCGATCATGTCGAGGATCACCAGCTCGACCGTGCCGATGCGCACGCGGTCGCCGCGGCCGACCTTGTCGCCCAGCCGGCGGTGCAGCGCCTGCGCCAGGGTCAGGGGCATGTCCTCCTGCGCCATCGCCAAGCCATAGGAATCGACCAGCTCGCGCACCAGATGGTCGGCGTCGAGCACGAAGTCGCCGGCATTCTCCTGCAAGTCCGAAACGGTCGACGCGAAGCGGCTGGAGAACCAGCGGTCGACCGCCAAGTTGTGCTCGGGCGGCGTCAGCACCAAAGCCACGTCGTCCGCCTGCAGGCGCTCGAGCGATTCCGGCGACAGCACCTGCTCGCCACGCAGCACCGACACGACGCGCACGCGCTCCGGCAGCCGCAGCTCCGCCAGCTTCCAATCCGTCGCCCGGCTGCGCGGCTTGACCTCGTAGGCGATCAGGTCGCGGTCGAGCTGGTGGATCAGGTCGACATCGAGCCGCGGCGCGGGCTCGGGCGACGGCGGCAATGCCACGCGCAGCAGCCGCGCGACGAACGGAATGGTCCAGCCCTGGACCGCGAGCGACACCAGCACCACCACGAAGGCCGCCTTCAGCATCGTGCCGCCGGCGTCGAGCCCGGCCACCAGCGGGATCAGCGCCAGGAAGATCGGCACCGCGCCGCGCAGCCCCACCCAAGCGACGAAGAGCTGCTCGCGCAGGGCGAAGCCGAACGGCGCCAGCGACAGGATCACCGCCAGCGGGCGCGCGAGCAGGATCAGCACGCCGGCGACCAGGAACGCCGGGGCCTGGGCGGGACGCTGGGACGGCGTGATCAGCAGGCCCAGCATCAGGAACAGGCCGATCTGGCCGAGCCAGGTCAGCCCGTCGAAGAAGCGGCCGACGAGTTGCAGCGCGCGCACGCGGCGATTGCCGAACACGATGCCCGCGGCATAGACGGCCAGGAACCCGCTGCCGCCGACCGACTGCGTGCCGGCGAAGACCAGCATCGCCATGGCGAAGGCGAGGATGGGGTACAGGCCCCCCGTCATCTCCAGCCGGTTCATCAGCCAGACCAGCACAAACCCGCCGCCGATCCCCGCCGCCATGCCGATGCCCATCTGCTCGCCGAACTGGGCGAGCACGGACCAGCCCAGCGTGTCGACGTTCCGGCGCAGCATCTCGACGAACACGATGGTCAGGAACACGCCCATCGGATCGTTGGCGCCCGACTCGACCTCGAGCGTCGCCCTGAGCCGGTCGCGCAGTCCTATCCCGTGCTGTCCCAGCAGCCCGAACACGGCGGCCGCGTCGGTCGAGGCCACGATCGAGCCGATCAGCATGGCGCGCCGCCAGTCCATCGCGAAGGCGTAGGAAAGGAACAGCGCCACGACGCCGGCGGTCGCCACCACGCCCAGCGTCGCCAGCACCAGCGCCGGCGCCCAGGCGACGCGGATGGCCGCGACCGGCGTGCGCAGCCCGCCGTCGAACAGGATCACCGCCAGGGCCATGCTGCCGACCAGGAAGGCGATATGCGCGTCGTTGAACGGGATGCCGCCCGGCCCGTCCTCGCCGGCCAGCATGCCGAGCAGCAGGAACACTAGCAGGATCGGCGCGCCGAAGCGGCGCGAGACGAGGTGGGCCAGGACGCTGGCGAGGATCAGCAGCGCCGCTACCACAAGCCAGGTGAATTCGAACTCCACGGGTCGGCCGCTCCCGGCGCGTCAGAAGTGTCAGCGCGTCAAAAATGGAAGTCGGGCGGCTCCCAGCCGGCCAGCCATTCCTTCAACGGCATGATTACCGGCTCCCGGCCGTTGTCGTAGAAGGACGAGTCCACGGCCCACAACTCGCCGCTCTCGGTCTCGGCCATGACCGGCGTCACGTGCGGCAGGGTCTTGCCGAACAGCGCCCCGCGCCAGGCGACGCTCAGCGCCTTGTGGCGCGTGACCAGCCCGTCCTTCTCCATCAGCACCAGGTAAGTCGTCGTGTTGACCGCCTCGTCGACGCAGTCCTGCTGGCCCGGCAGGGTGATCGCGTTCAGCGTGCCGCCCTTGTCGCCGAGCGTGCCGGCCTGGCGTCCGGCCATCACCTCGAGCCGGGCGACGG
>JADZDN010000057.1 GCA_020851015.1 Alphaproteobacteria bacterium | reverse complement strand
AGGCCTCCGGCGACAGCACGGTGCGCTGCTTGTTCAAGTCCTGCTCGCCGTTGCGCAGCTCGTTCTCCGTCTTGGCGATCTCGTCCTGATAGGCCGACTGCTGCTTGACGAGCTGGTCGCGCACCGATTTCGCGGCGGACGCGTTCTCGCGGATCTTGTCCACGTCGACCACGGCAATGACGGGCGACGGCAGCGGCCCCGCCGGCTGCTTGGGCGCCGCCGGCGCGGCGGCCGGCGTGGCGGCGGGCGCGGCAGGCTGCTGCGCGGGCTTGGCCGGCTGCGCCGGCCGTTGCTGCTGCTGGGCCATCGCCAGCGACGTGGACAATATCACCGCGACGGAAAGCGCCGTCAGGCGCCAGGCGGCGCGCGGGAGGAATCGAACCATGGATCAGAACCTCGTACCGAAACTGAAATGGAAGAACTGCGTTTGATCGAAGTCTTGCTTCACGAACGCCTTGGCCAGATCGATGCGGATCGGCCCGAACGGCGACTTCCAGGCCGCGCCGACGCCGATCGACGCGCGCGGCGTCTTCGGATCGGCGACGTTGGCCTCGCCGTCTTCGCTGGCGTCCCAGGCCGAACCGACCGTCGTGAAGGCCTTGCCCGACACGCCGAGTTCGTCGGGGAAGCCCAGCGGGAAGGTGAGTTCCGCGGTGCCGACATAGAAGCGACGGCCGCCCAGCGCATCCTTGGTCAGCGTGTCGCGCGGGCCGACGCCGCCCGTCGCGAAGCCCTTGAAGTTGTCGCCGCCCAGGAAGAAGCGGTCATTGATGCGGACGCGCTCGCCCAGTCCGGCCATGACACCGGCCTCGCCGGTCAGGCTCAATATCCACTTGTCCCACACCGGGATCGGCCAGTAGGTGCCGCCGCCGACCTTGTTCTTCAGGTACCGGACGTCGCCGCCCAATCCCGCGAAGTCCTGGCTGAAGCTCAGGTAGTAGCCGTCGGTCGGGTCCTGGCGGTTGTCGAGGCGGTCATAGAACAGCGTGTAACCGACCAGCGAGGTGATCGACGTGCCCTCCTGCTCGCGGATGAAACGCGACGCATCGGCATCGATATTGGTGATCTCGTCCTGGCGCAGCACGTAGCGCGTCGTGTGGCGCAGATTCTCGGTGATGCTGTATCCCAGGCGGAAACCGCCGCCGATGGCCTTCAGTTCGTAGGAGCTGGTGTCGGTGTTGTCGCGCGTCACGCGGAACAGGTCGATGCCCGCCGACAGGTCGCGGTCGAGGAAATACGGCTCGGTGAACCCGACGTCGAACTCCGTCGTCTTCTGCGATACGCGGAACTTGGTGCGCAGGTCCTGGCCGCGGCCGAGCAGGTTGCGCTCGCGCACGCTCAAGTCCGCCAGCGCGCCTTCCGAGGACGAGAACCCCGCGCCGACCGAGATTTCGCCCGTGGACTGCTCTTCGACCTCGACCTGCACCACGGTCTTGTCCGGGTCGGTGCCCGGCACGTTCGATACGTCGACCTTCTTGAAGAAGCCGAGGTTCTGGATGCGCTGGCGCGAGCGGCGCAGCTGGGCCGTGCTGAACGCGTCGCCTTCCACCAGGCGGAATTCGCGGCGGATTACCCGATCGAGCGTGCGGTAGTTGCCGACGATGTCGATGCGCTCGACGAAGACGCGCGGGCCTTCCTGGATGTCGAAGGTGACGTTGATCACCTTCTTGTCGCGGTCGCGATCGATCGTGGGCTGGATGTCGACGAACGCGAACCCCAGGTCGCCGACCGTGTCGGTCAGCTTGGTGATCGTCTTTTCGATCAGGTCGGCGTTGTACCAGTTGCCCTCGGTGGCGATGACGGAGCCGCGCAGGGCGTTGAGGTCGAGGTTCTTGAACTGCGTACTGAGGTCGACGACGCCGAACTTGTAGCGCTCGCCCTCGTCCACCGTGAAGGTGATGAAGAAGCTGCTGCGGTCGGGCGTGAGTTCGGCGACGGCGGACACGACGCGGAAGTCGGCGTAGCCCTCGCGCAGGTAGTAGCGGCGCAGCAGCTCGCGGTCGAAGGTCAGCCGGTCCGGATCGTAGTTGTCGTCGGTCGAGAATATCCGATACCAGGCCGTCTCCTTGGTCTGGATTGCCGAGCGCAGCTTGGAATCGTTGAAGGCCCTATTGCCGATGAAGCGGATCGAGCTGACGGCCGTCACCGCACCTTCGTTGATCTCGTAGACGACGTCGACGCGGTTCTGGTCGAGCTGGATGATCTTGGGCTCGACGGTCGCCGCGAAGCGGCCGCTGCGCCGGTACAGATCCAGGATGCGCTTGGTGTCGTTCTGGACCTTGGTGCGGGTATAGACGACGCGGGCGCGCAGCGAGATCTCGGGCTCCAGGTTCTTCGATTCAATCTTGCGGTTGCCTTCGAACGCCACGCGGTTGACGATCGGGTTTTCCACGACCCGCACCACCAGCGTGTTCCCCTCGCGACGCAGCGTCACGTCGGCGAACAGGCCGGTCGCGAACAGGCTTTTCAGCGATGCGTTAACTTTTTCGGCGTCGTAGGGGTCGCCAGGCTTGACCGACAGATAGGAGCGCACCGTTTCGGGCTCGATGCGCTGGCTGCCTTCGATCTTGATCGCCTCGATCGTCCCCTGCGCCAAGGCTGGGGATGAAAACAGGAATCCGGCCAGGGCAATTCCTGCCCCCAAGACCAGGGCGAGGAGCCCTGGAATCCGCCTAGACTGGCGCAAGCGTTTCACGACCGCGCGACCTCCGCATCGGATGGTCAAGTGATAACGCCCTGGAATACCTTACGCAAATCGTTCCAGGTGGCGAAGACCAGCAGCCCTATTACCAGAGCAAGTCCGATCCGGAAACCATATTCCTGCAGCCGCGCGCCCAAGGGGCGGCCGCGTGCCGCCTCGTAGGCATAGAACAAAAGGTGGCCCCCATCGAGCATGGGCACGGGAAACAGATTGATCAGGCCAAGACTGATCGAGAGGTTCGCCATGAACCAGAGGATCGACGTGGCGTCCAATCTCCAGATGTCGCCCGAGTATTTGGCGATCATCACTGGACCGCCCAGCTCGTTCGAATTGCGGGTTCCGGCGATCATCTGGCCAATGGCGGTCAACGACCCCCAGGTGATGGCCGCCGTCTCCTTGCCGGCCTCGTAGATTGCGCCGACAGGCCCGTGCTGGACCATCCGGCCGATATTGTCGGGCTTGAGGCCGATCCGTCCCACGCTGTGGACGTTGCCGAAGGCGTCGGTCGTCTCTTCCTTGACCGGCGTCACGTCGAGGGTGCGCTCGGCGCCGTCGCGGGCGACCACGAACTTCATCGGCACGCCGGGATGCAGCTGGACGATGCCGATGATCTGCTCGAACCGCGTTATCTGCTGGTCGTCGATGCTGACGATCGTATCGCCGACCCGGAAGCCGGCCTTTTCCGCCACGCTGCCGGCGATGACCTCGCCGATGACGGGGGTTGTGACGCGCTGGCCGACGCTGACGAACAGCGCGGCGAAGATCAGCACCGCGAAAATGTAGTTTGCCGCAGGGCCCGCCGCCACGATCGCGGCGCGCTGGCCCACACGCTTGTTATGGAAGGATTCGTCCGGCTTCGGCGGCGCCAATCCGCGATCGCGGTAGCGCTTTGCCGTTTCCTCGGGCGGCTCGTGGTCGTCGCCCTCGCCGTACATCTTCACGTAGCCGCCGAGCGGGATCGTGCTGAACTTCCAGCGTGTCCCGTGACGGTCGTTCCAGCCGAACAGTTCCGGTCCGAAACCGATCGAGAACACTTCCACCCGGACGCCGTTGTAGCGCGCGATGAGGTAGTGCCCCATCTCATGCACGAAGACGAGGATCGTCAGGATGACCAGGAACGGCAAAATGTAGTCGGGGGCCGCCTGAAGCTTCGCTATCAGTTTGTCGAACATCGTCCTGATTCCGTTGCGATTCGTTAATGATTCGGCCTGTACATGCCGGCGCCCCGCCCCCTAGGCGCGCCGGCCGACCACTTTCGCGCGGCGGGTCGCGACGGACCGGGCCTCCGCGTCCACCGCGCTCAACTGCTCCAGACTGGTCATCGGAACGGCCGGCATCGCTGCCAGCGTTTCCTCAACCAAATCGGTAATTTCCAAGAAGCCAATTCGCCCTTCCAGGAAAAAGTACACCGCCACCTCGTTTGCCGCGTTCAGCACGGTGGGGGCGGTGCCCCCGTCCTTCAACGCCTGGCGCGCCAGGCGCAGGGCCGGAAACCGCAGGGGATCCGGCTGCTCGAAGGTCAGCGTCGCAATCTTCGCGAAATCGAGTCGCGCCGAGGGCGCCGCCATCCGGCGCGGCCAAGCCAGCGTATAGGCGATCGGCGTCCGCATGTCCGGCGAGCCGAGCTGCGCCAGCACGGAGCCATCCTCGTAGGCCACCAGGCTGTGGATGATCGACTGGGGGTGCACCACCACATCAATCTGCGGCTCCGGCATGGCAAAAAGGTGGCAGGCTTCGATGACCTCCAGCCCCTTGTTCATCATGGTGGCGGAATCGACCGAAATCTTCGCCCCCATGTCCCAGTTCGGGTGGGCGACGGCCTGCGCGGGGGTGACCTCGCGCAGTTCCTCGCGCTTGCGGGTCCGGAACGGCCCGCCCGAGGCGGTCAGGATCAGCTTCTCGATCGAGCGGCGCTGGTCGGATTCGAAGCACTGGAAGATGGCGTTGTGCTCGGAATCCACCGGCAGCAAGGTGGCGCCGAAGCGCTTGACCGCCTCGGTCATGAGATCGCCGGCGCAGACCAGCGACTCCTTGTTCGCCAACGCCACGCAGGCGCCCCGCTCCACGGCGGCCAGCGTGGCCTTCAGCCCGGCGGCGCCGACGATGGCCGACATCACCCAGCTCGCGGGCCGCTTGGCCGCCTCGACCAGCGCCTCCGGCCCGGCGGCGACGGCGATGTTGGTGTCGGCCAGGGCCTGCTTGAGCGCGTTGTAGAGCGACGGGTCGGCCACGACGGCGAGCTGCGGCTTCAACCGGCGCGCCTGCTCGGCCAGCAGCTTCACGTTCTTGTTGGCCGTCAGCGCCTCGATCTCGAAGGCGCCGGGATTGCGCTCGATCAGGTCGATCGTGCTGGTGCCGACCGAGCCGGTAGAGCCCAGGATCGTGATGCGGCGCGGCGCGCTGGCGCCGTTGCCACGGTTCATCGCCATGCGGAAAGATCTCCTCCAGCCAGCCACACCAACGCCGCCATCACCGGCGCGGCGGCCAGCATGCCGTCGAGCCGGTCCAGGACGCCGCCATGGCCGGGGATCAGCCGGCCCGAGTCCTTGCGGCCGAACCGGCGCTTCAGCGCCGACTCGAAGAGGTCGCCCCCCTGCGCCACGACCGCGATCGCCATCCCGGCCGCGAAGCCCTTCCCCGTCGCGCCGGCGCCAAGCCCGTGCCAGGCGCAGAGCAGCGCAGAAAGCGCACCGGCACCGAGCATCCCGCCGACGAGGCCCGACCAGGTCTTGCCGGGGCTGACGCGGGGCGCCAGCTTGGGGCCGCCCACGGTTCGGCCCACCGCGTAGGCGACGACATCCGTTCCCCAGACCGCCACCAGCAGCCATACGACGAGATTCAAGCCCGACGGCGGCACCTCGCGCAGCCAGACCATGCTGGCGCACGGCAGCGCAATATAGGCAAGGCCGCCGGCCTTCCAGGCGGTACGCCAATCGCCGGTCACGGCGCCCAGTCCAAGCGCCGCCGCGAACGCCAGCCCTATCGCTCCCGCGACCGCCGCCATGGACCCATGGGCGGCAAGAGCGATCGCGAAGAGAGCGGCCGTGGCAATCGCGGTCGCCTGTCGCGCGGCGCGCACCCCGGCCGTCATTTCGGCCCATTCGAACGCCATCGCGACCGCCAGCGCCGCCAGCATCAGCTCGAACCACGGATAGCCGCCATAGGTCGCCGCAAGCGCGACCGGGACCAGCACGAGGCTTGACGCGACCCTGAGCCCGAGCTCGGTGCGGCGCGCTGCGCCCGTCGCGGGCGAGGCGACCGTCATCCGCTCAACGTGCGCCGGCGACGGCGCCGAACCGGCGCTGGCGGCGATTGAACTCAACGATCGCCTCCTCCAGGTGATGGCGGTCGAAGTCCGGCCAGAGCGTGTCGGAGAAGAACAGCTCCGCGTAGGCGCATTGCCACAACAGGAAATTGCTGATGCGCTTCTCGCCCGAGGTGCGGATGAGCAGGTCGGGGTCGGGCATGCCGGCCGTGGTGAGACAGGTCTCGAACAGCGCCTCGGTGATCGCCCCCGGGTCGAGGCGCCCGGCCCGCGCCGCCTCGGCCAGGGTGCGCGCCGCGGCGGTGATCTCCTGCCTGCCGCCATAGCTGAGCGCGATGGTCAGGTTGATGCGCGCGTTGTCGCGCGTCAGCTCCTCGGCCTGTCGGATCAGCGCCGCGATGTCCGGCGCGAACCGCGCGGTATCGCCGATCACCCGCACCCGCGCGCCCTTGGCGTGAAGCTCCGCGATCTCGCTGCGCAGGTAGACGCGCAACAGCCCCATCAGGGCAGACACCTCGGTTTCCGGGCGCCGCCAATTCTCGGCCGAGAAGCCGAACAGCGTCAGGTAGCGCACCCCCAGTTCACCGGCGCCGATCAGCGTGCGGCGCACGGCCTCGGCCCCCTGCTTATGGCCGGCCGTGCGCGGCAGGCCGCGCGCCTGCGCCCAGCGTCCGTTGCCGTCCATGATGATGGCGACGTGGGTGGGCACGGTCGTCGTGACTTGGGTTGGCTTCGGCATCATCGCATCAGACCTGCAGGATTTCCTTTTCCTTCGCGGCCAGCGTCTCGTCGATCTTGGCAATGTGCTTGTCCGTCATGGACTGCACCTCGTCCGACAAGCGGCGATGCTCGTCCTGCGAGATCGTGCCGGACTTGTCTTCCTTCTTCAGGCGTTCCATGCCGTCGCGGCGGACGTTGCGGACCGCGACCCGCGCCTGCTCGGCGTACTTGTGCGCGACCTTGGTCAATTCCTTGCGCCGCTCCTCGGTCATCTCGGGCATCGGGATGCGGATCAGCGTGCCCTCGGTCTGGGGGTTCAATCCCAGCCCGGCCTCGCGGATCGCGCGGTCGACCGCCTTGACCATCGACTTGTCCCAGACCGTCACGGTGATCATGCGCGGCTCCGGCGCCGAAACCGTGCCGACCTGGTTCAGGTGCATCTGCTGGC
The DNA here is from genome assembly GCA_020851015.1 of Alphaproteobacteria bacterium. The sequence goes on along the minus strand of JADZDN010000057.1, from coordinate 5,763 downwards.
CATAGGCGTCGACCATCACCGGGTCCAGCAGGCTGGTCGAGGCTCGACCCGTGCGCAACCCGGCCAGCTCCTTGCGCAGCGCATCGAGCGCGCCGTCCATCCGCTTGCTGATTTCCACGATTTCAGGCTTGTTCACCGTAGCCGGCCTCCTCCCCTTTCACGCGTCGCAGATCATCGTGAAGCGACCGCGCCCCGACACGATCTCGGCGAACGCGCCCGCCTCGAAGATCGAGAATACCAGAATCGGAATCTTGTTTTCCCGCGCCAAGGAAATGGCCGCCGCATCCATCACCTTAAGGTCACGCGATAAGACTTCCATGTAATTCAACCGGTCGTACCGCTTGGCGTCGGGGACCTTGACCGGGTCGGCGCTGTAGACGCCGTCCACCTTGGTCGCCTTCAACAGCACGTCGCACCCCATCTCCGAGGCTCGCAATGCGGCGGCGGTGTCGGTGGTGAAGAAGGGGTTGCCGGTGCCGGCGGCGAAGATGACGACGCGGTTCTTCTCCATGTGCCGCACCGCCCGCCGGCGGATATAGGGCTCGCACACCGCGGAGATCGGCAAGGCCGACAGGACGCGGGTCGGGACCTGCATCCGTTCGAGGGCGGACTGCATGGCGAGCGAATTGATCACCGTCGCCAGCATGCCCATGTAGTCGGCGGTGGCGCGCTCCATCCCGGTCGCGGTGCCGGACAGGCCGCGGAAGATGTTGCCGCCGCCGATCACCAGCGCCACCTGGCCGCCGAGCGTGTGCACGCTCTTCACCTCGCCGGCGATGCGGTCGACCATGACCGGGTCGAGTCCGTATTCCTGGGCGCCCATCAGGGCCTCGCCGGAGATCTTCAGCAGCACGCGGCGGTAGAGCGGGTCGGCCATCGCTCGCTGCTCCTCGCCGCGCGTCCGCGCCGGCCTTAAGCCGTCTTCACCGCGGCGGCGACCTCGGCGGCGAAGTCGGTCGCGGCCTTCTCGATACCCTCGCCCAGCGCGAACCGCGCGAAGCCGGCGATCTTGACGGGCGCGCCCATCGCCTTGCCGGCGACCTCGACGACCTTGGCGATCTTGGTCTCGTTGTCGAGCACGGAAGTCTGCTCCAACAGCACGACCTCCTCGTAGTACTTGCGCAGCCGGCCTTCGACCATCTTGGCGATGATCGCCTCGGGCTTGCCCGAGGCGCGCGCCTGGTCGGCCAGGACGTTGCGTTCGCGCTCGAGCTTCGCCGGCTCGACCTCGGCGGTCGTCAGCGCCTCGGGCTTGGCGGCGGCGATGTGCATCGCAAGCTGCTTGCCCAGCGCCGCCAGCTTGTCGGCGGGCGCGGCGGATTCCAGCGCCACCAGCACGCCGATCTTGCCGAGGCCGGGGGCCACCTGATTGTGGATGTAGCCCGCGACCAGGCCGTTGGCCACGCTCAAGCGCTTCGCCCGGCGGATCGCCATGTTCTCGCCGATCTTGGCGATCAGGTTCGTCAGCTCGCCGCCCTTGGCCGTCTTCAGCGCCTCGACGTCATCGCCCTTCGCGAGCACGTGCTTCGCCATCGCGCCGACGAAGCCCTGGAACTCCTCGTTGCGCCCCACGAAGTCGGTCTCGGCGTTGATCTCGACCATCGCGCCGGACTTGCCCTCGGCGACGACGCCGACAAGCCCTTCCGCCGCGACGCGGCCCGACTTCTTCGCGGCGGCCGACAGGCCCTTCTTGCGCAGCCAGTCGACCGCGTCCTCGAAGGCGCCCTTGGTCTCCGTCAGCGCCTTCTTGCAGTCCATCATGCCCGCGCCGGTCTTCTCGCGCAGTTCCTTGACCAGCGCCGCGGTGATCTCAGCCATGTCCGAAACCCCAGGGTTGGACGCCGTCCTTGCCGGACGGGCCTTTCACTAAACTTGGGCGGGCCCCCACCAAAAGCCTGACGCTCAGGCCTGCGGCCGGGTCCCGTCCGCCTCGCCGCTGGCAACGGCCTCGGCCATCGAAGCCGGACCGTCCGCCGGAGCCTCCGCAACAACGCTTTCGGCCGGACCCTGTTCCGCCTCGCCGGCGTCACCGCCGGTGTGCATGATCTCGGCCTGCAGCCCGTCGAGCACCGCATCGGCGATCAGGTCGCAATAGAGCTCGATCGCGCGCATCGCATCGTCGTTGCCCGGGATCGGGAACGAGATGCCCGTCGGATCGGAGTTGCTGTCGATCACGGCGACCACCGGCACGGCAAGCTTGCGCGCCTCGGTGATGGCGATGTCTTCCTTCAGCGTGTCGATCACGAACAGGATGTCGGGCAGGCCGCCCATCTCCTTGATCCCGCCCAGCGCGCGCTCCAGCTTGTCGCGCTCGCGCGTCAGGTTCAGCAGCTCCTTCTTGGTCAGGCCTTCGACCTGGCCGGCCAGGCGCTCGTCGAGATCGCGCAGGCGCTTGATCGACTGCGAGATCGTCTTCCAGTTGGTCAGCATGCCGCCGAGCCAGCGGTGGTTGACGTAGTACTGGCCGCAGCGCTTGGCCGCCTCGGCAATTTTGTCCGACGCCTGGCGCTTGGTGCCGACGAACAGCACGCGCCCGCCGCCCGCGACGACCTCGCGCACGGCCTGCAGCGCGCGGTGCAGCAGCGGCGCCGTCTGCTCGAGGTCGATGATGTGCACGCCGTTGCGAACGCCGAAGATGTACGGCGCCATGCGCGGGTTCCAGCGGCGGGTGTGGTGGCCGAAATGAACGCCGGCTTCCAGAAGCTGGCGCAGCGAAAAGCTTGGCATCGTCATGCCTTGGGACTCCATTCTCCGGTTGGTGCCTCCGCGGGTAACGCCGAACCATGGGCTAAGCCCTTGATCCAGCACCGGAGCGACCGCCGGAACTCCCGTGGCCGCAAGACCCGCGTGCGAAGTGGAGGCGGTGATAGCCGCTGGCGGCCGGTTTGGCAAGGCCCGCCCGTACCAGAGCCCTATTTACCGGCCCAGGACTGTAAAAATTCCGATCGCCTGGACGATGCAATCTTGGCCGCCGGCGGCGCGGCATTCGCTGAGGGCGTCGGCGACCGCGCTATCCTCGCTGTCGCGCCGGGACGCGATCCCGGCCCGCCCGTTGCGTCCCAACGCCAGGGCCTTCCAGCCGCCGCGGGCGGCATAGGCCTGCGCCAGGCGATCGCGGTCGGCCGGCGGAAGCGGCAACGCCGCGGGGTCGAAGACGCCGACCACGGTCGAGGTTGTGGGGATCGGCGTCACGAAGCTGTCGTCGATCGCCAAGATCGCACAGGCGCTGCCCGCCATGTCGCCGCAGAACTCGAGCGCCGAGCGGACCGCCTCGTCCTCGCTGGCGCGGCGGGTGGCGATGCCCACCGTGCCGGTACGCGCAATCGCCACGGCCTTTGCCGCCGCGGCCGGCTCGTATTCGCTGCGCAGCCGGTCGCGCATGCCTGGCCCGGCCAGCGGGACGCGGGTTGAATCGAACGGCAGGGTGAAGCGCTCGGCCGGCGGCGGGACGAAGGGCCGGGCGGGCATTGGCGGCGGCGCGCGCTCCCAGACCAGGCGGTCCCCGAGCGCGTAGAGATCGCAGGGCTCCGGCGCGCTGCGCCGGCAGGATTCCAGCGCGCGGCGGCCCGCCTCGTCTTCCGACGGCTGCGCCTGCACGTACCAGGCGCTTCCCCCGGCGCGCGAGATCGCCAGCGCCTTGGCGGCGGGCGCGGGCACATATTCCGCCCGCAGCCGCTCGCGGATCGCGTCGCTGACGAACGGCACCTGGTCGGCGGCAAAGCGCTTGCCCGGCGGATCGGTAAACAGGCTGGGCAGGGCCAGCGTCGGCGTTGGCGCTGGTTGCGCTGAGGGCGTCGGCGCCGGCGCCGGCGCAGCGGCTTGCGGCGCGGGCGGCGGGGCCTTCGGGGGCGAGGTCTTGGTCAGCACGAAGTAGATGGCGATTGCACCCACCAGCGCCGCGAGCGTCAAGGACAGGCCGAGGATCGAGAAACGCCGCCGGCCCGGCTCGACTCCGACCGCGGCTTCGCCGTCAGCGACCAGGTCGCCCGCCGGGACGCCGCGGCGCTCCAGCACGGGTTCGGCCGGCTCGGCCATGTCGGCCACCAGCGGCGCCTCCGGCGGCGCGGGCTCGCCCAGGCCCGCTACGCGGAAGGCGCGCACCGGCCGCGGGATGTGGCGCAGGTCCTGCTCGCCCAGGTCGTCGAGCCTGGCGTCGATCTTGCCGACGACATGCTCGAAGACCGAGGCCGACAGGCAGATGCCGCCGGGATCGGCGATCGCCTCCAGCCGCGCGGCGACGTTGACGCCGTCGCCCAGCAGATCGCCGCCCTGCACCACCACGTCGCCGAGGTTGATGCCGATGCGGAAGCGCAGGCGCCCGGCGCGCGGTGCCGCGTTGTCGAGCATGGCCATCGCGCGCTGCATCTCGATCGCGCAGCGCAGCGCCTCGACCGGGCTTTCGAACGAGGCCAAGAGGCCGTCGCCGGCGGTCTTCACCAGCCGGCCGTCATGCGCGTTGATCCGCGCGGCGAAATCGACCAGGCAGGTGTTGAGACGGCGCAACGTGCCCTCCTCGTCGTCGGCGACGAGGCGGCTGAACCCCGCCACGTCGGCGGCCAGGATGGTCAGCAGCCGGCGCTTTATTTGTTCCAGGGACATGGGGGACGGTTCGCTTGCCGCGCGCTCACACTTCGCGCACGTCGACGATCCCCGGCAGAGCCTTCAGCGCCGCGCGCACCTGGGGCGTGATCTGGAAGCCGCCCGGCAGTTTCATCTCGACCTCGCGGTCGGGCAACTCCAGCAGCAGGCTGATCGTTCCGCGGCCCTTTGCGTCGCGCTTGAGGATGCCGTCGAGCCCCTTGAGCGGCGCGGGATCGCGCAGGAAGATCATCAGCCCGGCCGCCGCCGTCGCCGCGGCCTGGTCGAGCGCGCGCACGGATTGCACGGTCAGGCGCAAATCGTCGCCCTGGAGCTGGGCGTCCGCGGTGATCAGCAGCGCGTTGCCGGCGACCAGCATCTCGCGCGAGGACGACAGCACTTCCGAGAACATCGTGGCCTCGTAGAGCCCGCTCTGGTCGGACATCTGCACGAAGGCGAAACGGTTGCCGCGCGCGGACGTGCGTTCCTGCTTGCCCGCCACGATGCCGGCCAGCGTGAACCGCGTGCTGCGTTTGACGCGCATCTGCTCGCGCAGATCGGCGAACGCGGTCACGCCCAGGCGCGCGAGCGTCTTGCCGTAGGCGTCGAGCGGGTGCGCGGACAGGTAGAAGCCGATGGCCTCGAACTCCTTCGCCAGCCGGTCGAGCGGCCCCCACTCCGTCGCGGCCGGCATCGAGGGCGGCTGGACGAAGGCAGCGTCCTTGCCGCCGAACAGGCTCGCCTGGCCGCTGCCGCGCTCGCTGGCCGCGGCGCTGGCGTGACGCAGCACCAGGTCCGCCGCCGCCATCACCTGGGCCCGGTTGGCGACAAGCTGGTCGAAGGCGCCTGCCGCCGCGAGGCTTTCCAGCATGCGCTTGTTCAATACCTTGCTGTCGAGGCGCTGAGCGAGATCGAACAGCCCGCGGAACGGGCCGTTTGCCGCGCGCTCGGCCACCAGGTCGCGCATCGCCTTGCCGCCGACGTTGCGGATCGCGGCGAGCGCGTAGCGGATCGCGGCCCTTTTTTCGCCATTTGGGCCATCCGGCCCGTTCTCGACCGCGAAGTCCCAGCTCGACCGGTTGACGTCGGGCGGCAGCAGCTTGATGCCCATGCGGTCGAGCTCCTGGCGGAAGGAGCTGAGCTTGTCGGTGTTGCCCATGTCGAGGGTCATCGACGCGGCCAGGT
>JADZDN010000056.1 GCA_020851015.1 Alphaproteobacteria bacterium | reverse complement strand
GCCGGCGTAGTAGCAGAAGTACACGTCCGGCGGCATCACGAATTCCACCGGCAGCACGATCGGATAGAGCTCGCGCCCGACATAGGGAAGCTCGCCGTGGCACTTGTCGAACAGGATGTCGGGCGAGATCGAGTTGACGATGATGTCGTACGTCTTCTTCTGACCCTTGATGACGACCGTCTTCCGCGGGATGTCGTACTTCTCGATCATCGTCGACAAAAGCACGGTCGTGCCCTCGGTCGCGATGCGGAAATAGTCGTCGTAGCCGTTGATCGCGATCGGATAGGCCGAGATTGCCGTGTCCCACGCCGTGCGCGGGCCCTCCTTCAGGCTCACCCCCTTGGGCGACCACAGGAAGTCGTCGATCTGCTTGTTGGTCTCGATCAGCCACATCTTGCGCGAATAGTCGTTGACGAACTTGTCGTAGAGCGTGCGGCCGATGCAGTAGAGCCAGAACTCCTCGAAGTCCTTCGCGTGCTTGGCGCCGTTCAGCCGCACCAGCTCCTCGTGCTTCATCTTGCCGATCTCGGCCTGCGACAGCTTGGCGATCTCCGCCAGGTTGATCGCGCCCAGCTCTTCCTTGACCTGCTGCCCGTCGGGCATGCGGTCGATGTCGTCCTTGTGGATCGGGTAGTTGTAGAACTGCTGGTCGCGCTCGACATAGGTCAGGAACTGATGGTCGGCGCAGCGCCGCAGCGGCACGTACTTGTTCAGGAACTCGAAGACATGCGGCATCGGCGTCAGGAAATGCCGCGGGCCGAAGGTGAAGGGATGGCCGCCGTAGAAGCGGGTCTTCACGCCGGCGCCGAGGAAGGGCAGCGCCTCGACCACGGTCACGTCCCAGCCGCCCATCAGCATGAGCTGATGCGCCGCGGCGCAGCCGGCGAACCCGCCGCCGATGACCAAGGCCGTCTTCACCGATCCCGTCCTCCGACCACGTCCCCCGCCGGCCGCGCTTCCCGGGAAATGGATCCGCCCGCCCGCCGGCCCATGGCCGCCCGCGGCGCGCGAATCACCACTTAAATCCGGAAATCAGCGTTCAAAACGAAGGGCTTGCCTAAAGATTCGACGCGCAAATCGGGCTTTCGAAAGCGCGCGCGAACATTGATAATCGGCCCCGCTTTGTCAAGAAGCGATTCCCGGCAACCGAGGAACCCGAGGAGAGCGCCATCGTCAGGGGATTTCTGGCGGATTGCGAGCGCGAGACATTGGCGCCGCACCGCATCACCGGCTCGGGCTCGGCCGCCTTCCTGGTCACGCCGGACGGGCGCTACCTGATGCAGTTGCGCGACCAGATCGCGGGCATCTGGTTTCCCGGGCATTGGGGCCTGTTCGGCGGCGCGGTAGACGACGACGAGACGCCGCTCGCCGCCATGCATCGCGAGCTGGAAGAGGAGCTGGGGCTGACCGGCCGGGCCGTCACCTATTTCTCCCAGGTGATCTTCGACCTGGGCGATCCCGAGGCCGGGTTCCGCCGGCGCTATTTCTACGAGGTTCCGATCGAGCCCGGCGAGGTGGACGGGCTTACCCTCAAGGAGGGCCAGGCGATGCGCCTGTACCGCGCCGAGGAGCTGTTGGGCGCCGATCCGCCGCTGAAGCTCGTGCCCTACGACGCCTTCGGCATCCTGCTGCACGTCAACCGCGGGCAGATCCACGCCTCGCGCCACATCCCGTGATCAGTCGTCCGCGCGCAGCACGTAGAGCACCGTGGCGCTGCCCAGCACGCGCGCCAGGCATCGCCTGACCGCGATGCCGAGCTGCCGGTCGAGCAGCGAATAGCCGGTATAGAAAAGCCCGAGCGGCACCACCGTCTCGCAGACGAATCCGTTGCGCCGGAACAGCTTCCGCCACGCCGGACGCGAGAACAGGTAAAGCTCGCTAAAGGTCGTGCCGCGCTCGCCGTGACGGAACTCGAACAATGCGTTGAAGATCCGTGAGCATCCCGCGCCGTCACCCTTCGAGACGCTCGCATTCGCTCGCTCCTCAGGGTGACGCATTTCCTTCGCGTCATCCTGAGGAGCGCCCGCAGGGCGCGTCTCGAAGGATGAGGAACGCGGACGCCCCAGATGCAGAACGATACGCGCCGGCAGGTCAAGGTAGTGCGTCAGCGTCGTCCATAGCCGCCAGTTCGCCGAGGGCAGCACGTGCACGGCCCGTCCGCCCGGCTTCAGCACGCGGCGGATCTCGGCCTGGAACGCCTCGACATGCGGAATGTGTTCCAACACGTTCGACGAGAACACCATGTCGAAGCTGTGGTCGGGATAAGGCAGGCGGCGCCCGTCATAGGCCCGAACCGCAAACGCCGTCGCGCCCGCCGGGATCGCCTTCAGCAGGTCGACGGCGTCGACCCGCTCGAAATGCGCTGCCAGCAGCGTGGCCTGGAAGCCGCCGGCCGCGCCGATCTCCAGCACCCGTCCGCGCGGCGCGGGCACCAGCGCCAGCACGCGCTCGATCTCCCAGCGCCGGAGCGCGTCGAGATGCGCGCGCGTCAGCATCCGGCGAATTCCCGCGCCACGGCGCCGGCCGGCCTGCCCGCGATCACCGCGCGCAGCAGGGCTTCGCTGCGCGCGACCATGCGGTCGACGCCGAACGTCGCCACGATGCGCGCGCGCGGCTTGCCGTCGCGGGGCCGCCCGCGCATCGACTCCCAGGCGCGCGCCAGCGCCGCCGGATCGCGTGGCGGCGCCACCGCGCCGTCGTCGCCCAGGATGTCGCGCGCGTCGCCGACATCGGTCGCCGCGACCGGCGTGCCGCAAGCCATCGCCTCGCCCAGCACGTTGGAAAAACCCTCGCCGAAGGCGGAGGCGAGGGTCGCGAGGTCGAGGGCGTTGTAGACCGCGGGCAGGTCGCGCCGCTCGCCGGCCCACACCACGCGCCCGCCGATGCCCAGCGCCGCGGCCTTCGCCTTCAGCCCGTCGCGGTAGGCGGCATCGCCGTCGCCGACGATCACGAACCGGGCATCGGCATGCTCGCGCGCGAACAGCGCGGCGGCCTCGAGGAAATTCCCGTGGTCTTTCATCGGATCGAGCCGCGCGACGGTGCCCACGACGAAATCCGCGTCGCCGATCGCCCATTCGCGGCGGAGGGCGGCGCGCGCGGCGGCGTCGGGGCGGAACATCCCGGTATCGATGCCGTTGGGCACGACCGCGACGCGCCGGGCATCGATGCCGCGCCGCTGCGCGTCGGCGCGCACCGCCCGCGCGTTGGCGACGACCAGGTCGGCGCGCCGCGCGAGCAGCGCTTCGAGCCGGTAGGACAGGGCCGACAGCCGGTCGTAGCGGTCGAGCTGCATCCCGCCCGCGCGCAGGCCGAACACCAGGCGCGCGCCTTTCGGCCTGAGCAGCGCCGCCAGCACGGTCTGCACCGGCAGGAAGGCATAGATCGCGTCGGGCCGCTCCGCGCGGAAAATGCGCCGCAGGCGCCAGAGCGGCCCCGCCACGTCCCAGCGCCCCGCCTTGCCGACCGCCAGCACGCGCACGGCGCTGCCCCGCAGCAGCGCTTCCAGCGCGCCGCCTCCATAGAGCAGCACGACCGCCACGTCGTGGCCGCGCCCGGCCAGGCCCAGCGCCAGCATGGCCATCTGCCGCTCGGTGCCGCCGGCGTTGAGCGAGCGCGTGAACAGCACCAGCTTCATGCGTCGAACCCGTAGAG
>JADZDN010000055.1 GCA_020851015.1 Alphaproteobacteria bacterium | reverse complement strand
GGACCTGGCACATCGTGCTGCCGCAGGCGTTCCGCAATTCCCTGCCGGCCACGATCAACCAGTTCGTGATCACCTTCAAGGAAACCTCGATCATCATCATCATCGGCTTCTTCGAGGTTCTGGCCTCGGGCAACGCGGCCTATGGAACCGGCGATTGGACCATGGCCTATGTCGAGGTCTATACATTCATCGCCTTGATCTACTTCGTGTTCGTCTTCTCGCTCTCGCGCTACGGCGCCCACCTGGAAAAGCGCATGAGGGTTGGCCATGACTGAGCCGGACGGCGCGGGTCCGAAGGCCGGGCAAGACCGCATCGACAGGACGGAACAGCCATGACGGTCGGCGACAGCGACATCGTGGTGGTGGGCGCCGGCATCGTCGGCATCGCCACCGCCTATTTCCTCAGCACCCGCCACAACCGGCGCGTGACCATCCTCGACCCGAACGCGCCGATGTCGATGACCTCCGCGGCCTCGGGCGAGAACTATCGCAACTGGTGGCCGCACCGCGTGATGACGCGGTTCACCGACCGCAGCATCGACCTGATGGAGGAGATCGCGCGGGAGAGCGACAACCGACTGCACATGACCCGCCGCGGCTACGCGCTGGCCACGCGCCGCGCGAACATCGACGCACTGATCGAGCAATTGCATCAGGGCTATGGCGCGGAAGGCGCAGCGTCGATCCGCATCCACGAGAAGGGCAAGGGCGGGGCCTATGTTCCGGCGGTCGATGCGGACTGGCAGCGCGCGCCCAGTGGCGTCGACGTGCTGCGCGATCCTGCGACGATCCGCGCCGCCTTCCCGGGGTTCGATCCGACCGTCTCGACCATCCTGCACATCAGGCGCGCCGGCGACATCAGCGGCCAGCAGATGGGCCAGTTCATGCTCGAGCGCATCCGCGAGGGCGGCGGCCGGCTCGTCGCGGCGCGCCTGCACGGCGTGGCGCGCGACAAGGGCTTCGTGCTGGAGCTGCGGGACGGCGCCGGCACGCGCGCGATGCGCGCGGAGCTGCTGGTCATCGCGGCGGGGCCTTATCTCGCGGACGTGGCCGCCATGCTGGGCGAGCCGCTGCCGGTAACGACCCTGTGGCAGCAGAAGATCGCTTTCGAGGATCGCGCGGCGGCAATCCCCCGGCGCACGCCGTTCGCCATCGATCTCGACGGCCAGACCATCGCCTGGACCGACGAGGAGCGCGCGGTGCTGGAAGAGGCGCCGTCGACGGCCTGGCTGACCAAGCCGATGCCCGGCGGCATCCATTGCCGTCCGGACGGCGGCGATGCCGGGCGCTGGATCAAGCTCGGCTGGGCCTACAACCGGACACCCGGCCCGGTGCAGAAGGAGCCGCCGCTCGATCCGCAGTTCCCCGACACCGTGCTGCGCGGCGCCAGCCGCCTAAACCCGTCGCTCAAGGCCTCTATCGGGCGCCTGCCGCGCCAGCACACGCACTACGGCGGCTACTACACGATGACGCGCGAGAACTGGCCGCTGATCGGCCGGATGGCGACGCCGGGCGCGTTCGTGGCCAGCGCGCTGTCCGGATTCGGCACGATGAGCGCATGTGCGACCGGCGAGCTTTGCGCTGCCTGGATATGCGGCGGGGATCTGCCGGACTATGCCGGCAGCCTCAGCTTGGCGCGGTACAAGGATGAAACGCTGATGAAATCGCTGATGACGGCGCAGGACAAAGGCGTGCTGTAACGCGGCCGAAAATTAGACGGCCGCGATGACCTCGATCGCCACGCGAACCTCGGGGCGCAGCAGTGGCCCCACGACCGGCGTGCGCGCCGGCGGGCTGCCCGGCACTACCCAGGCGTCCCACACGGCATTGATCGCCGCGAAGTCGGCGATGTCGGCCAGGAAGACGGTCGCCTTCAATAGGCGCGACTTGTCGGTCCCCGCCTGGGCCAGGAACCCGTCGATCTTCTCCAGCACCTCACGCGTCTGATTGGTGGGCGAAGGGTCGGGCCGGTCCGGGTACTGGACCGCGACATAGACCGTCCCATCGTGGACGGTCGCCTTGCTGTATCGTTCGCTGACCCCGATCCGTCGAATGTCCTTACGCGCCATGTCAGTCCCCTGTCATCGCTGTATTGATTTTTGATACGATGCGCTGAATAATGCAACACTGCTGGGTGTCACGCCTGCCCGCCCCAATGCCGTGGATTGTCCCGCCATGAACGACGGATCGATATTCGCGCCCGATTTCAAGGAAATGCCGTACTGGATCGACGCGGCGCGCGGGCCGAACGCGCCGCCGCCGCCCGCACCCGCGCCGCTGCCGGCGAAGGCCGACGTGGTGATCGTCGGCGGCGGGCTGACCGGCTGCGCGGCCGCGCACGAACTGGCAACGGGCGGGCGCGACACGCTGGTGCTCGACGCCGACGAGCCGACCGAGGGCGCCAGCTCGCGCAACGCCGGCATGCTGGGCTGGCACTCCAAGCACTACTTCACCGAGTTATGCGAGAAGGTCGGCGTCGACGAGGCCACGCGGTTCTTCCGCGAACTGCGCGGCATCTACGACATCACGGTCAAGCGCATCCACGACGAGAAGATCGACTGCGATTTCCGCCGCAATGGCCGCTTCCTCGGCGCGCTCACCCCCAAGCACTACGCGCGCATGCGGCACGAATACGAGGCGCGCGCCCGCATCCTGGGCGAGGAGATCGACTTCATCTCCTATTCGGAGCAGGTCGAGATGGGCTCGAAGCGCTACCACGGCGGCGTCGTGGTGCGCGACAACGCCTCGATCCAGCCCGCCAAGCACGCGCGCGCCCTGCGCCGGCGCGCCGAGAAGGCCGGCGCCAGGATGACGGGCCAGACGCGCGTGACGGCGCTGCGGCGCGAGAACGACGGATTCGAGGTCCATACCGCGCGCGGCGTGGTCAAGGCGCGCGACGTGCTGATCGCGACCAACGGCTATACCTCGGCGCTGACGCCCTGGCTGGTCGATCGCCTGGTGCCGATCAACGCCTATATGGTCGCGACCGAGCCGATGTCGGAAAACATGACGGGATCGATTCTGCCGAACCACCGCATGTACGCGGACAACCGCCGGCGGTCGAACTACATGCAGCTCTCGCCGGACCGCAAGCGCTTGCTGTTCGGCGGCCAGGTCGGGCAGCGCCCGGTTTCGCTGCGTGACATCGGCCAGCGCCTGCACCGGGACATGACGATGCTGTTCCCCGAGCTGGAGGGCGTGAAGCTCGGCTACGCCTGGACCGGCCGCTGCGCGGCGACCTGGGATTTCTATCCGCGGGTCGGCGTGCATGACGGCATGCATTACGCGCTGGGCTTCTGCTTCTCGGGCAACGCGATGGGACCCTATCTCGGAACCAAGGCGGCGCGGCGCATCCTGGGCGCGGCCGATGCCGAGACCTTCTTCAGCCGCACGCCCTTTCCTTACGCCCCGCGCTATTCGCGCAGCGAGCGCCTGATGGAGATTCTGATGAACTACTATTCCTGGGCCGACCGCCCGGTCGCGCCGGCGGCCTGACGCCCATGACCGTGATGACCGGCGGCGACGCGATCGCCGAAAGCCTGATCGCCAACGGCGTCGACACCGTCTTCGGCATACCGGGCATCCAGCTCGACAACCTGTTCGACGCGTTCTACCGCCGCCGCAACCGCCTGCGCGTGATCCATACCAGGCACGAGGCGGGCGCGGCCTACATGGCCATGGGCTATGCGCAGTCGACCGACCGCACCGGCGCCTATGTGGCCGTGCCGGGGCCGGGGCTGCTGAACAGCTTGACCCCGCTGTGCGACGCAGCCTCGGCCAACCTGCCGGTGCTGGGCATCACCGGCCAGATCCCCTCGGCCCAGATCGGACTGGGGCTGGGCATCGCGCACGAGATCAAGGACCAGGTGCGCGCGGCCGAGGGCGTGGTCGACTGGGTGCGCCGCGCCAACCACCCGAGCGAGGTGCCGGCGCTGCTCAACGACGCCTTCCGCCACATGCACTCGCGCCGCCGCAAGCCCGCGGTGTTCGAGATGGCGCCGGACATGATGGGCGCCAAGGCGCCGGTGGAGATGCTGCCGGCGGCCTCGCCCGACGCCGCGCCTGCGCCCGATCCCGACGCGGTGCGCCGCGCCGCCGCGATGATCGCCGACGCGATCTATCCGATCGTCATGGTCGGCGGCGGGATCGCCGGGGCCGAAGATGCGCTCAAGGCCCTGGCCGAGCGTGTCGGCGCACCCGTGGTGATGAACCAGAACGCGCGCGGCGCCCTGCCCGAGGACCATCCCCTGGCGCACCACATGCTCGCCGGCCAGGAGCTGTGGGGCAAGGCCGACCTGGTCATCGCGGCGGGAACGCGGTTCGCGACGCCGGGCCTGTCCTGGGGCCGGCCCGATCTGCCGGTGGTCCGTATCGACATCGACCCGGTGCAGATCCGCAAGCCGGCCCGCGCCACGCTCGCCATCGTCGCCGATGCATCCCAGGCGATGCGTGCGATCGTGCAGGCGCTCGAGGGCAAGACGGTCAAGGCGCGGCCCGACGGGCATGTGGCCATCAGGGACGAGCTTCGCCGCAAGCTCGACGCGATGGAACCGACCGCCGGCTATGCCCGCGCGCTGCGCCAGGCCCTGCCGCGCGACGGCATGGTGTTCAGCGACATCACGCAGTTCGGCATCTACACCCGCTACGGCATGCCGATGTACCAGCCCAAGACCTACCTGATGCCGGGCTACGAGGCGACCTTGGGCTGGGCCTATCCCGCCGCGCTGGGCGCGCAGGTCGCCAACCCCGAGCGCAAGGTCGTGACCTTCGCCGGCGACGGCGGCTTCCTGTTCAACATGCAGGAGATGGCGACCGCGGTGCAGCACCACATCCCCGTGGTGGGCATCGTCTTCAACAACAACCTCTATGGCAACGTGCACGGCATCCAGGCCAAGAGCTTCGGCGGGCGGCACATCGCGGTCGAGCTGAGGAACCCCGATTTCGTCGCCCTGGCGAGGGCGTTCGGCATGGCGGCGGCGCGCGTTGAATCCGCCGACCAGATGTTCGAGACGCTGCGGAAGTTTCTGGATGCCGGCGCGCCGGCGCTGATCGAGGTGCCGGTGGGCGAACTGCCCGACATGTGGTCGCTGGTGAAGCGCCCGCCTTCGGCGGGGCCGGCGCCGGGCTGAGCGCCGTCGGCCTGGCTCAGGCCGCGGCCAGCGGCACACCCTCGATCGTGATGCGATGCATCAGCCGGCGATGGCCGTGGTAGTCGTTCAGCGCATAGTGCCAGCTGGCCCGGTTGTCCCAGAAGGCGAGCGAGCCCTTTTTCCACTGGAACCGGTACTGGAAGTCCGGCCGCTGCGCCTGGGCGTAGAGATAGTCCAGCAGTGCCTTCGACTCGCCGGGCAGCCAGCCCTCGATCCCCACCGTGAATTCGGGATTGACGAACAGGATCTTCCGCCCGCTGTCGGGGTGGCGGATCACGACCGGATGGATCGTGTCCTGTATCGCCAGCTCGGCGTTGCCGATGCGGCCCTCGCGGTCCTCGCCCGGCTTCTTCGGCCGGTCCTTGCCGAACACATGCCGGGTGGAATGCAAGGCGCGCAGCCCTTGCAAGGTCTGCTGCAGCCCGGGCGACAGGCTGTCGAACACGGCGCCCATGTTGGCGAAGATCGTGTCGCCGCCGATCTCGGGCACGATCCGGGCATAGAGGATGGAGCCCAGCGCGGGGCTGACATCATAGCTGTGGTCGGTGTGCCAGATGCTGCCGATATTGGACTTCTGGTGCGGTTCCTTGCGCACCTCGGCGATCTGGGGATGACCCGGCACCGGCGTGAAGAAGCGGTTGATGTTGATCCGCCCGAACCGGTGGGCCACCGCGATGTGCTGCTCTTCGCTCAGTTCCTGGTCGCGGAAGAAGATCACGCAATGGTCGGTCAGCGCCTGGCGGATGGTGGCGAAATCCTCGTCCGCCAGCGGACGCGACAGGTCGACATTCTCGATGAAGGCGCCGATCTGCGCGCCGGCGCGCCGCACGGTGACGTGGTTGGACAGCATGGCGTTCCCCTTCGCCGCCGCCGCGGTCATTGCAGCGAGCCGCAGAAGCGCTGGATGCGCATGCAGGCTTCCTCCAGGCTCGCGGTCGACGCGGCATAGGAGATGCGGAAGTTCGGCCCGAGCCCGAAGGCCGAGCCATGCACGATCGCCACGCCCTCGGCGTCCAGCAGTTCGTTGACGAAATCCTTGTCGGTCTGGATGACGGTCCCCGACGGCGCCTTCTTGCCGATCAACCCGGCGCAGGACGGAAAGACGTAGAACGCGCCCTGCGGCGTGGGGCATTTGACGCCCTTGGCCTGATTCAGCATCGACACGACCAGATCGCGCCGCTGCTCGAACGCCTGGCGCCGAACGGGAATGTAGTCCTGCGGCCCGTCCAGCGCCTCGATCGTCGCGATTTGGGCGATGCAGTTGGCGCCCGAGGTGAATTGCCCTTGCAGCGTTTCCATCGCCTTGATCAGCTTTTCCGGCCCGGCCCCGTAGCCGATCCGCCAGCCGGTCATGGCATAGGCCTTGGAGATGCCATTCACGGTCAGCGTGCGGTCCAGCAGCCGCGGCTCGACCTGGGCCGGGGTGGCGAAGCGGAAGTCGCCATAGACCAGGTGCTCGTAGATGTCGTCGCTCAGCACCCAGACATGCTCGTGGCGCAGCAGCACGTCGGTCAGCGCCTTCACCTCGTCATGGGTATAGGCGGCGCCTGACGGGTTGCAGGGCGAATTGAAATAGACCCACTTGGTGCGCGGCGTGATCGCCCGTTCCAGGTCCGCGGGCGCCAGCTTGAAACCGGTCTCCGTGCTGGTGCCGACAAAGACCGGGGTTGCCATGCAGAGCTGCGTCAGTTGGACGTACAGGCCGTAGTACGGCGCCGGGATGACGACCTCGTCTTCCGGGTTGAGGGTCGCCAGCATGGCGTTGGCGATAACCTGCTTGGCGCCGTTCGACACAATGGTTTGCGACGGCTTGTAGTCCAGCCCGTTCTCGCGCTTGAACTTGCGCGCGACCGCCTCGCGCAGCTCCGGCAGGCCGGCGACCGGGGGGTACTTGGACTCGCCGCGCGCCACGGCGGCCTGGGCCGCCGCGCGGACGTTGTCCGGCGTCATGAAATCGGGCTCGCCCGAGCTCAGCGCGATCACGTCCTTGCCCTGGGCCTGCAACTCGCGCGCCCGCTTGGTCATCGCGATCATGGCGGAATCGGTGGCAACGGACATGATTTTGGAGAAAAACGGCATGGCTCGCTCTTTGGCAGTTCGAGGCTCGACCCCGTGCATCTACCATACCGAATATTGACACCAAGCGTCAAATATCGATACAAATAGCTGCATGGTGGCTCCCAATGAAACCAGAATCGCTGCAATGAGCAAGTCCGCCCTTATGCCATCGCGAACATCCGGGTCCTGGGAGCTTCCCGAGGAACTGGTGATGTTGCGGGATACGGTCCGCCGGTTCATGCGCGAGGAAGTGCGGCCGGTCGAGGATCGCCAGCCGCACGACTGCTACGCCCTGCCGGACGACGAGCTCGAGCGCCTGCGCGCGCGGGCGCGCAAGCTGGGGCTGTGGTGCCTGGCCTCGCCGGCCGAGCATGGCGGCGGCGGGTTGAGCCTGCTCGGCCAGGTGGTCGTGGCCGAGGAGGCGGCGCGCTGCCGCATGGGCGCCTATGTGCCGGCCTGCGGCGCGTTCGGCATCGACCCGCCCAGCGTCATCTGGCTGGGAACCCCGCGTCAGATCGACCGCTACGGCAAGCCCGGCATCGCCAAGGGCACGAAATGCTTCGTCGCCATTTCCGAGGCGACCGGCGGCGCCGATCCGGCGCGGTCGATCCGCACGCGCGCGGTGCGCAAGGGCGACCGCTACGTCATCAACGGCACCAAGATGTGGATCACCGCCGCGGGCGGCGCCGACTGGGGCCTGGTCTTCGCCCGCACCGGCGAACAGGGCGCGCGCAGCGGCATCACCTGCTTCATCGTCGACCGCGGCGTTGCCGGCCTGTCGATGAAGCCAATCCCGGTGATCCGTTCCTACTCGCCCTACGAGCTCAATTTCGTCGATGTCGAG
>JADZDN010000054.1 GCA_020851015.1 Alphaproteobacteria bacterium | reverse complement strand
GTCGACCCGCACCAGCCCAAGCTCGCGGCCATGGACCATCTTCAGCTCGATGCCCTCGCCGATCAACCGGCGCAGCAGGTTCGACAATTCGGCCAGCGCGTCGGTGACGTTCAGCACCTTGGGCTGCATGGTCTGCTGGCGCGAGAAAGCCAAGAGCTGGCGCACCAGGTTGGCGGCGCGGTTGGCGTTCTGCTTGATCTGCATGATGTCGGCGAAGGACTGGTCGCCCGGCCGATGGCGCAGCAGCAAGAGGTCGCAGAACCCGATCATCGCCGTCAGCAGGTTGTTGAAGTCGTGCGCGATGCCGCCGGCGAGCTGGCCCACGGCCTGCATCTTCTGCGACTGCGCGAACTGCAGCTCCAGGCTCTTCTGCTCGGTGGTGTCGACGAAGCTCGCCATCAGCCCGGCGGCGCCGGCGGCGTCGACCTGGCGGCTCAGATAGAGCGAGGCGATGCGGTTGCGGCCGTCGGCCAGCCGCACCTCGCGCGAAGCGCTGGGAGCCTGGCCCGCGAGCGTGGCGCGGATGCGCGCCTCGGCCTCCTTGCGGTCGCGCGGGTCGATCAGCTCGGTCAGCGGCCGGCCGACCGGGTCCTGGCCCGGCCCAAGCAACTGGCGCAGCGCCGGGTTGCATTCCAGGATGCGCCCGTGGTGGTCGAGCGAGGCGATCACCACCGGCGCGTTCTCGAATAGTTGCTGGTAGCGGTGCTCGGACCGCCTGAGCGCCTCGGCCATCGTGTGTTCGGGCGTAAGGTCGCGCACGACCGAGCGCGTGCGCAGCGGGCCGGCGACGCCGCCGCCGACGATGGTCTGGCTGATCGCCGCCTGGAACACGCGCCCGCGCCGCCCGCGCAGCGTCACCTCGCTGGACTTGGCGCCCGCCTGAACGCCCTGGGCGGCGAACGGGTTATAGGGCGCCGTACCGGGCTTGGCGGGACTTGCCAGGAACTGGTGCAGCCGCGCGCCGCCGATCACCAGCTCCTCGGGCGTCGCTTCCAGCCAGGCCGCGAGGGTCTGGTTGACGAACTCGAACCGCCCCTCGGCATCGACCGAGTAGAAGCCGATCGGGGCGTTTTCCAGGAAGTCGACCAGCTTGGCCTGTTCCTCGCGCACCACCGATTCGATCTCGCGGCGCGAGGTCACGTCGTTGACGGTCCAAAGATTGTAGCCCGACAGCGCCGGCACGGGATGGGCCGAGATCTCCCACCACACGGTCTTGCCGGTGGGCGAGGTCACGCTGACCTCCTCCTGCGCGACCTGGCCCAGCGCGGCGGCGGCCGACAGGCGCTCGAAGCGCATGCGCGTGTTCTCGTCGCTGGTCAGCCGCGCGGCCAGCGCGTTGATCGGATACTCGTCGGTGCGGCCGACCATGATCTGGAACACGGCGTTGGCGTGCACCAGTCGCCCCTCGGCGTCGATCACCACCGCCCCGCCGGGCAGCGCGTCGGCGGCGTGCGACATGACCTCGGCGTAGCGCTTGGCAGTCTGGGCCGCCTTCTCGGTCCGGGCCAGGGTCAAGAGCGCGATCCCCGCCAGGGCCGCAAGCGCGATGCCGGCCGCGGCCGGGCCGGCCGGGTCGACGCCGACCACCATCGTCGCCAGCAGGACCAGCATGGTGACGAGCAGGATGACGGCGAGCCCCACGCGGAGCAGCCAGGGGTCGCCGGCCTCGACCAGGGTGCGCAGACGTCGGGCGAAAGCGGTCATGGCGGGCAACTATATACGGCCGGAACGGGCATCCGAAGGTCCTTGAGCATGGGCGGCCGGCAACCGTTCGTTAACCTGCCCCGGCTAAAGGTTTCAAGGCGCGGCCCGACCGGCGGCCGAGCCGTCCGGAAGCGCGGGATCGCGCCTTCACCGGGCGGCCTTGGAGTGTCCCAATGCGAATGGCGCAGGCATCGGCGAGCAGATGGTGGCAGGCGCGGCCGGCGAACTTCGCTCTGTCGCAAGGCGCCATCGCGCTCGCCTATGTCGCACTGACCCTCGTGGCCCTCTACCCGGTCTTCGCGGTCGCCATCCCGCCTTTGATCGACTACCCCAACCATTTGGCCCGGCTTCACGTGCTGACCGAAATCGACCGCGTGCCGCTGCTGGCCGAACGCTACGCCGTCGACTGGAACATCCTGCCCAACCTGGCGATGGACATCGTCGTCTGGATCCTGGCGCGCTGGATGCCGGTCGCCGAGGCGATGCGCCTGTTCGTCGCGCTGACGCTGGTGCTGCTGATCGCCGGCAGCGTCGCGCTCCATCGCGCGATCTACGGCCGGCTCGGCGCCGCGCCGATGGCGGTGTTCCTGCTGCTGTACAACCACGTACTGATCTTCGGTTTCGTCAATTATCTCTTCGGGCTGGGCTTGTACCTGCTGGTATTCGCTGGCTGGATCGCCACCCCGGCGTGGCCGGCCTGGCGGCGCCTGCCGGTGTTCGCGATGGCCGCCGTGGCGCTGTTCTTCGCACACTTCTTCGCCTTTGGCGTCTACGGCCTGTCGGTCGGGGCCTATGAGCTGTGGCGGATGCACTTGGACCAGGCTGCGGCGCGGCGCGCCATGCCGCGGCGCGCCATGCTGCGGCACTGGGCGATCGCGCTCGGGCAGCTCGTGCCGGCGGCGCTGCTGCTGAAGGCGGGACCGTTCGGCGAGCGCAACACCTTCATCAATTTCGGCGACCTCAACGACAAGCTGCTGGCGCTGGTGTCGCCGGTGTGGTGCTACGGCGACTGGATCGATCTTGCGCTGTTCGCCTTCGCGCTGGTTCTCCTCGTCCGCGGCCTTTCCACCGGCCGGCTGCAGATCGCCGAGCGGCTGCGTTTTCCGATCGTCGTGCTCCTGCTCGTTGCGATCGTCATGCCGAGCTGGCTCCTGGGCGTCTGGGGCGTCGATTTCCGCCTGCCGTTGGCGCTGGCCTGCCTGATCGCGGCCGCGTCGCGGATCGAGCTGCCGGACCAGCGCATGGCGCTCGCGGTCATTGCCGTCGGGCTCGCCCTGTTCGGCGCGCGGGTCTGGACGATCGCCGAGATCTGGCGCGGCTACGACGCGCAGTACAGCGAGTTCCGACGCGCGTCGCAGGTCATCGCGCCGGGCGCACGGCTGCTGGTGGTGAGGAAACTCCGCGAAGGCCGGTTCGACAAGCCTTACTGGCACATGGCGTCCACCGCCGTGATCGACCGCTCGGTGTTTCTCCCCAGCCTCTTCAAGGACCGCACCGCGCAGCCCGTCCACGCAGCCGATGCCTACGCGGCGATCGATACGCCGTTTGGAACGCCATTGACGCCGGACCTTCTGCAAAGAGCGGCCGCGGACCCGGCGCTGGAGAAGCTGACCGGAACCCGGATGCCGAACGGCAGCCGCATCTATTTCATCCGCTGGCAGGACAATTTCGATTATGTCCTGTACATGCATTTCGGCGACGACGGGAATCCCGTGCCCTCCCTCCTCCGGCAGGTCCATGCCGGATCCTTCTTCGACATCTACAAGATCGTTCGCGGGCAAGAGTAGTGCCGGCGCCCTATCGTCCGGCGGGCGGAAATATCACGCGCACGGTCGTACCCTTGCCCCGGGCGCTGGCGATCGTCAGCCGGCCGCCATGCATCTCGGTCAGCCGGAGCGAAATGGGCAGGCCAAGCCCGGTGCCGGGCTCGCGGCCGATCGTCACCTCGCGCACCTGGCCATAGGGTTCCAGCGCCAGCCGGATCTCGGCCGCGTCCATGCCGATGCCCGTATCGGCGACCTCGAGCACCGTCGAGCCGTCGGCGCCCATGTCCATCGCGATCGCCACCCGTCCATCGCGCGGCGTGAACTTGACCGCGTTGGACAGCAGGTTCAGCAAGATCTGCCGGAATGCCATGTCGTCGGCGTAGACGACGACCGACGGCGTCGCCGTCGCCTCGACCACGATGCCCTTGGCGTCCGCCCGCGGCCGCACCATGAACAGCGCCGAGTCGACGATCTGGCGCCAGTCCAGCATTTCCGGCCGCATGTCGCGCCGGCCGGCCTCGATCTTCGACAGGTCGAGGATGTCGTTCATCAGCCCCAGCAGCATCAGCCCGGCTTCGTGGATATGATCCACGTATTCGCGATAGCGGCGGTTCTGCAGCGGCCCGTAGGTTTCGCTGCGGATCATGTCGGCGAAGCCGATGATGGCATTGAGCGGCGTGCGCAGGTCGTGGCTCATGTTGGCGAGAAACTGCGATTTGACCTTGCTGGTTTCCTCGGCGGCGCGCCGCTCGGTCAACAGCGCCACGATCGTCAGCACGTTCAACGCCAGGATCACCACCAAGAGCCCGACGAGCTGCAGCGGATTGCCGGCCCCCGGCACGCGGAACGGCCCGTACCCCGCTACCGTGCCGACGCAGGCGATCAGGGCCACCAGCGAGATCAGCGAATAGGCGGCGCGCAACGACATCCGCAGCGCCACCCACGAGACCGGCAGCACCAGAAGGAACGGCAGCGCCCAGTGCATCGACCCCTGGTGCGGCAAAGGCGCGAACAGGGCGGCCGAGATGGCAGCCACCGCCGCCCACACCGCGAAATCGCCGCGCTCCGTCACCTGCGCGTCGGCAAGTCCGACCGTGGCCGGCGGACGCTCCACCCCCAGCCACAGCAGCAGTGCCGGCGCGAAGAACAGCGCGCCGCCGCTGTCCGACAGCCACCAGCTCAGCCACATCGAATAGAGCGCGGCGCCATCGAAGGACACGGACGACATCCAGTGGTCAAGCCCGATCGCGAAAGTACCCCCGCTCGCCGTCAGCGCGGGGTGCAACAGCACGTTGCAGGCGATGAACACAACCACGCCGCGGAATCGCGCGAACACCCCGGCCGGCGGCTGCAGGCGGCGCGTCAACGCAGCACCGGCGACCGGGCCCAGCGCATTGGTCGCCGAGATGATGAGGGCTTCGTGGAGCGGCGGATCGAAAATCAGGTAGTTGACGATCAGCGAACCGACGAACAGCCCCGGCGCCGCGCGGAGCCCGCCGGCCAGCGCCGCGACCACCGCCACGCTGGCCGGCAGCCAGATCGGCGAGGGAAACAGGCTGTAGGCGGAGAAGAACCAGTTCACCGCCAGGCCGAACACGCTGTAGGCGGCGGCCGTGGCGACATTGAAGGCGAACCATCCCCCGGGGCCGGTATCGGCGGCCGGCGAGGCGTCATCCCGTCGGCGGGCGTTGAGGCCGATGCTTGCGATGGGGGCGGTGTGGGAGGTGCTGCGAGTCATGCTGGCTGCCCGTACGCTGCGTCGCCGCGCGGGCACGAGCCCCGTACCGCGACAGGCCGGTCAAGGAGCCGGAAGGCCGCTTGCCGATCCGGCTATTACTTTCTTCATATAATGGTTAACGAATGGGTAACCGGGCAGGGCTCGGCGCGTCAGGCCGGCAGCTTGCGGCCCTTGAGCTTCATAACGTAGCCGATGATCTGCGCCACGGCGCGGTAGTGCTCTTCGGGAATTTCCTGGTCCAGCTCGACGCCGGCATAGAGCGCCCGCGCCAGCGGCGGGTTCTCCATCAGCGGCACGCCGTGCTCCTCGGCCACCTCGCGGATGCGCAGCGCGACTTGGTCCACGCCTTTGGCCACCAGGCGCGGCGCATTCATCCGCTCGGCGTCGTATTTCAGGGCGACCGCGTAGTGGGTCGGGTTGGTCACGACCACGTCCGCCTCGGGCACCTGCTGCATCATGCGCCGGCGCGCGCGTTGCACCCGCAGGGCGCGGATCTTGCCCTTGATGTGCGGATCGCCCTCCTGCTGCTTGCCTTCGTCGCGCACCTCCTGCTTGGTCATGCGCATCTGGCGGTGGTGATCCCACCACTGATAGCCGTAGTCGAGCGCGGCGATCAGGAACATGGCCGCCACCACGCCCGTGAGCATGCGCAAAGTCAGCGCCATCGTGGTCGACAGCATGTCCGCGATCCCAAGCCCCACCCATTGCTCGATGCCGGTCAGCCACGGCATGACCGCCGTCAGGGCGGCGGCGCCGACGATGGTGACCTTGAACAGGCTCTTGCCCAGCTCGACGAGGCCGCGCTTGGAGAACATGCGCTTCAGCCCGCCCAGCGGCGACAGCTTGTTCCAGTGCGGCTTGAGGCCCTCGGCCGAGACGACCCAGCCGTGCTGGATCAGGCTCGAGCCCACGCCCACGATCATCAGCAGCGCCAAGACCGGCAGCACCGCCAGCCCGACCTCGTTGGACACCGCCCACAACAGCGTCGCCGTCGCGTCGGGATCGAGCATGAAGCTGTGCGGCCGCTCGACGAAGGCCCGCAGCGACCAGAAAATCCGCGAGGCCGCGTCGGCGCCCATCGCCGCGAGGGCGACCGTGCCCGCCAGCAGGATCACCGCGTTCCCGACCTCGCGCGACGTCGGCACCTGCCCCTTGTCCCGCGCCTCCTGCAGGCGCTTTGACGTGGGCTCCTCGGTCTTCGCCGTATCGTCCTGCTCGCGGTCGCTATCCGCCATGGCCTATCGCCCCGCCATGACCTGCTCGAAGAGTTGGGCGTAGTGCTGCAAGAACCACCCCAGCCCGGCCGACAGGGTTATCGCCAGTACCGCCAGCGCGCCCAGGATCTGAAGCGGGATGCCGACGAAGAACACCTGCATCTGCGGCACCATCCGCGCGAGCAGGCCCAGGCCCACGTTGAAGACGAAGCTCAGTACGAGGAACGGCGCGGCGAGTTGCACGGCTAGGCGGAAGCTTTCCGATACGATGCGCGTCAGGGCCAGCGTCATCAGCTGCGCGTCCGGAACGGCGCCCGGCGCGAACAGCCGGTAGCTGTCCACCAGCGCCGCGATCGCCTGGTGGTCGAGGTTGGTCACGAAGATCAGGACCATCGCCAGCGTCGCGAGCATCGAGCCGAACGCCGAGACTTCCTGCGCCAGCATGGGGTTGAAGATCGTCGCCGAGGCGAGGTTCGACTGGAACGCCATGATCATGCCGGCGATTTGCAGCGCGGAGGCCAGGATGTTGGCGAGCGTGCCGATGAAGAACCCGATCAGCACCTCGCCGAGCACGATCATGACCATCGAGAGCATGCTTTCCGGCATCTTCGGCACCATCGGCGCCACCGCCGGCGCGGCCGCCAGCGACACCGCGACGGCGAGCACCCGCCGCACCCGCATCGGCACGGTCTGCTGGCCCAACCCGGGCAGGACCATCATGGCCGAGCCGAAGCGGGCGAAGATCAGCATGATAGCGAAAAGGTCGGCCTGGATCAGCCTGTCGAGCATAAGCGGCGGCCCGGCCCGCTAGCCCATGCCGACGATGCGGTCGAACAGCTCGAGGGTGAATCCGCGCAGCACCGACAGCATGAACGGCAGAAGCAGCAGCATGCCCACGAACAGCACGACCATCTTGGGAACGAAGGTGAGCGTCGCTTCCTGGATCTGGGTCAGCGCCTGGAAGATCGAGATCGCCAGGCCCACGACCAGCGCGAGCATCATCAGCGGCCCGGCCGCCTTGATCATCACCCAGATCGCTTCGCGGCCGATATCGAGCACTTCGGTTTCGTTCACGCGCGCCCCACTAGCGGCCCTTTCGGCCGCCCAAGCCCGGCAGGCTACATCGGCATGCGCAGGACTTCCTGGTAGGCCTGCACCATGCGGTCGCGCACGGCCAGCGCGGCCTGCAACGCGACGTCCGCGTTGTTGACGGCGTTGACCACCTCGGCAAGCCCGGTCTTGCTGGCGATGCCGGCAACCGTGGCTTTTTCGCTGGCATGCACGTCTTGCACGACCGAGCCGATCGCGCTCTTCAGCGCGCCGGCGAAGCTGCTGCCGTCGCCGGCCGGCGGATCCATGCCCGGCGCGTCGGACTTGGCCAGCGCCGAGGCATAGGCAGCGGTCGCGCTGGTGATCGGTGCGGCCATGGCGGAACTCCGTCCTTGCTGTGGTTTGCGTGCTAGTCGCGCAGCAGATCGACCGTGCTGCTCATCATGCCGCGGGACGCGCGCACGACCTGCAGGTTGGCCTCGTAGCTGGTCTGGGCCTCGCGCATGTCCATCGCCTCGGAAAGCGCGTTGACGTTCGGTGTCTTGACGTAGCCCTGGGCGTCCGCGGCGGGGTGCGAGGGATCGTATTTCCGCCCGAACTCCGACTTCGTGTCCGGCTTGATGCGGTCGACCTTGACCTTTTGCACGCCGGTCGCGCGGTCCAGTTCGCTGCGGAAGGTGATCGTCTTGCGCTTGAACGGATCGCCGCCGGGCGCACGCGCGGTGGTGTTGGCGTTGGCCAGGTTCTCCGCCGTCACGCGCAGGCGCTTGCCCTGCGCGGCCAGGCCCGAGGTCGCGATCGTCACCGAATCCTTCAGATCCATCTGCCCGCTCCCTGCCCTCAGCGCCGCAGCACCGACTTGATCATCGCAAGATGCTTGCGATAGAGGTTGGTGGTCAGCTGATAGTCCATCTGCGTCTCGGTGACCTTCGAAATCTGGTCCTCGACGCTGACATCGTTGCCGCCCGGCGAGCGCTCGGCGCCGCCTTTCGCGCCCACGCGCTGAACGCGCGCTTCGGGCGTCGGCGGCTGGACGTGCCCCGCATTGGTGGCCGCGAGGCGGACCGGCCCGCTGGACGCGGCACCGCCGCCCGCCTTGCCATTGCCGATCCCGTAGGCCTCCAGCACCCGCTTGAAATCGGGCTCGGCCAGGTCCTTGGAAGCGTAGTTCGGCGTATCGGCATTGGCCAGATTCTGGGCCAGGACGGCCTGGCGGTCCGTCAGCCAGGCCATGCGCTTGCGCATCAGGCCGAACACGGCGAGATTGTTAAGGTCCATCGCGGTTCTCTGCCCGGTGGCGCGACCCCATCGCCGGCGCCTTTGCTGGGCTAGGACCTGCATTCTTAAGCCAATAAATTAAGACGGAGTTAAAGCGCATTTTACTAAATTGCTGATCTACAGTACTGTCGGTGCCGGCGGTTCAATTGGCCTGGAAAAGGCTTGGCCGCTGTGCAGGGAGGGGCTGCATGCTGTTCTTGACGCGCAAGGTAGGCGAGTCCGTCATCATCAATGGCGAGATTGAGATAACGGTCGTCGAGGTTCGCGGGAAGTCGGTCAAGTTGGGATGCACGTTTCCGCCGCATGCCAGCGTGCTGCGGCGCGAACTCTACGAGCGCATCAAGGCGGAGCGCGAGCTGGTGGGCGCGCCCGCCGACCAGCCTATCACCACGCCAAACCAGGCGACGCGGCGCCAGACCTGAGGTAGCGTCAGGCACGCCGCGGCCGGCGCGAGCGCCGGGATCGCTCGAATTTAAGCGATTATTTACCTTGTTGGCCAAAAGTCCCAGGGCCGCGCGCGAACGCGACGGCGATGGGGCAGAACAGCCGTGGCAAGCTCGGACAGGCCGGACCGGCGCGGATCGGAGAAGTCTCCGGTGGCCGTCGCGTTGCGCTACGACGCGACGCGCGACACGGCGCCGCGCGTCGTCGCCAAGGGCAAGGGCAAGGAGGCGGAGGACATTCTCCGCCTGGCCTTCGCCAACGACATCAAGGTGCGCGAGGACGCCGACCTCGCCGCCCTGCTCCAAGCCGTCGAGCTCGACCAGCTCATCCCCCTGGAGGCCTTTACCGCCGTCGCCGAGATCCTGTCCTACCTCTACCGCCTCAACGGCGGCATCCCGCCGGCCGTGCGCGAAGCCGCGCGGCGCGAGCAGGCGGCCGGCTGACCGCGATGGACCTGGTCGCCTATCTGAAGTTCGTCGCCGCGCTCGCCTTCGTGCTGGGGCTGATCGCGGCGCTCGCCTGGGTCATCCGCCGCTTCGGCCCGCGCGGCATGGCAGCCCAGTACGGCAAGCGCGGACGCCGCGTGGCCGTGGTCGAGGTGGCCCCGATCGACGCCCGCCGCCGCCTGGTGCTGGTGCGGCGCGACGGCGTCGAGCACCTGCTGCTGCTGGGCGCGACCCATGACCTGGTCGTCGAGTCCGGCGTCGCGGGTGGCGCGGGCGCGCCGCCGGCGGAAAGCGTCCGGTGATGCGCCGCGGCGCGATCCTTTCCGCGTTTGGGCTGGCAATGCTGTTGCTCGGCGGCCCGGCCGTGGCGCAGACCGTCACGCTGGACCTCGGCCAGTCGGGCTCGCTGTCCGGCGGGCTCCTGCAACTCATCGCGCTGACCACGATCCTCAGCCTCGCCCCCGGCATCCTGGTCATGGTGACGTCGTTCACGCGCATCGTCGTGGTGCTGTCGTTCCTGCGCAGCGCGATGGGCGTGCAGCAGGCCCCGCCCAACGCGGTGCTGATCAGCCTGGCGATGTTCCTGACCTTCTTCGTGATGGCCCCGGTGGTCGAGGAGTCCTACCAGGCCGGGATCAAGCCGCTGATCGACGACCAGATCAACGAGGAGCAGGCCTTCACCCGCGCCGTGGCACCGCTG
>JADZDN010000053.1 GCA_020851015.1 Alphaproteobacteria bacterium | reverse complement strand
GGAGATCGAGAACGGGCGCGGCGAGTTGCGGCCGGGCATGCTGCTGGTGATGGACCCGCGCGGCCAGCCGATCGACCTCGCCGGCGAGGCGACGACCGAGCCCACCTTCGGCCTGCCGGCGATGTGGATCGGCGAGGCGCTGCGCGAGGAGGCGATGTTCCGCGGCTTCACCGTCGTCGACCCCGCGACCGTGATCACCACGCACCTCACCGAGATCGTCAAGGACAACATGTCGGAGATGCTGTCCTACACCGAGACGCAGAAGCTTCTGAACGAGTTGGACAAGGACCACCAGAAGCTGGTCGCCGACGTGGTGCCGACGCAGATCACCGTGGGCGGCATCCAGCGCGTGCTGCAGAACCTCCTGGGCGAGCGCGTGTCGATCCGCGACCTGCCGACCATCCTCGAGGGCATCTCCGAGGCCTGCGCCGCGACGCGCAACGTCGGCCAGATCACCGAGCACGTGCGCGCCCGCCTGGCGCGCCAGATCAGCGAATCGAACGCCGGCCGCGAGGGCTACATCCCGCTGGTCACCCTGTCGCCGGAATGGGAGCAGGCCTTCGCCGAATCGATCACCGGCCAGGGCGACGACCGCCAGCTGTCGATGGCGCCGAGCAAGCTGCAGAAGTTCATCACCACCGTGCGCCAGGTGTTCGAACGCCAGGCGATGCTGGGCGAGATTCCCGTGCTGCTGACCAGCCCGGCGATCCGGCCCTACGTGCGCTCGATCATCGAGCGCTTCCGGCCCGCGACCGTGGTCATGTCGCAGAACGAGATCCATGCCAAGGCGAAGATCAAGACGATGGCGCAGGTCTGACCATGGCGCGAATCGCCGGACCATATGCCTGGCGGATCGATTCGGCGCGACGCGCCGTGCGCCGCCGCGGGATTGCGCCGTTGGGCGGCCGGTCGAACTGCGATAGGGTCAACCCATGCGGTTGAAGACCTTCACCGCTGCCTCGATGCGCGAGGCGATGCAGCTTGTCCGCGACGCGCTGGGCGCCGAGGCGATCATCGTTTCGAGCCAGCCGGGCGACAAGGGCAAGGGCGTGCGCGTGACGGCGGCGATCGAGCAGCCGGCCGAGCCCGCGCTCGGGGCCAAGCCCGCCGCCGGCTCCGACACCATGGATCGCCTGACCGAATCGCTGCTGCGCCACGGCACGCCCGGCGCGCTGGCCGACCGGCTGCTGGCCGGGGCCGCCAAGGCCCAGACGCGCACGACCGACCCGATCATCTCGCTCGCCGCCGCGCTCGACACCGTCTTCGCCTTCACGCCGATGGCCCTGCCCGAGGCGGCGCGGCGCGGCGGCCGGCCGATCATGCTGGTCGGCCCGCCGGCGGTCGGCAAGACGGTGACCGTCGCCAAGCTCGCCGCCCGCGCGGTGATGGCGCGCAAGCCGGTGATGCTGATCACCATGGACACGCAGCGCGCCGGCGCGGTCGACCAGCTTGCCGCCTTCGCCAAGGTGCTGAAGGTCGAGCTGGCCCAGGCCGCCGACGCCAAGCAGCTGATGCGCGCCGTGCGCGAGGCCGGCGACCGCGCCGTGCTGATCGACAGCGCCGGCGTCAACCCCTTCGACGGCGCCGAGACCGCGATGCTGTCCGCCGCGGCCGAATCGGTGCACGCCGAGCCGGTGCTGCTGATGCCCGCCGGCGGTGACGTATCGGAGAGCGGCGAGATCGCGGAGTCTTTCGCCGCGATCGGCGCCGGGCGTATGATCGCGACCCGGGTCGATCTTGCCCGGCGCCTCGGCGGGCTGCTGTCGGCGGCGAATGCCGGAAGGCTGGCGTTCGCCGAGGTCAGCATCACGCCGCTGATCGCCGAGGGGCTGACCCCGATCAACCCGATCGCGCTGGCGCGGCTGCTGCTGCCCTCGCTGGCGCGCGGCCAAGCCGACCAAGCCCTGCGCACCCCTAGGAAACAAGCGGCCGCATCATGAGCACACCGGTCGAACTCACCGTCCACA
The DNA here is from genome assembly GCA_020851015.1 of Alphaproteobacteria bacterium. The sequence goes on along the minus strand of JADZDN010000053.1, from coordinate 6,068 downwards.
GCTCCCCCGCTCCCGCGCCGTCGCGCCGCGTGATCGCGGTTGCCTCCGGCAAGGGCGGCGTCGGCAAGACGTGGTTCTCCATCACCGTGGCGCACGCGCTGGCGCGCGCCGGGCAGCGCACGCTGCTGTTCGACGGCGACCTGGGGCTAGCCAACGTGGACATCCAGCTCGGCCTGACGCCGGCGCGCGATCTGGGCGCCGTGCTTGCAGGGCAAGCGACCTTGGGCCAGGTGGCGGCGCCGTTCGCCGACGGCGGCTTCGACATCATCGCCGGGCGGTCGGGCAGCGGCGGGCTCGCCAACCTGCCGCAGCAGCGGCTGAGCGCGCTGGGCGAGGAGCTGGCCGCGCTGGCGCGGCGCTACGACCGCACGATCATCGACCTGGGCGCGGGCGTCGAGCGTCCGGTGCGCTACCTGGCCTCGATCGCCGGCACCACCGTGGTGGTCACGACCGACGAGCCGACCGCGCTGACCGACGCCTATGCCTTCATCAAGGTGACGGCGCAGGAAACGCCGGGTGTCAACCTGGGCGTCGTGGTCAACATGGCCGCCACGCGGCGGGACGGCGAGCGCACCTATGGCACGCTGCTCAAGGCCTGCAAAGGGTTCCTCAAGATCGAGCCGCCGCTGCTGGGCATCGTGCGCCGCGACCCGAAAGTGCGCGAGGCGATCCGGCACCAGACGCCGCTGTTGACCCGCTATCCCAACACCGAGGCGGCGCAGGACGTCGAAGCCGTGGCCAAGCGGCTGATCGACGAAGCGTCATAGCGTCATGACCACCGTCGGCCCGGTCCCGCCCGCGCTACCGCCGGTACCGACGCCGACCGCGACCACCGGCGCCACCGGCGCGGTGGGGCTTGGCGCGGTTCCCAACCCGAGCGCGCCGACCGTCACCGCCAACGCGGTTCAGGCCCTCACGGCCATCGTCGTCAACCTGCCCAACACGCTGCGCAACCGCCCGGTCGGCTCGCCGATCGTCGGCACCCTGGTGGCGCAGGATTCGAACGGCACGGCGCTGCTGCGGACGGCGGAAGGCATCGTCGTCCTGCGCGGGCCGATCGCGGCCCAGATCGGCAGCCAGCTTGCGCTCTACCTGCCCGACCAGGCGGAAGGCGCCACGGCGCGCCTGGTCTTGCAGCGGATGCCGGACGGCACGCCCGCCACCGGGGTGACCGCGGGCAACACGGCGCAGGCCAGCGCCGCCGCGCCCGATGGCGGGTCCAGCGCGGCCGTGGCGGCGACGCCGCAGCGCCCCGCGCCGACCCTGTCGCCGGGCCAGGTCGTCACCGCGACCCTGGTCCAGCGCGGCGAAGGCGCGCCGACCGGCGCCACCGGCTATGCCCGCGCGCCGATCGGCGCGGCCTTCGAGGCCCGCGTGCTGTCGATCGCCAATGCCGCCGGCGCGCCGGCACAGGGCGGCGCGATGGGGATCAACGCCGATGGCCATCCGGTCGTGACCGCGACCGTGGTCGGGCGGACCAGCGCCGGCCTGGTCGCGATCAATGCCGGCTTCGGGCTGCTGACCGTGCCGGCCGGCGGCGATCTGCAGCCGGGCCAGCGCCTGGAGCTCGAGCTGATCGGCCGGCCGGCGACGACCGCGCCGTCGAACGCGCCCGCGCAGGCGGTGGTGGCCACCCTGGCGCAGCGCGGCGATCCCGCGCTCGCCAGCGCCAACGCCGTCGCGGCGGGCTATGCGCGCGCGCCGATCGGGACGACCATCCAGACCAACGTGCTGTCGATCGCGAATGCCGACGACGACGGATCGAGCGCGGGCACGGTCAGCGTCAATGCCCAGGGCAACCCGGTGGTGACGGCGACGGTAACCGGCCGCACCGGCGCCGGCCTGGTGGCGGTGAACGCCGGGTTCGGACAGCTCACCCTGCCGGCCGCGCTCAACCTGCTCGCCGGCCAGCGGCTGGAGATCGAACTGGTGGGGCGTCCCGGCGTCGCGCCGGGAGCGCCGGCGCCCAACGCGGTGGTCACCGCGACGCTGATCCAGCGCGGCGACGCACCCGCACCCGCTGGCGCCGGTCCCGCTGCGCCCGGCCCCGCCGCCGGCTATGCGCGGGCGGCGATCGGGACCACCTTCGACGCGCGCATCGTGTCCCCCGCCCCCACGGGCGGCGATGCGCCCCGGACCGGGTCGATCGCCGTCAACGCCGAGGGCCATCCGGTCGTCACGGCCAGCGTCGTCGGCCGCACCGGCGGCGGGCTGACCGTCGTCAATGCCGGGTTCGGCCTGCTGACCCTGCCCGCCGGCGGAAACCTGCCGCCCGGCCAGCCCGTGGCGCTGGAGCTGCTCGGCCGCCCAAGCCCGCCGGCGGACGCGCCCGATACCGGCCAGCTCGTTACCGCGACGCTGGTCCAGCGCGGCGACCAGGCGCCGGCGACCGGGAACGCCATCGCGCAGACCTATGCCCGCGCGCCGATCGGCACGACCATCGAGGCGCGCCTGCTGCTGCTCGCCGGTGCCACCGATGACGGCGTGGCGGCGGGTAGCGTCACGGTCAACGCCGAGGGCAACCCGGTGGTGACCGCGACCGTGGCCGGCCGCACCGGCGCGGGCCTGCTGGTGGTCAATGCCGGATTCGGCCTGATGACGGTCGGCGCCGCCGGCAACGCTGAGCCGGGACAGCGCGTGCAGCTCGAGCTGGTCGGTCGGGTCGGCGCGCCGTCCACCGCGCTCACGCCCGGCCAGGTCGTGCCGGCGACCCTGGTGCAGCGGGGCGACGCCGGCCCGGTCGTCGTCAACGGCGCGGCATCCGGCTACGTGCGCGCGCCGATCGGGGCGGCGTTCGACGCGCGCGTTCTGGCGATCGGCGGCGGCGAAGCGGCGGCCAATATCGGCCAGATGAGCATCAATGCCGAAGGCCATCCGGTCGTGACCGCGACGGTGGTCGGGCGAAGCGCCGGCGGCCTGCTGGTCGTAAATGCGGGGTTCGGCCTGCTGACCATCCCGGCCGGCGACCTGCCGGTCGGACAGCGCATCCAGCTCGAACTGCTCGGCCGGCCCGGGTTGGCGACGATCGCGGGCGCAGCCGCAAGACCGGGCGGGACGCCGCTGGCCGGCGACGAACCGGCGGCGGCCGGCGACGCCGTCACCCTGGCGCGTGACTGGGAGAACCTGCGGCGCGCGATCGACGGGCTGGCCGCCAGCGACCCCGCCGCGGCGCAGGCAGCGCTGGGTCGCGCCGTCGCCCAGCCCGGCCCGCGCCTGGCGGCCGGCTTGCTGTTCCTGGTGGCCGCGCTGCGCGGCGGCGATGTCGGCATGCTGCTGGGCGAACGCGCGGCGCGCGCCCTGGAGCGCACGGGCCGTGGCGCCGTGCTGGGACGGCTTGGCGAGGAGCTGGGGGTGCTCAACCGCCTCGCCACGCAGCCGACCGGCGACTGGCGCGCCTTCTTCCTGCCGGTCCAGCATCCCGAGGGCCCGATCACGCCGGTGCGCTTGTTCTTCCGCCAGCAGCGCAACCGCAAAGGCCAGCTCGAGCCGACCACGCGCTTCGTCGTCGAGACCGAGCTGACGCGCCTGGGACCGCTGCAGATCGACGGGCTGGCGCGCGCCCAGCGCGTGGACCTGGTGCTGCGCACGCGCGAGGCCCTGCCCGAGGACGCGCGGCGCGACATCGACGCGATCGTGCAGTCGGCCGCGGCCGAAGGGCGATTTGCCGGCTCGGTCGCCTTCCAGGCGGGCGGACGCTTCCCGATCGATCCGCTCGACGAGATCGCCCATCCCGCCGCGCACGGCGTCATGGCGTAGCAGCGCCGCGCGGCCGCGGCTCAGACCTGGCCGGTCTTGCTCCGGCGATGCGCGGCGATGCCGAGATCGTCGAGCGTGGTACGCTCGACCTTGGCTTCCTTTTGCTTCTTCTGCTTCTCGCGATTGGCCAGTGCCAGCTCGTACTTCTTCAGTTCCTGGAAGGCGGCCGCCACTTCCTTGCGCGCCTGCTCGGTCTCGGCGGCGACTTCGGCCAGCGACTTGGCGATGTGGTCGCGCCGCTGGATCACGGCTTGTGCGTAGCCGCCATAGGTGAGATTGGCCAGCCCGCCGCCGCGCGCCTGGTTCTGTTCGGAGACCAGCTCGGCTTCGAGTTGCGCGCCGGCCTGCTGCAGCTTCTGCCGCAGGCGCTCGAGTTCCTGGAGAACGCGGCTGCGTTCCTCCAGCTTCCATTTGTGCACGCGCACCATGGCCGCGATGCCCTTCATGGGACACCTCCGAGGATTTCGGCCAGTTTAGCGTAGCCCCCCGGGAGCAATTCGCATTCCGCGCGGTCCTGGTTCAGGAACGCCTCGAGCTTCGGCTGGACGGCGATCGCCGCGTCGACGCCCGGATCGCTTCCCTGGCGATAGGCGCCGATGCGGATCAGCTCGGCCATGTCGTCATAGGCGGCCATCAGCGCGCGCGCCTTGCGCACCAGCGCGTTCTCCTCGGCCGTGTTGCAGTTCGGCATGACGCGCGAGATGCTGCGCAGCACGTTGATCGCGGGATAGCGGCCGCGCTCGGCGATCGCGCGGTCGAGCACGACATGGCCGTCGAGAATGCCGCGCACGGCATCGGCGATCGGCTCGTTCATGTCGTCGCCTTCGACCCGGACCGTGAACATGCCGGTGATGCTGCCGGCGCCGGTGCCCGGCCCGGCGCGCTCGAGCAGCCGCGGCAGCTCGGCGCACTCGGTGGGCGTGTAGCCCTTGCTGGTGGGCGGCTCGCCCGCGCTGAGGCCGATCTCGCGCTGCGCCATGGCGAAGCGCGTGATGCTGTCCATCATGCAGAGCACGTTGCGCTCGAGATCGCGGAAATACTCCGCGATCGTCATCGCCAGGTAGGCGGCCTGGCGGCGCATCAGCGGCGACTCGTCGGACGTGGCGACGACCACCACGCTGCGCGCGCGGCCCTCCTCGCCCAAGTCGTCCTCGAGGAACTCCTGCACCTCGCGGCCGCGCTCGCCGATCAGGCCGATCACGTTGACGTCCGAGGCGGTGTAGCGCGCGAGCATCGACAGCAGCACGGACTTGCCGACGCCGGAGCCCGCGAAGATGCCGACGCGCTGGCCGCGGCACATCGTCAGGAAGGTGTTGAGCGCGCGCACGCCCAGGTCGATCTTGGCGCCGACGCGCTGGCGCATGTGCGCGGGCGGCGGCTGGCTGCGCAGGCGGTAGGCGACGCTGCCCATCTTCAGCGGGCCCCTGCCGTCCACCGGCTGGCCCATCGCATCGACCACGCGGCCGAGCCACGAGACGTCGGGATAGATCACCGGGTCGTGGCCCAGCACCTCGACCTTGCAGCCGAGGCCCACGCCGTCCAGCGTCGTGAAGGGCATCAGCAGCACGCGGTCGGCGCGGAAGCCGACCACCTCGCACGGCACCGCGCGCTGGTCGCGCGTCAGCACGCCGCAGCGCTCGCCGATCGACAGCACGCGCTGCACGCCGCCGACCTCGACCAGCATGCCGAGCACGCCGGTCACTCTGCCGAAATAGCGATGGGCCGGGATCCGCTCGACGTCCGCGATCAGATTGGCCAAAGCATGCTGAGCCAAGACAAACCTCTTCCTGTCGCCGGCGGCCTTCTGGCCGACGGCGCTAGGCGCCGGAGCAGGCGCAACGCAGTGTCGCTTAGGGTGTTTAACGATCGGTGAACATCAACCGCCCGGCTAGATGCCTGTATTCCCGGCGAATTCCGCCAGCGGCGGATGCGCTTGGGGATAGATCGCAAATCCCGCGCAGCAATACGCGCGGGCAGCTGCGGCAATTGGACCCGGCAAGACTTTCCTAGTTCTGGAGGATTTCTTGGCCGTTCCAATATTTCTTCGCTGTCAAGTCAAAATATCCTTGATTCGTGCCGCATGTTAAGATAGATTAACGTTAACGGTCAGGGAGACACTCACATGCGCATCCTGCTTGTTGAAGACGATAGTTCCACCGCCAAGAGCATCGAGATGATGCTGAAATCCGAAGGCTACGTCGTCGATCTCGCCGACATGGGCGAGGACGGGCTGGAGATCGGCAAGCTCTACGACTACGACATCATCGTGCTCGACCTGATGCTGCCGGACATCGACGGCTACGAAGTGCTGC
>JADZDN010000052.1 GCA_020851015.1 Alphaproteobacteria bacterium | reverse complement strand
TCCTGCTGCTGTTCCTGGCGGTGCGCGAGCGCGGCGCGGTGTGGCCGCTGTTCCGCGCGGCGGGGGTGCCGGGCATCATCACCGCGCTGTGCTTCGCCACCGCGTCGACCGCGTTCATCCTGGCGCTCCAGGTGGCCACGGTCGCCAGCATCCTGATCGTCCAGAACACCGGCCCGTTCATCGCCGCCTTGCTGGCCTGGATCCTGATGCGCGAGCGGGTGAAGGCGCGCACCTGGGTGGCGCTTGTGGTTGCCGCCGCCGGCATCATCGTCATGGTGTCGAACCAGGCGATCGGCGGCGGGCTGTTCGGCCTCGGCCTGTCGCTGACGACGGCATTCGCCTTCGCCGCGGCGACCGTGACGATCCGCTACCACCGCACGGTGCGGATGACGCCGGCAGCCTGCCTGGCCTCGTGTTTCGGCGCCCTGATCGCCCTGCCGCTGGCAGACCCGATGCTGGTCTCGGCCAAGGACTTCGGGTTGATGTGGCTGTTCGGCGTGGGACAGCTCGGCATCGGCATGGTGCTGTTCACCACCGGCGCGCGCATGGCGCCGGCGGCGGAGGTCAGCCTGATCACCGTGCTGGAAACCGTGTTCGCGGGCTTGTGGGTATGGCTGGCCTTGGGCGAGGACCCCGGCACGGCGACGCTCGCGGGGGGCGCGCTGGTGCTGGCGGCCGTGGTCGGCCACACGCTCGCCGATCTGCGGTCGCCGCAACGCTGAGCGGTCGCGGCGCTAGGCGGGCGCGCGGCCGATCAGGCGACGAAGCCGCGCACCGATGAAATCCTGTGCCGCCGGGATCGACCAGACGATCGAGGCGATGGTGATCGCCGCCAGCGTGCCGGCAATCGGCCGCGTGAAGAAGGGCGCGATCGATCCGTCCGACAGCTTCAGGCCGCGAGTCAGGTTGTTCTCGAACAACTCGCCCAGCACCAGCCCCAGGATCATCGGCGCCATGGGGAATTTCAGCTCGCGCAGGATGAACCCAAGGAAGCCGAAGAAGACCATCACGTAGATGTCGAAGATGCGCGAGGTGATGGCGAAGGCGCCGACGCAGCATAGAACGAATACCACGGGCATCAGGCGCTCGCGCGGCACCAGCAGGATCCACAGCAGCGGGCGCACCAGGAACAGGCCGTAGACCAGCTTGGCCATGTCGGCGATCACCAGCATGGCCACGATCTGGTAGAGGAAATCTGGCGTGTTGATCATCAGCATCGGGCCGGGATTGATGTCGTGGATCATCAGCGCCGCCATCAGCACGGCCGCCGGCGCCGAGCCGGGCACGGCCAGGGTCAGCACCGGAATGATCGCGCCCGGCACGCAGGCGCTCTCGCCGGTCTCGGCCGACATCAGGCCTTCGACCGACCCCTTGCCGAACTTCTCCTTCTCCTTGCTGCCGCGGCGCGCGGCGGCGTAGGACGACCAGGCGGCGATGTCCTCGCCAAGGCCCGGCAGGATGCCGATGAAGGTGCCGATCGCGCCCGAGCGCAGGATGGTGCGCCAGTACTGCAGCACGTCGCGGATGCGCGGGATCACCGAGTCGAGCTTGTTGCTGATGGCCTTGGCGGCGGGTCCGCGCATGGCCATCAGCACCTCGGCCATCCCGAACGTGCCGACGAGCGCGGGCAGCAAGCCGATGCCGCCGGTCAGGTCGGTGAAGCCGAAGGCGAAGCGGGGATAGTTGTAGTAGGGCTCGTTGCCGATCGTGCCGATCCACAGGCCGATGAACCCGGCGATGTAGCCCTTGAGGGCGTCGCCGCCCGACAGCGTGCCGGCGATCACGATGCCGAACACCGCGATCCAGAAGAACTCATAGCTCTGGAAGGTCAGCGCAACGTTGGCGAGCACCGGCGTCAGCGTCGCGACACACAACGCACCGAAGAGCGTGCCGAGCCAGGACCCGCTGGTGGAGATGCCCATGGCGCGGCCGGCGAGACCCTGGCGCGCCAGCGGATAGCCGTCGAGCGTCGAGCAGGCGGACGCCGGGGTGCCCGGAATATTGAGCAGAATGGCGCTGCGGCTGCCGCCGTAGATCGCACCGACATAGATGCAGATCAGCACCATGATCGCATCGGTATGGCCCATCGAGAAGGTGAGCGTGGTCATCAGCGCCACGCCCATCGTCGCGGTCAGGCCGGGCAGGGCGCCGATGATGATCCCGAGGAGCATCGCCCACATGATGTTGAAGAGCGACGCGGGCCCCAGGAAGCTGCCAAAGGCATGCAGGAAGTGGCCGAAGCTGTCGATCATCGACGGCGGCCTAGGGCAGGCGGACGAGGAACAGGCGTTCGAACACCAGGACGACGCCGATGCCCGTCCCCACGCCAATCGCGGCGGCGATCACGAGCCGCCGCAGATTGGCCGCGGGCGGCACGTCGCGTCGCCATTCGAACAGGGTGATGAAGCTGGCGACGAACAGCGCGGCGGCAAGCCAGAACGGCAGGCGGCCGATCAGCAGCGTCGTGAACACCAGGCACAGGCCGGCGGCGACCGCCAGGCGACCGTTGCTGTATCCCTCGCGCCGTGCCGGCAGGCCCTGGGCGCCGGGCAGCAAGGCACCGCGACCTATCGACCGGATCGCGAGCCAGGCACTGAGCAGCGCGACGATGGCACCATGCACCGTCGGGACAAGGCCGGGCCAATTGTAGATTTCGCCCTGCTGCTCCTTGTAGGTCGGCATCTGCGCCGCGACCGCCACGATCGCGGCGCCAACCGCAAAGAAGACGACGGCGATCCACAGGTCGACGCGCGGCGGCAGCGGCTCTTCGTGCGGCAGGAGCGGGAGCGGCTGGTTCGGTTGCGTCTCGGCCATGGCGGTCGCGTCGAGCCAGGTGCGGGCGGAGGGCGGCGGCCAAGGCTCGAGCCGGCCGCCGCGCGCCGACGCAGACGACTAGAGGCGCGGAATGCCGATGGTGTCCGGCGCCGTCTTGGACTTGCCGGCGTCGTGGTAGAGCCACGCCGTATAGCGGACCATCTTCATCGCCTCGTCCTGGGCCGCCTGGCCGTAGAGCGGGGCAAAGAGCGCCGCGCGCGAATCCGAATACTTCTTGATCGCGTCGGACTTGGCGATCTTGTCCTTCCATACGGCGTCCATGGTTTGCACCACGGCGGCAGGGGCGTCCTTGTGCACCCAGATGCCGAAGTAGTTCAGCGGCGCCGGCATGTTCGGAAGCCACTTCGTCACCGCCGGGATCTCGCCATAGCCATCGAGCACGACCGGCTTCTCGGTCTGCACCGCCAGCGGGATGAGGCGCTTGGCCTTGATATGCTCGGACATCTCGACGAGGAGCTGCGCCACCACCTGGGTCTCGCCGCCTACGGTCGCCGTCACGGCGGGCGCGCCGCCGTTGTAGGTGATGTGCTTGTACTTCACGGCCTTGTCCGCCGCGACGAGCGATTCCATGTAGTTGTGTCCGGCCGAGGACAGGCCGGCGGTCGCGACCGTCACGCTGTCGCCCTTGGTCTTCAGGTCGGCCAGCAGCGCGCCGAAATCCTTGTAGGGGGTCGAGGGATTGACGGCGATCGCGTTCACGTTGGCGACCGCGAAGTACATCTTCCAGTCCTTGAGGCCGGTGTCGAGCAGGCCGAGCACCTGGTAGGTGCCGACGTCGACCGCAGCACCCGCCGCCCAGGTATAGCCGTCCTTGGCCGCTTCCAGCGCGTTCTTGGTGCCGATCGAGCCGGATGCGCCGGGCTGGTTCACCACGACGAATTTCTGCTTCAGCTCGGCCTCCAGTTCCGTGGCGACGATGCGCGCCATCTGGTCGGTCGAGCCGCCCGCTGCCCAGGGCACGATCAAGGTGACCGGCCGGTCGGGCTTCCAGGCGTAGTTCTGGGCCATGGCGGTCGTCGCCATCAGCGCGCCGACGCTGGCCAGCAGCGTCCCCAGAAGAATCTTCTTCATGACTCCTCCCCGTTGAGATTAGGCTATCCGCCTAAGTAACGAACTGGTTACTTGTGGCGCTAGACTGGCCCCCGACGGGATCGCTCGTCAAGGGAAAGCAGCCAGGGCAGCGAGGAACGCCGACCGCGATGAAACTTGCGCTGTGCAACGAGGTGATCCGCGAGGCCGAGTTTTCGCGCCAGTGCGCGATGGCCGCCGGCATGGGCTATGCCGGGTTGGAGCTGGCTCCCTTCACGCTGGGGGAGGATACCTACCGGATGGGCAGCCAGCAGCGGGCGGCGCTGCGCCGTGCGGCCGGCGACGCGGGGGTCGAAATCTGCGGGCTGCACTGGCTGCTGGTGGCGCCGCCCGGCCTGTCGATCACGTCGGAAGACAAGGCGGTCCGCGACCGCACGATCGACGTGATGCGCCGGCTGGTCGACCTGTGCGCCGATCTGGGCGGCTCCTACCTGGTCCATGGCTCGCCGGCCCAGCGCAAGGTCGGCGACAAGCCTGATCCCAAGGAAGCCGCCCGGCGCGGCGAGGCGGCGTGGGCGGCGGTGGCGGCCGATGCGACGAAGGCGAAGGTCGCCTATTGCATCGAGCCGCTCGGCGCCGCCGAGACGGATTTCGTCAACACCCTGGCCGAGGCCGCCGCCATCGTCCGGCGCATCGACAGCCCGGGCCTGCGCACGATGATCGACACCTCGGCCGCGGCCAGGATGGAGCCCGAGCCGGTGGCCGATGCCATACGCCGCTGGATGCCCTCGGGGCTGATCGGCCATGTCCAGCTCAACGACCGCAACCGCCGCGGCCCGGGGGAGGGCGAGGATCGTTTCCTGCCCGTCATCGAGGCGCTGCGCGCGACCGGCTATGTCGGCTGGCTGGCGATGGAGCCGTTCGAATACCTGCCCGACGGCCCGACCTGCGCCGCGCGCGCCATCGGCTACGTGCAGGGATTGCTGGAGGCGACGGAATGACGGGCGCCGCCGCGCCGAAGCTCAGGCTCGACCGGGTGGAACGGTTCGAGCGCGACGTGAAGCTGCGCCTGCCGTTCCGCTTCGGGGTCATCACCGTCACCGAGGCGACCCAGGCGGTGATCCGCGCGACCATCGGACTGGAGGACGGTCGCACGGCCACGGGCGTCGCCGCCGAGACGCTGGCCGCCAAGTGGTTCGACAAGAACCTGGCGATCAGCGACGAGCAGAACCTCGACCAGCTCCGCCAGGCGCTGGATATCGCCATCGGCCTCTATACGGCGCGGGGGATGAGCACGGCCTTCGGCCTGTTCGCCGATACCTACCAGGACCAGATCGCGCGCGGCGCCGCCCTCGGCCTCAACCCGCTGGTGGCGAGCTACGGCCCGGCATTGCTCGACCGCGCCATCATCGACGCGCTCGGCAAGGCGCAGGAAAAGTCCTTCGCGGCGATGATCCGCGCCAACCTGCCCGGCATGGCCGTCACTGGCCTCACGTCCGATCTCGCGGGCTTCGACCTTGGCGGGTTCCTGGCCGGGCTCGCGCCGGGCGCGACGATCGACGTGCGCCATACGGTCGGCCTGGTCGATCCCATCGCGGCGGCCGACCAGCCGCGCGAGCATCGCGTGAACGACGGCTTGCCCGAGACGCTGGAGGAGGTCGCGCGCTTCCATCGCGGGCGCTACTACAAGCTCAAGGTCGGCGGCGACGTGAAGGCCGACCTGGATAGGCTGGGGCGCATCGCCGCGGTGCTGGACCGCGAGATCGGCCAGTACCAGGCCACGCTCGACGGCAACGAGCAGTACGAGGACGTGGAGGGCATCGCCGAGCTGTGGCGGCGCATGGAGGAGGCGCCCAACCTGAAGCGCCTGGCAGCCTCGATCCTGTTCATCGAACAGCCGATCAAGCGCGCGGTGGCGCTAAGCCGCCCCGTGGACGTGCTCGCCAAGCGCAAAGCGCTGGAGATCGACGAGTCGGACGGCGAGCTGGGGTCGTTCCCGGCCGCGCTGTCGCTCGGCTATGCGGGCGTGTCGAGCAAGAACTGCAAGGGCTTCTACAAGTCGCTGCTGAACGCGGCGCGGGTCGCCAAGTTGAATGCCCAGGCCGGGTCGACGCGCTACTTCATGTCGGCCGAGGACCTGACCACCTGGGCCGGCGTGTCGGTGCAGCAGGACCTGGCGCTGGTCTCGCTGATCGGGCTCACCCATGTCGAGCGCAACGGCCATCACTTCATCGACGGGATGACCTTCGCGCCGGAGAGCGAGCAGCGGTCGGTCCTCGCCGCGCACCCCGACCTCTATCGCCGCGACGGCGGGCCCGTGCGCCTGAAGATCGAGCAGGGCAAGCTGCAGCTCGGGTCGCTCGCGTGCCCCGGCTTCGCGGTGGCCGGCGAGACCGATTTCGCCCAGCTGCGCGCCATGCCGGCGGCGCCCAAGGCGCGCATCGGCCCTTTGCGGAAGACCGGCACATGACCGCGACCGTCGGCCTGCCGCGCCAGTTCGACTTGGTCGAGGCGCTCGAGGATTTCATGACCCTACCGGGCGAGGCGCTGGTGCGCGATCTCGCGTCCGTGCCGGGCGACATCCTGGTGCTGGGTGTCGGCGGCAAGATGGGCCCGACCCTCGCGCGGCTGGCCCGGCGCGCCGCGCCTCAGCGGCGGGTCGTCGGCGTGGCGCGGTTCAGCGAGAAGGGGCTGCGCGACAAGCTGCAGGCCGCGGGCGTCGAGACCATCGCCTGCGACCTGCTCGACCGCGATGCGATCGGGAAACTGCCGCCTGCGCCCAACGTGATGTTCATGGCCGGGTTCAAGTTCGGCGCCAGCGGCAACGAGCCGCTGGCCTGGGCGATGAACGTGCTGGTGCCGGCGATGGTGGCGGAGGTTTTTGCTCGGTCACGCATCGTCGCGTTCTCGACGGGCTGCGTCTATCCCTTCGTCGACGTGGCGGGCGGCGGCGCGACCGAGGACGTCCCGCCCGTGCCGCCCGCGGGCGACTACGCCAATTCCTGCGTCGGGCGCGAGCGCATGTTCCAGTACCACTCGGCCAAGCATGGCACGCCTGGCCGCCTGTTCCGCCTGAACTACGCGATCGACATGCGCTATGGCGTGCTGCACGACGTGGCGTGCAAGGTGCGCGATGGGCGGGAGATCGACCTGTCGATGGGCCATGTCAACGTGATCTGGCAGGGCGACGCCAATTCCATCGCGCTGCGCTGCCTGGCGCGCGTCACGATGCCAACCTCGCCGATCAACGTCAGCGGACCGGAGACCATCGCGATCCGCTGGCTCGCGGGCGAGTTCGGACGGCTGCTGGGCAAGAAGCCGGTGCTGGCGGGCACGGAAGCGAAGGCGGGCTGGATCACCAACACCAGGCGCATGCGGGCGGAGTTCGGCCAGCCGTCGGTCACCCTGGCGCGGATGATCGAATGGACCGCGCACTGGGTTTCGCGCGACCTGCCCAGCCTGGGCAAGCCGACGCACTACGAGGTGCGCGATGGGCGGTACTGACGCGACGGCGCTTGTCGAGCGCGCGCTTCGCGCCGCCGATGCCGCGGCGCTGGTCCCGCTGTCGGCCGAAGCCGGCTGGAACCAGGTCGCGGCCGATTGGCGGGTGATGCTGGAGACTGGAGCCGGATTCGGCATCGCCGAGGCATCGGGTCGATACGTCGCGAGCGCATTGACCTATCCGGTCAGGCCGGGGCTGCGCTGGATCAGCATGGTGCTGACCGCCATGAACTCGCGTCGCCGCGGCTTTGGCACGCGGCTGCTGCGGCGCTGCGTGGACGCGGCGACGGCGGACGGCGGTTCGGCCGGGCTCGACGCGACGGAACTGGGGCGGCCGCTCTATGCGACCATGGGGTTCCGCGAACTCTATCGCCTCTCGCGCTGGCACCTCGACGGGCCTGGCGCGCCGGTCGATCCGCCGCCCGGCGTGACCATTCGCCCGGCTTTGGCGGGCGATGCCGGGCCGATCGCCGCGTTCGATGCGGTGCGCAGCGCCATGCAGCGGCAAGCGCTCCTCGCGCACCTGCTGCAGCGCATGCCGGCCGTTGCCCATGTCGCGGAATCGGGCGCCGGGATCCGCGGCTTCGTGCTGGGACGCGGAGGGCGTTTCGCCACCCAGATCGGGCCGATCGTCGCCGATGACGAACGGGTCGCGCTTGCCTTGCTGCGTCGCGCGGCCGATGCCGCCGGGCCGCCCTTCCTGATCGACGTGCCCGACCGGCACGCCGCGCTGCGCGGCTGGCTCGAAGCCGCAGGGGCAAACGCGCCGCGCGGGTTCTGGCGCATGGTGCTGGGCGAGGCGGGCGGCCTTGCCGATAGCAGCCGCCTGTTCGCCATCGCCGGGCCGGAGCTGGGATGACCGCTGGCCTGCGCCACGCCAATCCGCGCAAGACGGCCGTACCGCGCCTGCGCCAGCCCGAAAGGACGCGCGAGCGCATCCTGGAGGCCGCGACCGCCGAGTTCGCCGCCAGCGGCCTGGGCGGCGCGCGGGTGGACGCGATCGCGCATCGGGCCGCGGTCAACAAGCGGATGATCTACCACTACTTCGGCAGCAAGGAGGATTTGTTCCTGGCGGTGATGGAGCGGACCTACGAGCATATCCGCCGCCGCGAGAGCGAACTGAACCTGGCGGCGATGGCGCCCGTGGCGGCGATGCGCAAGCTGGTGAAGTTCACCTTCAACTACTTCAGCGAAAACCCGCATTTCGTCACGCTGCTGAACAGCGAGAACCTTCACCGCGCGCGGCATATCAGGCGCTCCGCAAGGGTGGAGGCGATCAACAGCCCGGTCGTATCGGCCCTCAGCCGGCTATTGGCGCGCGGCAGGGCGGAAGGCGTGTTCCGCGCGGGCGTCGATCCGATCCAGCTCTACATCTCGGTCGCCGGCGTCTGCTATTTCTACTTCTCGAACGTGCACACCCTGTCCACCATCTTCGCCCGCGACCTGCTGGCGTCCGAGGCGCTGGCGGAGCGCGAGCGTCACGTCACCGACGTGATCCTCGGCTACCTGCGGGCCTGAGCCGTTGGTTGACAGGCCCGGCGGCGATGCGACAGGTTTGTAACCGTTTGGTTACTTGAGGGACCGATGGCGACGAACGGCGGCTTGCATTGGAGCGCCATACCGGCGGAGGCCCTGGCCACGCTGCGGCGCGGGGCGGCCTTCCCGGCGCATCCCCTGGCGCTCGACGCCAAGCGCCGGTTCGACCGCGAGTCCCAGCGCGCGCTCTCGCGCTACTACATCGACGCCGGCTCGGGCGGCCTAGCCGTGGGGGTGCACGCCACGCAATTCCAGATCCGCGACCTGGGTCTCTACCAGCCGGTGTTGGAGCTGGCGGCCGAGACCGCCAAAGCCTGGACCGGGCGCAAGCTGTTCATGATCGCGGGCGCCATCGGCAAGACAGCGCAGGCGGTGGAGGAGGCGCGCACCGCGCGGTCGCTGGGCTACCACGCCATCCTGCTGGGGCTTGGCGCGCTGAAGGGAGCGAGCGAGGACGAGCTGGTCGCCCATTGCGCCGCGGTGGCCAAGGAGATGCCGCTGATCGGCTTCTACCTGCAGACCGTGGTGGGCGGCATCCCGCTGTCGCGCAAGTTCTGGACGCGCTTCGCCGCGATCGACAACGTGATCGCGATCAAGGTGGCGCCATTCAACCGCTACAAAACACTCGACGTCGCCTTCGGCGTGGCGGCGGCGGGCGCCGAGGACCGCATCACCCTCTATACCGGCAACGACGACCACATCGTGCTCGACCTGCTGGCGCCGATCGGCGTGCGCCTGGGCAACCGCGAGGTGACGCTGCGCTTCAAGGGCGGGCTGCTGGGTCACTGGAGCGTATGGACAAGGTCGGCCGTGGGCCTGCTGGACCAGGTGCACGCGGCGGTCGACGCGGGTCCGCTGCCGGCGGACATGCTGAAGCTCGACTCCTTCGTCACGGACTGCAACGGCGTGGTGTTCGACGTGGCGCACGACTTCGCCGGCTGCATCCCGGGCTGCCACGAAATTCTGCGCCGGCAGGGTTTGATGGAAACGAATCTCTGCCTCGATCCGAAGGAGGTCCTGAGCCCCGGGCAGGCGGGCGAGATCGACCGGCTCTATGCGACCTATCCCGAGCTGACGGACGACGCGTTCGTCCAGGCCAACCTGGCGCGCTGGCGCGCCTGAACATCGAGCGAAGACCAAGGGGAAGAAGCGATGGCGGAACGGCGTCTTGGCGTCATCATGTACGGCGTTACCGGACGGATGGGCACGAACCAGCACCTGGTGCGCTCGATCCTGGCGATCCGCGAGCAGGGCGGGGTGCGGCTGGCCAACGGCGACCGGGTGATGCCCGACCCGATCCTCGTCGGCCGCGACGCCGGCAAGCTCGAGGCGCTGGCGAAGCAGCACGGCCTCAAGCGCTGGACCACGGACCTGGACAAGGCGCTGGCCGACAGGAACGACGAGCTGTTCTTCGACGCCGCCTCGACCCAGCTCCGCGCGGAAGTGCTGGGCCGCGCGATCGACGCCGGCAAGCATGTCTATTGCGAGAAGCCCGTCGCCGACAACCTGCACAAGGCGATCGCCATTGCCAAGAAGGCCAAGGCAGCGGGCATCAAGCACGGCGTGGTGCAGGACAAGCTGTTCCTGCCTGGTCTCTTGAAGCTGAAGATGCTACGCGACGGCGGTTTCTTCGGACGCATGCTGTCGGTGCGCTTCGACTTCGGCTACTGGGTGTTCGAAGGCGACCTGCAGCCCGCCCAGCGCCCGTCCTGGAACTACCGCAAGGCGGATGGCGGCGGGCTGATCCTCGACATGATGTGCCACTGGCGCTACGTGCTGGACGGGCTGTTCGGCGGCGTGAAGGCGGTGAGCTGCCTTGGCCGCACCTTCATCCCGCAGCGCTGGGACGAGGCTGGCAAGCCCTACAAGGCCGATGCCGACGACGCGTTCTACGCGACCTGCGAGCTGGAGGGCGACATGATCGCGCAGATCACCTGCTCCTGGGCCACGCGCCCCAGGCGCGACGATCTGCTCACCCTCCAGGTCGACGGCACGCACGGCTCGGCGGTGGCGGGGCTGCAGTCCTGCCGCATCCAGTCGAAGGTGGCCACGCCGCGCCCGGTGTGGAACCCCGACGTCAAGCAGTCGCTGGACCTCTACGGCGGCTGGCAGGAGGTGCCGGAGACGCAGCCCTTCAACAACGGCTTCAAGGTCGAATGGGAGATGTTCATCCGTCACGTCTGCGAAGGCGCGCCGTTCAAGTGGGACCTGATGGAGGGGGCCAAGGGCGTGCAATTGGCCGAGCTGGCGCTGAAGAGCTGGCAGGAGCGCCGCTGGATCGACGTGCCGAAACTCGCGGTCTGAGCGATGCGCGATCTGGGAAAGCACCCCGAGCTGCTGTCGCTCAATTGCGCGACGGTACGCCAGCGCTGGAACCTCCAGCAGATCATCGAGGGCTGCCAGCGTCACGGCATCCGCGCCATCGCGCCCTGGCGCGACCAGGTGCAGGCGATGGGGCTGGACGCCGCCGCCAAGGCGATCCGCGCGGCGGGATTGCGCGCCAATGGCTATTGCCGGGGCGGGCTGTTCACGGCGCCCGACGCCGTGGGCCGGCAGAAGGCGATGGACGACAACCGCCGTGCCGTGGACGAGGCGGCGGCGATCGGCGCGGACTGCCTGATCCTGGTGGTGGGCGGCGTGCCGGCAGGGTCGAAGGGCGTCGCCGGCGCCCATGCCATGGTGGAAGAGGCGATGGCGCAGCTTCTGGACTACGCGCGTCCGGCTGGCGTGACGCTGGGGCTGGAGCCCCTGCATCCGATGTACGCCGCCGACCGCGCCTGCGTGAACACGCTGCGCCATGCCAATGACCTGTGCGACCGCCTGGGGCCGGGCATTGGCGTAGCGGTGGACGTGTATCACTGCTGGTGGGACCCGACGCTCGAGGCGGAGGTCGCGCGAGCGGGGCGGGCAGGGCGCATCCTGGGATTCCATGTCTGCGACTGGCTGGTGCCGACGGCCGACATGCTGCTCGACCGGGGCATGATGGGCGACGGGGTGATCGACATCCCGCTGATCCGGGGATGGGTCGAAGCGGCCGGCTATGACGGGTTTGTGGAGGCGGAAATCTTCTCCGCCAACAACTGGTGGAAGCGCGACCCCGACGAGGTGCTGGCCGTGGTCAAGGAGCGTTACCGGAGCGTCTGTTGAACACCTCGTGGGTGGGCGCCGGTACGAACGAAAATAAGCACTTGCCTGCCGCTCCTCGCCATTTCAGTTAATGCGAGCCGGGGCTGGCGAAATTTTATTGCTTCGCGCTTGCAGTTGTCGATCCAGCTGTGCTGGCGAAACATGCTGCCTTGACAAGTCCTTGTAACTTTGCGTAATTTTCACAAAACTATACGGTTCAGTTCAATGCTGCATCCGCTCAACGACGGCGAACAGGGCGCCACCGGCCTGACCCGCTTCTCCGAGCAAAAGCGTCGCCAGATTCTCGAGGCCGCCGGCCGCCTGTTCCTGGCGCAGGGCTACGAGATCACGACCATGGACGCCATCGCGCGCGAGGCGGGGGTGTCCAAGGCGACGGTCTATGCCCATGCCAAGAACAAGCAGGAGCTGTTCGCGGCGATCGTGCGCGGGCGGTCCTCGCTGGTCTACCAGGCGGTCGATGCCACCGATGCCGCCGCGCTCGGCGCCGAGCAGGCGCTGCGCCAGTTCGCCCGCCGGTTCATGGAGGTCATCATGGCGCCCGAGGCGCAGTGCATGTACCGCATCGTGGTAGCCGAGGCGCCGCGGAACCCGGAGCTGGGCCGCATCTTCTTTGAGCAGGGGCCCAAAGTGGTGATCGGGCGCCTGTCGGCGATTCTCGCCGCCGGTCGCGATTCCGGCGAACTCGATATCGACGACACCGTGATCGCGGCGCAGGAGTTTTTGGGGTTGATGCAGGGCCGGTTCCATTTGCCCTGCGTGCTGGGGACGCTGGGCGACCTGACGGAAGCCGACCGCGAACAGGCCGCCGACCGGGTTGTCGCCACATTCCTGCGGGCCTATGCCGCCCGCAAGACCAACACGGACTGACATCAAGGGAGTGGCTTTGCGCCGAAACCGCGCGCGAGGCCAGGATCGGGACAAGCAGCCGATGATCAAGCGTTTCGTCATTGCCATCATACTGCTGGGCGCCGTGTTCGGCGGCATCGCCTGGTTCAACATGTTCCGCGACCAGATGATCCGCCAGGCTTTCGTGCCCAAGGACCCGCCGCCGGTAACCGTGTCCAGCGCCCGTGCGCTGACGGAATCGTGGCCGCGCCAGATCGACGCCGTGGGGACGATGCAGGCCATCCAGACGGTCGACGTGGCGCCACAGGTCAGCGGCATCGTCAGCGAGATCGCCTTCGAGGCCGGCCAGCGCGTGAAGAAGGGCGACGTGCTGGTGCGCCTGGACGTGTCGGTCGAGACCGCCGACCTGAAGCGGCTGGAGGCGGTTCGTCGGATGAGCCAGCTCACCTTCGACCGCGCGCGCCAGCTGACCGAGAAGCAGTTCTCCTCGCAGGCGGCGCTGGACCAGGCCAAGGCGACGCTGGACACCTCGGAGGCCGACATGGCCCGGGTCCGCGCGCTGATGGAGCAGAAGGTGATCCGCGCTCCCTTCAACGGCGTCTTGGGCGTCCGCCTGGTCAATCTTGGCCAGTATGTCGGGCCGGGCACCAAGCTGGTCGGGTTGCAGCAGCTCGACGCGCTCTTTGCCAACCTGACCTTGCCGGAAAAGCGCCTGGCCGACGTGAAGGTTGGGCAGACCGTCACGATCAGGGTGGACACGTTCCGCGACCGCGACTTCACGGGCAAGATCACGACGATCGATCCGCAGCTCGACCAGGCCAACCGGATGGTGCTGGTGCAGGCTACCGTCGAAAATCCCGACCAGCTCTTGCGGCCGGGCATGTTCGCCAACGCGTCGATATCGCTTGACCGCGTGGAGCAGCTGGTAGTCGTGCCGAAGACCGCGATCGATTTCTCGCTATACGGCGATTCCGTCTACGTGGTGGTCGACGGAACCGACGCTGCCGGCGCCGCGATCAAACGCGTCGAGCGGCGTCCGATCACCGTCGGCGACCAGAAGGCGGGACTGGTGGCGATCACCAAGGGCGTGCGCCAGGGCGACGAGGTGGTCACCGCCGGCCAGGTGAAGCTGCAGAACAACGTGCCGGTCCTGGTCGACAACTCGATCGCGCTGCGCCAGGGCGCGGCGGAACCGCTGCGATGAACGCCGGCCTCACCGCGCTGTTCATCCGCCGGCCGGTGCTGGCGAGCGTGGTCAGCCTGCTGATCCTGATCGTGGGGCTGCAGGCGATCACCAAGCTCGCCGTGCGCCAATACCCGAAGATCGAGGACAGCCAGATCACCGTCACGACGGCCTATCCGGGCGCGCCGGCCGAGCTGATGCAGGGGTTCGTGACCACGCCGCTGCAGCAGGCCATCGCCGGCGCGGCCGGCATCGACTACCTGACCTCCACCAGCACCACGGGCCTCAGCACCATCGTCGCGCACTTGCGGATCGGCGCCGATCCCGACAAGGCGATGACCGAGGTGCTGGCCAAGGTGGCGCAGACCCGCAACGTGCTGCCGCGCGAGGCCGAGGACCCGGTCACCGCCAAGTCGGCGGCCCGCCAGATCGCGCTGCTCTATATCAGCTTCTACAGCGAGACGATGACGCCGGCGCAGATCACCGACTACATGACGCGCGTCGTGCAGCCCAAGCTGGCGACGATCGACGGCGTCGCCCAGGCCCAGATCTTCGGCGAGCAGAGCTTCGCCATGCGCATCTGGCTGGACCCGGTGCGGATGGCGGCGCTGCGCGTGACGCCGGCCGAGGTCAACGCCGCGATCCAGCGCAACAACTTCCAGTCCGCGCCGGGCCAGACCAAGGGCCAGTTCGACATCACCAACCTGAACGCCAAGACCGGCCTCAGCGACCCGGAATCCTTCTCGCGCCTGGTGGTGCGCAGCGATGGCGCGACGCTGATCCGGCTCGGCGATATCGCCAAGATCGAGCTTGGCGTCGAGAACGTCGACACCGGGGTGGTGTTCGACGGCGAACAGGCCGTCGCGATCGGCATCTTCGGCACGCCCGAGGCCAATCCGCTGACCGTGATCGACGGCGTGCTGGGAACCTTGCCGCAGATCCAGGCCAACCTGCCGGCGGGGCTGAAGGCCAAGGTCGCTTACGATTCCACGCGCTACATCCGCGCTTCGATCAAGGAGGTGATGACGACCATCGCCGAATCGGCGCTCGTGGTGGTGATCGTGATCTTCCTGTTCCTGGGCTCGGCGCGTTCGGTGATCATTCCGCTGGTGACGATCCCGCTGTCACTGGTCGGGGTGTGCGGCCTTCTGCTGGCGCTGGGCTATTCGCTCAACCTGCTTACCCTGCTGGCGATGGTGCTGGCGATCGGCCTGGTGGTGGACGACGCCATCGTGGTGGTCGAGAACATCCACCGCCATATCGAGGAAGGCGCCACCCCGCTCGACGCGTCGATCCAGGGCGCGCGCGAGATCGCGCTGCCGGTCGTGGCGATGACGATCACGCTGGCCGCGGTCTATGCCCCGATCGGCTTCACGACCGGCCTTACCGGCGCGCTGTTCAAGGAATTCGCCTTCTGCCTGGCCGGCGCGGTGATCGTGTCGGGCGTGGTGGCGCTGACCCTGTCGCCGATGATGTGCTCCAAGCTCCTGCGCGCGGAGCAGTCGGAAGGCCGCTTCGTGCGCCTGCTGGACCGCGGCTTCGGCTACGTGCAGCGCTTCTACGAGCGCCGCCTGGCGAACACGCTGAAATACCGGCCGGTGACGATCCTGGTCGCCGCGGTGGTGCTGGCGAGCTGCCCGTTCCTCTACGTCAAGTCGTTCACCGAATTGGCGCCCGAGGAAGACCAGGGCATCGTGTTCATCAGCGCCAACGCGCAGGAATCCGCGAACTACGACTTCCTGACCACCTTCACGCGCGAGTTCAACCGCATCTTCGGCGCGATTCCCGAGCGCGAGGACTATTTCCTGATCAACGGCATGGGCAAGCCGAACAACGCCATCAGCGGCCTCTTGATGAAGCCGTGGGACGAGCGCAAGCGCTCGCAGAAGGAGGTGCAGCAGGACGTGCAGAAGGGGCTGTTCCAGCTTTCCGGGGTGCAGGCCTTCGCCTTCGCGCTGCCGACCCTGCCGGGCGCCAGCGGCGGTCTGCCGGTGCAGTACGTGCTGATCTCCACGGCCGAGCCGCGCGTGGTCGCCGAGGCGCTCGACAAGCTGATCCTCGAGGCGCGCCGCAGCGGCAATTTCATCGTCGTCGACGGCGATCTGAAGTTCAACAAGCCCGAAGTGGTCGTGAACATCGACCGCAGCAAGGCGGCGGCGCTGGGCATCGGCATGGCCGAGATCGGCACCTCGCTGGCGGGCCTCTTGGGCGGGGACTACGTCAACCGCTTCGACATCGAGGGCCGCAGCTACAAGGTGATCCCGCAGGTGCCGCGGGATTTCCGCGTCGACGCCGGCGCGATCGACCGCATCTATGTCAAGACGGCGCAGGGCGGCATGGTGCCACTGTCGAGCGTGGTCAGCCTGGAGCCGACCGTCGCGGCCAACTCGCTCTACCAGTTCAACCAGCTCAATGCCGGTACGCTCTCGGCGCTGCCGATTCCCGGCACCACGCTGGGCCAGGCGCTGCAGTTCCTGAACCAGAAGGCGGCCGAGGTGCTGCCCAAGGGATTCCAGATCGACTACCAGGGCGAATTGCGCCAGCTCGTGCAGGAAGGCAACGCGCTGCTCTATGCCTTCGTGTTCGCGATCGTGATCATCTACCTGGTGCTGGCCGCCCAGT
>JADZDN010000051.1 GCA_020851015.1 Alphaproteobacteria bacterium | reverse complement strand
CGATGCCGCTGTCGTTCAGCCAGGACCATGTCGGCCCGCTGACCCGCACGGTCGAGGACTGCGCGTTGATGCTGCAGGTCATCGCCGGGCCCGACCCCAAGGACCCGACCACGTCGCCGCGCAAGCCCCCGAGCTTCCGCGCCGACCTCGAGAAGGGCGTGCGGGGCAAGACCATCGCCGTCGCCAAGGGGTGGTTCCGCGAGGGCATGTCGGACGAGGTCGCCCGTTCGCTGGATGCCGCCGCCGAGGTCTATCGCAAGCTGGGCGCCAGGATCGTGCCGGTGGATGTGCCGTCGCTCGATCACGTCAACGATACCGCGATGCTGATCACCGGCTGCGAGTCGGCGAGCTTCCACGAGAAGTGGCTGCGCGAGCGGCCCCAGGACTACAGCCCGCAGGTGCGCATGCGCACGCAGCAGTCGATGCTTTACCCGGCCGTGCGCTACCTGGACGCCCTGCGCGGGCGCGAGCGCGTGCTGGCATGGTTCGTCGGCCCGGTGCTCGGCCGCGCCGACGCGATGCTGACGCCGGTCCTGTCCTTCGCCGTGCCGACGATCCGCGATACCGACGTTGGCGACAATCCAAAGGCGATGGACCTGGTGATCCGGGTCGCGCGCAACACGCGGCCGATCAATTATCTGGGCCTGCCCTCGCTGTCGGTGCCCTGCGGCTTCACCAGGAACGGCCTGCCCTCGGGCTTCCAGCTCGTCGGCCGCCCGTTCTCGGAGGCGCTGCTGTTCCGGATCGGACGCGCCTACGAGCGCGAGACGGGCTGCACCGACAAGGCGCCGCCCAACAGCTTTACGGGATAGTTTCGCTCTTCAACGAACGAAGCCCCCACCCTAACGCTCTCCCGCAAGGGGGAAGGGGACGCCAAAGAACAGCGCAGGAATCCTTACCCCCTCCCCCTTGATGGGGGAGGGTTGGGGTGGGGGTGCTCCTCGCAAGCAGGCGCAGAGATGGCGTTGGTAGCGGGGGAGGGATTTGAACCCCCACGCTACTTCATCATTTCCTTGATCTTCGCGACGCGGTCCTGGCATTCCTGCTCGCGGCCGCGGCGATAGCTCTGCTCGGCCCGCGTCACCTCGCGCGCCACCGCGCTCTGCAACTGCGGGGTGGAGATGCGCGTCCAGTCCTCCTTGACCTGCCGCAGGTCCTGCAGGCAGGGCGAATTCCAGGATTCAACCGCGGCAGCGTCGCCCGCCATGGCGGCGAGCAGGGCAGCGGCGAAAAGCATCGGCTTGGTCATTGCGGAGCTCCAGGAAATAGCCAAACGACGCCAGCGCCGGTCCACACGGGCTGCGGCGGTTGCGTGTAGACGACCGCCGGCGGCGGCGCCTCGTACACGATCGGCGGGCCACCATAGTAGTACCAAGGCTGCCACCCGTAAGGGCGGTAATAGCGATGGTAAGGGTAGCCGTAGTACCCGCCGCCTACATATACTTCCACGACCGGCGTCGGGGCCTGCGCCGCGACGGGCGGCGCGGGAACGGGGCTGGCGGCCTGGGTCCCGGCGGCGGTTGCCAGCGCGACGGCGATCGCGGCGATGCCGCTTGCGGTGACGGCGATGCGGTTCATGGCGCACCTCTCTCCGTGACAGTCTATCCCGGCTGCGCGTTGCTGGAAACTACGCCGGCTGAAACAGCTCGACCACGTTGCCGGCAGGGTCCTCGCACAGGATCTGCTGTCCGCCCGGCCCCTTGACGATGTCGTTGCGGAACCGGACGCCCTGCGTTCGCAGGCGGGCGACCAGCGCCGCCAGGTCTTCCACCTGAAGGACGAAGCGGTTCCAGCCGCCGGGCTCGGGCTTGCGGCCGTCGGGCATGGGCTTGGACGCCGACGCGGCGGGACCGGCGACCCACAAGGTCAACCCATCGCGCTCGAGGATCGCCATCGCCGGACCGAACCGCTGCTTGAGCGCGAAGCCCAGGCTCGCGGTGTAGAAGCCGACCGCGGCCTCGACATCGTTCACGATGTACCTGACCGACGCCATCGGCGAGGGGCGCGCTAGGTCAGCAGGCCAGCGCGGACCGACAGGAACTCGTCGAAGGCGGCGGCCAGCCGGTCGAAGTCGTCCTGCACCATCGGCACCGACAGGTTGATCATGCCGCGCCTTGCGACGTGGATGCCGCGCGCCAGCATGTCGTAGTGGAACAGATCGCGCAGCCCCTGCGGCACGGCGGCGACGTCGGCCGGCGAGAGCACCGGGCCGGTGATGCCGGGATGCACGGTCATCATCGAGCCGATGCCGGTGACCACCACCTTGGCGCCGCGCTTCTTGCACATCGCGCTCAGCCGCTCGCGCAGCACGTCGCCGGCCTTGTTCAGCCGCAGAGCCTCCTCGGCGGTATAGACCTTGGTGAGGCCGGCGACCCCGGCGGCCATCGTCAGCACGTTGTTGTTGAAGGTGCCGGCATGGGCGACCGCGTCCGGCCGGCGCGGATCGAACATGCCCATGATCTCGGCCCGGCCGCCGAAGGCGCCGGTCGGCAATCCGCCGCCGATGTACTTTCCGAAGGAGGTCAGGTCCGGCGTCACGCCATGGACCTTCTGCAAGCCGCCCGGCGAGAGGCGCGAAGTCATCACCTCGTCGAAGATCAGCACGATCTTGTGCTTGTCGCAGGCCGCCCGCAGCCCGGCCAGGAAGTCGCGCGTCGCGGCGATGCAGCCGCCGCCGCCCATCATCGGCTCGACGATCACGGCGGCCAGGCGGGCGGCATTGTCATCGATCAGCTTGCGCGTCGCGGCCAGGTCGTTGTACGGCGCGATCACGGCGGGGAAGGGCACGTTGATCGACCTCGCCGGCGGCTTGAAGGGGAAGCCGAACAAGCTGCCGTGATAGGACCCGGCGAAGGCCAGCACCGCCTCGCGGCCGGTGTGCAGGCGCGCGGCGCTCAGCGCCATCATGTTCGCCTCGGTGCCCGAGTTGCAGAAGCGCATCAGGTCGACCGAAGGGAAGCGGGCGCGGATGGCGGCCGCCAGCGCCACCTCATGCCGCGTATGCCCGCCCATCGCGATGCCCTGGGCCAAGGCGGCGGTCACCGCCTCGGCGATCACCGGGTGCGAGTGCCCGTAGATGCCGGCCGTGTACTCGCCCAGGAAGTCGACATAGGTGTGGCCGTCGAGGTCGTGCAGCCGCGTGCCCTCACCGCGGGTGAAGTAGAGCGGGAAGGGGCCGAAGAACAGCACCGTGCGCGTGTTGCCGCCGGGCATGCTGCCGGCCGCCTCCAGGTGCTTGGCCTGGCTCTGCGGGTTGGCTGCCGCGAACAGGGCGGCGGCCTCGGCCACCGCGCTGCCGAGGTCGACGTTGGGCCGGGCTGCCTGGGCGGCACCGGCGGTCTTGGCTTGGGGCATCGATTGGGTCATGGCGCTCCACCGCTAACGCTGGGTCGGGGACAAAAAAATAGAGGGCCGGGGATGAACCCGACCCTCGCGAGTGCGTCTAGGAGGCTGCTTCGAAAGGTCGGACAATCGCGGGAGATTGCCCGGAGAACCCAATGGGATAGGCGATAAATCGCCATCCCACCGGTTCT
>JADZDN010000050.1 GCA_020851015.1 Alphaproteobacteria bacterium | reverse complement strand
TCGCCGAACAAGCAGGAATACGAGCAGGCGGTGAAGGAGCTGGAAGCGATGGTGCGGTCATGAGGAACACCTTCTCCGAGGCCCTGTACCAGGCAGCGACGAAGAATCCCAAGCTCTACATCGTCGTCGCCGACATCTCGCCCGCCGGCAGCATGGCGAAGTTCTCGAGCCAGTATCCCGAGCGTTTCATCAACGTGGGCGTGGCCGAGCAGAGCATGATCGGCATCTGCGCCGGCCTGGCGCTGAAGGGCAACCGGCCCTTCGCCTACACGATCGCCACCTTCTCGCTCTACCGCCCGTTCGAGATGGTGCGCGACGACCTCTGCTACCAGAACCTGCCGGTCACGGTGGTGGGCATGGGCGCGGGCGTGATCTACTCCACGCTCGGCGGCACGCACCACACGCAGGAGGACATCGCGATCGCCGGCGCGATCCCCAACATGCAGATCCTGGCGCCGTGCGACCCGCTGGAATGCACCGACGCGACGAGCTGGTGCGCCGAGCGCAGCCAGGGCCCGACCTACCTGCGCATCGGCAAGGCCGGCGAGCCGGTGCTGACCAAGGAAGCGGCCGAGCCGTTCGAGTTCGGCAAGATCCGCTATTTGCGGCGCGGCACGGATGTCTGCATCCTCAGCTACGGCGTCATCATGAAGAAGGCGGCCGAGCTGGCCGACCGGCTGCAGGCCGAGGGCAAGTCGGTCTCGCTGGTAAGCGTGCACACGGTCAAGCCGCTCGACCGGCTGGGCATCGCCGATGCGTTGAAGCGCCACAAGAAGGTGGTGGTGATCGAGGAGCACGCGCCGCAGGGCGGGCTGGCGCCGCAAACCAAGCAGATCGCCTGGGACATCAAGGCGACGTGCCAGCTCCACACCTTCACGCTGCAGGACGCCTTCATCCACAACTACGGCAGCCATGACGACCTGCTGGCGGCGCACGGCATCGCGACCGACCGCATCCACGCGGCGATCGGCTGAACGGACCGCGCTTGCTCATCCTTCGACAGGCTCAGGATGAGGAATTCGATATACGTCGAAGAATTGTCCGCATGGTGAGCCCTGAGCCTGTCGAAGGGTCGAACCATGAGGACTGCCGCCCCACATGAAGGTTCTCATCACCGGCGCGGGCGGATTCCTCGGGCGGCATCTTGCGATCGACCTCGCGCGGCAGGGCTTCGACGTTGTCGCAACCTATCGCGGCGCGGCGCCGGCGGGCGTGGCGAACGCGGTCCGCCTCGACCTCGTCACGGCCGACGGATTGCCCGCGGGGGTAGAGGCGGTGGTTCATGCCGCCGCCACCTCGGCCTGGGCGGGCGTGTCGGCCGCCGCCATGGCGCGCGACAACGTCGAGGCGACGCGACGGCTGATCGAACTAGCGACCAAGGCCGGCGCGCGGCGGTTCGTGTTCTGTTCCAGCATGTCGGCGTTCGGCGACATCAAGTCGGGCTCGGTCGACGAATCGACGCCGGTCGCCGATCCCGATGTCTACGGGATGACCAAGCTGATCGGCGAGGCGCTGCTCGGCGAGGCCGCGCCGGGCCTGAGCGGTTTGGCCTTGCGCCTGCCGGCGGTGATCGGGCCGGGCGCCAAGCGCAACTTCCTGGCCGAGGCCCTGCGCAAGATGAAGGCGGGCGAGGACGTCTCGATCTTCAATCCCGACGCGCCGTTCAACAACGCGGTGCATTGCGCCGACCTCGGCGCGCTCGTCGCCGGCGCGTTGCGGCGCGGCTGGCAGGGCTACGACATGCTCGTGCTGGGCGCGGCCGGAATGACCACGATCCGCGGCGCCGTCGAGCGGCTGAAGGCGCGCATGCGCTCGCGGTCGGCCATTGTCGTGCGCGCGGCCGGAAAAGGCGCCTTCACGCTCGATTCGGCCCGCGCCGTCAGCCGCTTCGGCTATGCGCCGATGGAGATCGCGGCAATGCTGGACCGCTACGCGGACGAGGAAGGCGCCGGAAAAGCCTAGGGTTCCGCCACCGGGCGTATTAGCGATTGTCCTGCCCGGCCGCAGGATTGTAAAACCACGGTCAACCAACCGCAGCGAGAACCGCCCTTCATGTCAGCTCACGAGCGCGTCCAACTCTGGGACAAGATCCTGCCGGATCAGCCGATCAACAACGATCACTACGCGAGCGCGGGCGAGGCGTATCACCGGCTGCTGTTCCAGGAGATCGTGCGCACCAGCGGCCTGAAGGTGCCGACCGAGGACTTCAAGCTGGAGCTGTCGGACAAGGTGCCGTACGAGGCGATGGCGTCGAGCCCCGTCGGCCTGCGCTTCCTGCAGCTCTTGGTCAAGATGACCGGCGCCAAGCGCGTGCTGGAGATCGGCGCCTTCATCGGGCTATCCGCGATGTCGATGGCCCGCGCGCTGCCCAAGGGCGGCGAGGTGGTGACGATCGAGAAGTTCGACCATGTCGCCCAGATCGCGCGCAACAACTTCAAGAGCAACGGGCTTGCCGACCGCATCACGCTGATGGAAGGCGACGCCTTCGCGCTGATCGACAAGCTGCCGAAGAACAAGCCGTTCGACATGATCTTCATCGACGGCAACAAGGAGCGCTACGCGCACTACTTCCAGGCGCTGGAGCCGCTGCTGAGGCCCGGCGGGCTGGCGGTGATCGACGACAGCCTGTTCCACGGCGACGTGCTGAACCCGCTGCCGCAGAGCGAGAAGGGAGCGGGCGTGAAGGCGTTCCTCGACGTGGCGGCCCAATGCAAGGACTGGCTGCGCCTGCTGGTGCCGATCAGCAACGGCACCATGTTGATGATCAAGCCGGGCGCTTGAGCGCGAGCATGCCGCTCCACCAATCCTTCGTCGCGGAACAGGACCAGGCGCTGGCGGCCGAGTTCCTGGCGAAGGGCTACGTCATCCGCCCGGTCGACGACCGCGATGCGCTGGACGCGATGCGGCGCGAGATCGTGGCCCTGGTGTGCGGCCACCTGAAGATCGACCGGCCCCAGGATCCGCAGGACTTCCTCGACCATATCCAGCGCGTCGTCGGCGTGGCGAAGCTCAACGAGCTGCGGCTGGCGGTCTATCGCGCCATGAACGCCAAGCCGTGGTTCCGCCCGACCTATTTCGCGCTCGGCCGCAGCCTGATCGAGGCCCTTGTGGGCAACGAACTGGCGATGCAGAACCGGGTGAACCTGTCGATCCAGATGCCGGACGACGACAGCTCGCTGCTCGACATCCATGCCGACGTGTTCGGCGGCGAGACGCCCTACCAGGTGGTGATGTGGCTGCCGCTGGTGGACTGCCACGCGACCAAGTCCATGTTCATCCTGCCGCACGAGAAGACCAAGGAAATCACGCCGCGGCTCAACGAGGTCGGCGACGGCGGCATGGCCAGGCTCTACCGGATGGTCGAGAAGGACCTGGTGTGGCTCGACGTGCCCTATGGCACGGTGCTGGTCTTCACGCCGAACTGCCTGCACGGCAACGTGCTGAACCGGGTGCCGACGACGCGCTGGTCGATGAACTGCCGCTTCACCGGCCTGTTCACGCCCTACACCAGCCCGGAGAAGAAGATCGGCTCGTTCTACCTGCCGATCACCACGCGCG
>JADZDN010000049.1 GCA_020851015.1 Alphaproteobacteria bacterium | reverse complement strand
GCGCGGCCAACCCGGCCTCGCTGGAACGCATCGCGCTGGAGAAGCTCAACCGCCGCAGCGCCATCCAGGCCGCGGTCGTCACGCACGACGGCGGCGGGGCGCTGATGGTGAACGTGCTCAACGGCACGCTCGACATGGGCATCGGCGAGGTGCAGGAGATTCGCGGCCAGCTCGAGGCCAAGAAGGTCCGCATCATCGCGGTGCTGACCGACAAGCGCCTGGATACCCTGCCCGACGTATCCACTGCCAAGGAGCAGGGCATCGACCTGACGGTGACGAAGTTCCGCGGCCTGGCCGGGCCGAAGAACACGCCCGCCAATGTCGCCGCGGCGTGGGAGGAGGGGATCCGAAAGGTCCTGGCCAGCGCCGCCTACAAGGCGGAGTACGAGAAGGAGAGTCTGGTGCCGGCCTTCATGGGCCATGCCGAGGCGCAGAAGTTCACCGCCGGTTTCGCCAAGGAAGTCACCGACTCGTTGCGCGAGTTCGGCGTGACGAAATAGGCGGACGCATGGGGCGCGAACTCGTCACCGGGCTGATCGTCCTGGGGCTGGCCGCGGCGTACTATTTCGCGGCCGACAACATCCCGCGCAGCCTGCTGTCCGACGCCGTGGGCGCGGATGGCGTGCCCAAGGTGCTGGCGGTCCTGCTCGGCCTCCTGGGCGCGATCCAGGCGGCGCGCGGGGCGCTGCGGACCGCGCTCGTCGACCACGGGTCGGCCGAGGGCCACGGGCTCGGGCAGCATCTGCGGTCGCTCGGGTTGATCGGCGTCGGCGTCGTCTATCTCGTCGCGGCGCCCTACCTCGGCTACCTGCTGGCGACGGGGCTGCTGGTCTTCGTCGTTGCCGCCTATGCCGGCATGCCGGCGTCGCCGCGCCTGGGCGTCATCGCCGTGCTGGGCAGCGTGGTCCTGTGGCTGGTGTTCGCCAAGGTCCTGGGCGTCGCCATGCCGGGGGGCGTCCTGTCCGATCTCCTCGCGCGGACCGCGGGCTGACGGGGGAAAGGGGATGGGTCAGATCGGCGCCGCGCTGTCGGCGATCACGTCGGGCTGGGTGATCCCGGCCGCGTTCGCCGGCACGGCCTGGGGCATCTTCGGCGGCGCGCTGCCCGGGCTCTCGCCCTCGGTGGCGATGGCGCTGTTGCTGCCCTTTACCTACGGCCTCGACCCGGCGGCGGCGATCGTGCTGCTGGCCTCGGTCTATGTTGGCGCGGAATACGGCGGGTCGATCCCCGCGATCTTGATCCGCACCCCCGGCACCAACGCGGCGATCGCCACCGTGCTGGACGGCTACGAGAT
This sequence comes from Alphaproteobacteria bacterium, assembly GCA_020851015.1. The sequence goes on along the minus strand of JADZDN010000049.1, from coordinate 19,413 downwards.
GAACCGCCAGGGCCGCGGCGGCGAGGCGCTGGGGATCTCGCTGGTCTCGGGCCTGGTCGGCGGGCTGTTCGGGCTGGTGCTCTTGGTGCTGTTCACCGAATCCCTGGCGCGCGTCGCGCTCGCCTTCACCCCGCCGGCCTATTGCGCGCTCGGCATACTGGGCCTCAGCGTGGTCGCCAGCCTGTCCGGCGGATCGCTGACCAAGGGACTGATCGCGGCGGTGATCGGCCTGATGCTCGGCACGGTCGGCACCGATCCCGTATCGGGCGTGCCGCGCTTCACCTTTGGCGAGCCGGACCTGCTGGGCGGCCTGCGGCCGGTCGTGGTGATGGTCGGCCTGTTCGCCTTCGGCGAACTGCTGGTGCAGATCAACGAACCGGCCTGGGCCAAGACCAACGCGGGCGACGCCCGGATGAAGCTGCCGGGCTGGGCCGTGTGGAAGCGCATGATGAAGCCGCTCGGCATCGCCAGCCTCGTCGGCACGATCGAGGGGCTGACACCGGGCGGCGGCGGCTCGATCGCCTCGCTGGTGTCCTACAACGAGGCCAAGCGCTGGTCGAAGCACCCCGAGGAGTTCGGCAAGGGTTCGGTGGAGGGCGTGGCGGCGCCCGAGGCCGCCAACAACGTGGTGACGGCCACGGCGCTGATCCCGCTGTTGAGCCTTGGTATCCCGGGGTCCAATTCGGCGGCGATCCTGCTCGGCGGCTTCCTGATCCACGGGCTGCAGCCCGGACCGATGTTGTTCGAGAAGAACCCCGAGGTGGTGATAGGCCTCTATGGCGGGTTGCTGGTCGCCAACATCGCCATGCTGGTCATCGGCATGATCGTGCTGTCGCCTTGCATCTGGCTGGTGAACCGGCCGAAGCCGCTGCTGCTGGCGTTCATCTTCGCGCTTGTCGTGTCGGGCATCTATTCGATCGAGCAGAGCTTCTTCGATGTCGGCACGACGCTCGCCGCCGGCGTCCTGGGCTACGCGATGCGCTGGATCGGCATGCCGTTCCTGCCGCTGGTGCTGGGGCTGGTGCTGGGCTATTTGGTCGAATCGAACTACCGCCGCACCCTGGTGATCTCCGGCGGCGACCACATGGCTTTTCTGACCGATCCGGTGGCGCTGGGACTGCTGGTGGCTTCCGTGCTGCTGGTGGCCTACACGCTCGGCCGCGAGCTGAAGGCGCGGGCCGCGACATCCTAGGAGAGCCGCATCGCAATGACCGAGAAGCTGCCCGCCGTCGCCGTCGCCGAGACCTTGGCCGGGCGGATCGCCGCCCTCTGTCCGGCGCGCCTGCCCGCGGCGCTGCGCGCGAAATGCGAGGACCTGCTGGTGGACGTGGCGGGGCTGTGCGTCACCGCGCGGCGCACGGATTATGTCGAAAGCCTGCTCAAGGGGATCGACGACGACGGGCCCTGCACGGCCATCGGCCACGCGCGAGGCTTGAGCGCCGCGGGGGCCGCGCTGCTCAACGGCACATCAGCGCATGGCGAGGATTTCGACGACACGTTCGAGGGCGGACCGGTGCATGCGGGCGCGGTCATCATCCCGGCCGTCCTCGCGGCGGCCGAGCGCCATGGCGCGGACGGGCGGTCGGTCCTGGCCGGCACGGCCGTCGGCATCGAGACGCTGTGCCGCCTCAGCCTGGTGGTGCCCAAGGCGGTGCATCGCGCCGGCTTCCACCCCACCGCCGTGTTCGGCACGATGGCCTCGGCCGCCGCCGTCGCCGCGACCTTGCAGCTCGGCAAGCAAGGTATCGTGAATGCGCTGGGCATCGCCGGCAGCATGGCCGGCGGCATCATCGAATACCTGGCGGAGGGGACGTCGACCAAGCGCATGCACGCGGGCTGGGCGGCGCAGTCCGGCCTGCGCGCGGCGCTGATGGCGCGCGGCGGCTTCAACGGCCCGCGCACGGTGTTCGAGGGCACGCACGGCCTGTTCCACGGCTTCGCGCACACCACCAAGGGCGACTACGACGCGCTGGTGGGCGATTTCGGCACGCGCTGGGTGACCGAGACCGTGGCCTTCAAGCCCTATCCCTGCGGCACCATGACCCATCCCTATATCGACTGCGCGCGGCGCCTGGCGGCACGCGGCGTCAAGGCCGACGACATCGCGGCCATGGAGTGCGAGGTGGGCGAGGGCACGGTGCACCGGCTGTGGGAGCCGCTCGCGGCCAAGCACGCGCCCGCCAACGGCTATGCCGGGAAATTCAGCACGCCCTTCTGCATCGCCCACGGCTTCGTGCACGGCGGGGTGGGGCTCGAGGCCTTCACCGACCAGGCGGTGCGCGACAAGGCGGTGCTGGCGCTGGCGGGGAAGGTCCGCTACCGGATCGACCCGGCCAATCCCTATCCCAACAACTATACCGGCCATATCAAGGCGACGATGAGAGACGGCAGCGTGATCGAGGAGCGCCAGCCGCATCTGCGGGGCGGAGCGCACGAACCGCTGACCCGCGCGGACATCGAGGACAAGTTCCGCCGCAACTGCCGCCACGGCGGCTGGGACGCGGGGCGCGCCGGCAAGGCGCTGGCGGGCTTGCGCACACTGTTCGACGGGTGCGTGGAACTGGGATACCTGCGGGACTAGCTTCGACGGGCCTCGTGGTTCGACAAGCTCGCCATGGGGCCCTCATCCTGAGCTTGTCGAAGGATGAGGTCCGGCATTCATGAGGGCAGGCTTGACGCAATGGAAATAGAGGGCAGCGAACTGGCCGGCAAGGTGGCGATCGTCACCGGCGCGGGCCGCAATATCGGGCGGGCGATCGCGCTCGACCTCGCCGCCGCCGGCGCCGCGGTGCTGGTCAATGCCCGCAGCAACCGCGCGGAGGTCGACGCGGTGGTGGCGGAGATCGAGCGCGCCGGCGGCCGCGCGCTGGCGCATCTTGCGGACGTAACCGATGCGGCGGCCGTGCAACGGATGGCCGCCGAAGCCGCGGCGGAACTCGGCCGCATCGACATCCTGGTGAACAGCGCGGCGGTCCGGCGCGAGACGCCGATCGACGCCATGACCGCCGCGGAGTGGCGCGAGATCCTGGGCATCGTGCTGGATGGGGCGTTTCACTGCGTCAAGGCTTGCCTGCCCCAGCTCAAGGCCAGCGGCGCGGGCGCGATCGTCAATATCGGCGGGCTGACCGGACATACCGGGGCCAAGGACCGCGCCCATGTGGTGACGGCCAAGGCCGGGCTCGCCGGCTTCACCAAGGCGCTGGCGCACGACCTGGCCGAGCACGGCATCACCGTGAACTGCGTGTCGCCCGGCATGATCGACACCAAGCGCGGCGGCTCGGGCGCGCCCGGCCAGCCGCATCACCACCAAAGCCGCAAGACGCTCGTGGGGCGGCTCGGCAACCCGACGGACATTGCGGCCGCGGTGCGCTATCTTGCCGGGCCGCAGGCGCGCTATGTCACCGGCCAGATCCTGCACGTCAATGGCGGCGTCTATCTGGGCTGATCGAGGGAACCCGTCCATGCCGAAGATTCTGCTGACGTCGCCCAAGCCGGCGCGCGTGCTCTATTACCCCGACGAGGCGCTGGCGGGGCTGCGCGCGCTGGGCGAGGTGCGGCTGAACGACGCCGACACGCCGTGGGACGCTGCCGGGCTGGTCGCCGCCGCCCGGGATTGCGACGTGATCGTCTCGGACCGCCAGACGCCGGGACCGGCCGCGGTGTTCGACGGATTGCCCAGTCTGCGCGCCTTCGTGCGCTGCGCGGTCGACATCCGCAACGTCGACGTGCCGGCCGCCTCGCGCCACGGCGTGCTGGTGACCCATGCCAGCCCCGGCTTCGTCGCCTCGGTCGCCGAGCTGGTGGTCGGGTTCATGATCGACCTGGGCCGCGGCATCGGCAACGCCAGCCAGTCCTATCGCCGCGCCGAAGTGCCGGCGCCGGTCATGGGACGCCAGCTCAAGGGCAGCACGCTCGGCGTCATGGGCTATGGCGCGATCGGCCGTCACCTGGCCGACCTCGGCGTCGCCTTCGGCATGCGCGTGCTGGTATCGGACCCCTTCGTGAAATCCGACAAGAAGGGGATCGAGCAGGTCGAGCTGCCCCGGCTGCTGGCGGAGTCCGATTTCGTCGTCTGCCTGGTGGTGGCCAACGACCAGACCGAGAACCTGGTGAACGCCGCCGCCTTCGCGCGCATGAAGAAGACCGCGTTTTTCATCAACGTCTCGCGCGGCAACCTGGTCGACGAGGCGGCGCTGGAATGGGCGCTGAAGCAGGGTCAGATCGCCGGCGCGGCGATGGACGTCGGCCGCGCCCACGACCAGATGCCCACACCGGCGCTTGCCATGCTGCCGACCATGATCGCCACGCCCCATATCGGCGGCCTGACGCCGCAGGCGGCGGCGCACCAGGCGCTCGAGACCGTGCGCCAGGTCTCCGCGATCGTGAAAGGCGCCGCGCCCCCCGGCGCGGTCAACGCCGACAAGGCCACGCGGCTGAAGGCGTTGGCCTGATCCGGGCAGCCCGGTAAGCGCCAGGCCGATGCGGATTCGACATCGCCCGGCCCAGGCTGACAATATCGGCGGGGGAGCAGCGATCCTTCATGAGCATCCGGACCCGCCTTGTCGCGCTGGTTGCCGCCGCCACGCTTCCGCTGGCGGGATTGGGAATCGTCGACAGTCTGCGGGCACGAACGCGCCTGTATGACGTGGCGCATGCCACGGTGCTCGAGGAGGCGCGGTTGAACGCGGCGCGGCTGAACGCCATCATCGACGGCACGCGCCAGATGAACCGCGCGCTGGTGCGCTATTACCTGGACAGCGGCAGGCCGACCGAGGCGTGCTCGGCCTTCGCGCGCTCGCTGAAGGCCAGCGCGCCGATCTACTTGAACATCGCCCTTGTCGAACTTTCGGGACGGGTCGTCTGCGGCGCGCTGCCTTGGCCGCCCGACCTGAATGTCAGCGACCGCGCCTATTTCCAGAACGCGCTGCAGGCCAAGGGGCCGGCGATGGGCAACGTGATTGCCAGCCGCCTGACCGGACGCTACGCGATCGACGTGTCCGACGTGATTTGGGATCTGGACGGCGAGCTGGCGGGGGTCGTCACCCACGCGATCGACCTTGACGTACTGGCCCGAACGCTGGCGGAGGGTTTCGACGATCGCCGCAAGGTGATGGCGCTGCTGGACCGGGACCGCCAAATTGCCGTCCGGCTGCCGCGACGGCCGGACGATATCGGTCGCCGTTCGGGGATCGCCGCCCTGGACAAGCTGCTGGCGCGCGGACCGACCTTCGAGTATCGCGGCCGCGACGGGCGGGAATACATCATCGCGGCCGCCCCGGTGGGCGCCCAGAGCAGCGGCTGGACGATGCTGGTCGGCGTGGACAGGGACCTGGCGCTGGAGGCCGGCAATCTGGCGATGGTCCAGACGCTCATTCTTGTCGCCGCCGCCTTCGCGTTCTCGGTCGGCGGCGCTTGGTGGGTCGGCACGGTCCTGATCCGGCGGCCGATCCAGCGAACGGTCGCGGCGGCGCAGCGGATGGGTGCGGGCGACCTTTCGGCGGGCTTCCCCTACGCGAAGTCGTCGACCGAGCTCGGCCAGCTCGCCACGGCGCTGAACCAGATGGCCGCCGCGATCGCATCCCTGTTGCAGCAGAAGACGATGCTGATCCGGGAAATGCAGCATCGCGTGATGAACAGCCTTCAGCTTCTTTCGTCGATGCTGCGCTTGCAGCAGGCCGGCGAGGACGATCCGCGAATCCAGGCCGCATTGGTGGATGCGCAGAACAGGGTGCTCGCGATCGGCAACATCTATCGCGACCTGCACCTTTCGGAGGCGACAGGGACCGTCGATTTCAAGGCGTTTCTGCAGGGTATCGCCGGAGAGCTGGAGAAGGCCTTCCTGGGCGACACCGGCGGGCGGGTGACGGTATCGGCGGAGGCGGCCAGCGTGTCCACCGCGACGGCCTGCAGCCTTGGGATCATCGTCAACGAGCTCGTGACCAATGCGCTGAAGCACGCCGCCGCCCCGGGGCAACCGACCGATATCGCTGTGTCGTTCCACCATCGCGATGACGGGCTGGTGCTCGGCGTCGAGGACGATGGCCCGGGCCTGCCGCCGGGTTTCTCGCTCGAGAAAGTGCGGTCCCTGGGACTTCGCGTGGTCCAGGCGTTGACCGCGCAGCTCGGCGGCAAGCTGCGGATCGGACGGCGCGCGACGGGCGCCAGCTTCGAGATCGTGCTGCCCGCATCCCTGAAGGTCGCGTAAGGCCGATCGCCGGTCGCTCGAAGGCCGCCGCGCCGCCTATCCCACGATCCCGATCTGCCACGGCACGAATTCGTGGCGGCCGAGGCCCAGCTGCTCGCTCTTGGTCGGCTCGCCCGAGGCGGTGCGCAGGAATTGCTCGAAGATTCTCTGGCCCATCTCCTGGATCGACGCCGTGCCGTCCAGCACCGCGCCGCAGTTCACGTCCATGTCCTCTTCCATGCGCTTGAACATCGGCGTGTTGGTGGCGAGCTTCAGCGACGGCACCGGCTTGGCGCCGAAGCACGAGCCGCGGCCGGTGGTGAACGCAACGATATTGGCGCCCCCGGCGATCTGGCCGGTGGCCGAGACCGGGTCGTAGCCCGGCGTGTCCATGAACACGAAGCCCTTGGCCGTCACCGGCTCGGCGTATTTGTAGACCTCCATCAGCGGCCCGGTGCCGCCCTTCATCGACGAGCCCAATGATTTCTCGAAGATGTTGGCGAGGCCGCCGGTCTGGTTGCCGGGGCTGACCTTGCCGTTGATCTGCACGTCGCGGCCCACCGAATATTCATCCTTCCACCAGCGGATGCGCTCGATCAGCTTCTCGCCCACTTCCCTACTGGCGGCGCGGCGGGTCAGCGTGTGCTCGACGCCGTAGATCTCGGGCGTCTCCGACAGGATGCCGGTGCCGCCGTGGCGCGCCAGGATGTCGACGGCCGCGCCCAGCGCCGGGTTGGCGGTGATCGACGAGAACCCGTCCGACCCGCCGCATTGCAGGCCCACGGTGATGTGGCTCGCCGGCACGGTCTGGCGCCGGACCTTGTTGGCCTCGGGCAGCATCTCCTTCACGATGCCCAGTCCGTGCTCGATGGTCTTGCGCGTGCCGCCCTCCTCCTGCATCACCATGGTGCGCATCAGCGGGCCCGCGTTCAGCTTCTCCTGCTCCATCAGCCCGCCTACCTGGCAGCGCTCGCAGCCCAACCCGATCACCAGCACGCCGGCCAGGTTGGGATGCTTGGCGTAGCCGCCCAGCGTGCGGCGCAGAAGCTGCATCGGCTCGCCAGTCATCTCCATGCCGCAGCCCAGCGCATGGGTGAAGGCGGCGACGCCGTCGATGTTCGGGAAGTCGGCCAGGACATCGCGCGTGAACCGGTCGGCGATCTCGTGCACCACCGTGGCCGAGCAGTTCACGGTGGAGATGATGCCGATGTAGTTGCGCGTCGCCACCCGCCCGTCCGGCCGCACGATGCCCTGGAAGGTCGCGGGGGCGGCCACCGGCTCGATTGGCCGGTATTCGCTGGCATGGGCGTAGTCGCGGTCGAACTCGCGGAATTCGATGTTGTGGCCGTGCACCATCGTGCCGGCGGAAATGTCCTCGCCGGCGAAGCCGATCACCGTGTTGTACTTCAGGATCGGGTCGCCCTTGCCGAGGTGCCGGGTCGCGATCTTGTAGCCCGCGGGCACCTTGCTGCGCGCGACCACGTTTTCCTCGGGCACCGGGGTGCCGGCGGCGACGTCGATCCGGGCGACCACGACGTTGTCGGCGGAGTGCAGGCGGATGATCGGGCCAGAAACGCGCTTCTGCGACAGGTCGAGCATGGGGCCAGGGCTCCAGAAACCGCTACGGGATGCCGGCCACTCTACCCGCGCGCGGATCGCCCTCCAACCGCCGCGGCGACGGCGCGATCCCGACGTTAACGCGCGGCGGCGCATCGGCGCCGCAACTGCGCCACAAAAGCGCCAAACAAGCCCGGCAGGCTCCGCTACAATGGCCGTTCGAGCCGTTTCCCGGAGGAACCCCGCATGAAGGCCCTTCGCCTGGCCCTGGTTGCCGCGCCGCTGTTCCTGGCGGGCGAGCCGATGCCCGCTGCCTTTGCCCAAATCCCCGCGCTGGAACTCAAGCGCGTGCTGCTGTCCACCGGCGGGGTCGGGTATTTCGAGCTGGAGGCGACGGTCGAGGGCGATGCCGAGCTGGCTCTGCCGGTGCGGCTCGACCAGGTCGACGACGTGCTGAAAAGCATCGTCGTGTTCGACGACAAGGGCGGCGTCGGGTCGATCTCGCTGCCCGGGCGCGAGCCGCTCAGCGAGGCGTTCCGCGACCTGCCCTTCACCCAGGACGCGCTGGACTCGCCCGATGGCCTGCTCAACGCCCTGCGCGGCGCCGAGGTGACGGTGGGCGGGCCGCGCCAGACCACCGGCCGCATCCTCAAGGTCATCGCCGAGCAGACCCAGCTTCCCAACGACGCCGGCATGACGACGCGCCACCGCGTCACCCTGATCGCGCCCGACGGCTTGCGGCAGTTCGTGCTGGAGGAGGCGGAGTCGGTTCGCTTCAGCGACCCCGTGGTTCAGCGCCAGGTCGACCAGGCGCTGGCCGCGATCGCGCGCCACCGCGTCCAGGACCAGCGCAGCTTGCAGATCGCCACGCGCGGCACGGGCAAGCGCACCTTGCGCGTGGGCTATGTCGTCGGCGCACCGTTGTGGAAGGCCTCCTACCGCCTCACCACCCCGGACAGCGGCACGCAGGGCAAGGGGCTGATGCAGGGGTGGGCCGTGCTGGAAAATCTGAGCGGCCGCGACTGGAAGGATGTCGCGCTGACGCTGGTCTCGGGCAATCCCGTGACCTTCCGCCAGCAGCTCTACACCGCCTATTTCGTCCGGCGCCCGGAAGTGCCCGTCGAGGTGCTGGGCCGGGTCCTGCCGCCACCCGACCAGGGCTCGCTCGGCATGGGCGGCGCGCTGGCAAAGACCCAGCAGGAAGGCGCGCTGCGGCCACGCGCGACGTTTGCCGCGCAGCAGGCCGCCGCCGCGCCCGCACCTGCGCCCGCGCCAGCCATGGCCATGGCGCGCGAGGCGATGCCCATGGCGCCGCCGCCTCCGCCGGCCGACCTGATCGCCGCCGAATCGCAGGAGGCGACGACCCAGGTGCTGTTCACGGCGCCGGCGCCGGTATCGGTGAAGTCGGGCGACAGCCTGTCGCTGCCGATCGTCAGCCGCGAGATGCCGATCGAGCGGGTGGCGCTCTACCAGCCGGGCGTCAATGCGGCCAATCCGCTGGCCGCGGTGCGCGTGACCAACGACACCGGCGCCGGGCTGCCGCCCGGCGTGCTGACGCTCTACGAGCGCGGCAAGGCCGGCGCCAACTACATCGGCGACGCGCGCCTGTCGCCGCTGCCGGCCGGCGAGAACCGCCTGCTCAGCTTCGCCGTCGACCAGAAGGTGCAGGTCGAGCGCGACATGAAATCGCGCGAGGCGGTCGCGCAGGCGAAGATATCCCGCGGCGTGCTGACCGTGACTTATCGCGACGAGCAGACCACGAGCTACCGCATCAAGGCGCCGGCCAACGAGGACCGCCTGCTGATCGTCGAGCAGCCGCGCGCCCCGGACTGGGAGCTGGTGTCGCCCAAGCCTTCCGATGTCGAGCTGACGCGCGGCCAGTGGCGCATCCGCCAGGCGCTCGCGAAGGGCGGGGTTACCACGCTCGATGTCACGACCCAGCGCCAGCGCCTGAACGTGGTGCAGCTCGCCAGCCTGAACCAGCAAAGCCTGCTCGCCTATGCCCGCACCGGCGGCGTGCCGGACAATGCGCGCCAGGCGCTCGAGCGCCTGGCCGGCATGCAGGGCGAGGTCGACCGGCTCGACCGCCAGATCAAGGAAATCGGCACGGAGCGCGACACTATCGCCAAGGACCAGGGGCGGCTGCGCGACAACCTGAAAAGCGTGCCGACGGGCGGCGATCTGGCCAAGCGCTACCTCGACAACCTGAAGACCCAGGAAGACCGTCTGGACAAGCTGCGCCTGGCCGAGGAGGACGCGAAGCAGAAACTTGCCCAGGCCCGCGCGGCGCTGGCCGACGCCATCGCGAAGCTGGAGATCTAGCGGCTGACCCCCTCCCTGCCCTCCTCCTGAAGGGGGAGGGGGAAGAAGTATGGTGGCCAATCTCTTCGCCTCCTCCCTCAGGGAGGGGGCAGGGGGAGGGTCTTCACCGCTCCTTCACCCGCATCACCATCGCCAGCCCCGCGATCCAGAACAGCAGGATGGTCGCCATGCCGGCGCGCTGGCTGGAGAAGGCCAGCGTCGCCCAGCCGAGCAACGCGGGGCCGAGGAAGGCGGTCGCCTTGCCCGACAGTGCCAAGAGGCCAAACATTTCGGCCCGTTCGCCCGCCGGCGCCAGGCGCGCCATCATCGAGCGGCTCGCCGCCTGGGCCGGTCCGACGAACAGGCCGAGCGCCGAGCCGGCGATCCAGAACATCGCCTTGTCGCGCACCAGCAGGACGACGGTGCCGCAGAGGATCAGGCCGATCAGCGACAGGACGATCGTCCGCTTGGCGCCGAACCGGTCGTCGAGCGGGGCGAAGGCGGCCGCGCCCAATCCGGCGGTGACGTTCAGCACGATGCCGAACTGGATCACCTCGGCGAAGCTCATGCCGAAGGTGCCGGCCGCGTAGATGCCGCCGAAGGCGAACAGGGTCGCGAGCCCGTCGGCATAGAGCATCTGCGCCAGCAGGAACCGGGCGATGACGGGACGCCGGCGCAGCTGGCGAAGCGTATGGGCCAGCATGGCGAGGCCCTCGCGCACCGCCCTTGCCATCGTCGTGCCGCGCGACGGCGTGTCGGGCGTGAACAGGAACAGGGGCAGGGCGAAGACCGCGAACCAGGCGGCGACCACGACGGTGGTGGCGCGGATGTTGGCGGCCTCCGCCGTGCCGACCCCGAACCAGGGGCGGTCGGTCTGCACGAAGCCGACCAGGCACACCACCAGCGCGCCGAGCCCGCCGACATAGCCCAGCGCCCAGCCCCAGCCGGACCAGCGGCCGAGCTTCGCGCGCGGCGCCAGGTCGGGCAGCATGGCGTTGTAGAACACCGTGCCGAACTCGAAACCCAGCGTCCCGATCGCCACCAGCACCAGCGCCAGGATCGCGTAGTCCGGCGACGGGCGCACGTACCACATCAACGCGGTCGCGACGATGCTGGTCAGCGTGAAGGCGGCCAGCCACGGCTTGCGCCGCCCGCCGCGATCGGCCACCGCGCCGAGGATCGGCGCCAGGACCGCGATCGCCAGGGCCGATGCGCTCTGGGCGTGGCTCCACTGCGCCGTGCCGAGCTCCGGCGTCACGGCGACGGCGCGGGTGAAATAGGTCGAGAACACGAAGCTGGTGATGACCGTCGCCACGGCCGAATTGGCCCAGTCATAGAACGCCCAGGCAACCAGGGCGCGGGTCGGGGCAGCGGTGGGGGTCATCGCTTCGTCATGCCGAGCCTGCCTCATCTGTCGCCGATGCGCTTGGAAGGCAACCACCAAGACACCAAGGCACCAAGAAAGTAAAGCGCGCGCGGCCGGAGGCCGCGCAGAGAATCCCCTGGGTGTCTTTGTGTCTTGGTGGTTTTCTTCTACACGGCTCGCGCGCCGATGGCTGAGCGGACGCGAGGAGCTTGTGCATCTGCCGGAGGCCCAATCCTACCATGCTCATCGTCACCACAGGATCGATCGAGGGGCGGCGGATCGCCCAGTACCACGGCATCGTCACGGGCACGGCCATCGTCGGCGCCAACATTCTGCGGGACGTGTTCGCCAAGGTGCGCGACGTCGTGGGCGGACGGGCCGGCGGCTACGAAAGCGCGCTCAACAAGGCGCGGGAGGCGGCGATGGAGGACAGGGTGGACGCGGCGCGGAAGCTGGGCGCCGATGCCATCGTCGGCACCTCGGTCGACTGCGAGCCGATGAGCGACACGATGCTGATGGTGAGTTGCGTCGGCACGGCGGTGAAGCTGGGGTAGGTAGCGCTCCTCATCCTTCGAGACGCCCGCTGACGCGGGCTCCTCATCCTTCGAGACGGCGCTTCGCGCCTCCTCAGGATGACGCGAGGGATTGGTGGCTAACGAAAGAAGCGCGTCATCCTGAGGAGGGCCGCAGGCCCGTCTCGAAGGATGAGGAGGGCCGCAGGCCCGTCTCGAAGGATGAGGCGCGCCGCAGGCCCGTCTCGAAGGGTGATGGACCTCACCCCGCCAGCGCGCGCAACTGGCGCGCGGCGACCGCGAGCATGGCGAGGTCGACCCGGCCGATGGCGCGGATGTCCGCCATCACGTCGTCCGCCCGCTTGACCGGCGCCTTGCGCTGCGCGCTCCAGCCTTCGAGCGCGGCGGCGGGATCGGATCCGTCGAGCCCGCCGGCGATGACGCTGGCGGCGAGCCCGCTCTGGATCGCGTCGATCTCGTCCAGCAGCGAGCGGAAGGCGAGCTTGCTCCACCGCCCGCCCGCGACGGCGGAGGCCGCTGCGGCGCGCAGCCAGTCCAGGCCGAAGCGCGCGCCGACGGCGAAATAGAGCGTCCCCGCGCGCTCGACCGGCAAGCTGGCGGGCTCGGCGATGCGCACGATGTCGAAGCCCGACACCAGCCGGTCCAGCATCGTCACGCCCATCGCCACCGCTTCCGGCACGCCCTGCTGCTTGAAGGCGTCGGCGCGGCGGCGCAACTCCGCGGCGCCCTCCGACGACAGCATGCGGTCGAGCGCGCCCGCGATCGCCTGAACGCCCGGCGTGAACCGCGTCACATTGGCCGAGACCTGCAGCGGCGGATGGACGGCCGACAGCACCCAGCGCGTCGCGCGCTCGGCGGCGCGGCCGATTTCTGCGAACAGGGCGTATTGCGCCGCCGCCGGCGCCTTGCCGTCCAGCCCTTCGACCGCATTCCAAAGCGGGTCGAGGCCCAGCACCTGGCGCGCCACCAGGTAGGCGCGCGTGATGTCGACCGGGCTGCGGCCGGTGTCCGAGCCAAGCTGGGCCACGAAGCTCGATCCCACCCGGTTGATCATCGCGTTGGTCACGACCGTCGCGATGATCTCGCGCTTCAGGCGATGGCGGCCGATCTCGGCGCGGTATTTCTCGGCGAGCTGCGCCGGGAAATAGCCCACCAGGTCCGCTTCCAGCGCGGGGTCGTCCGGCAGGTCCGACGGCAGCAGCGCGTCGTAGAGCGCCATCTTGCAATAGGCCAGCAGCACCGCCATCTCGGGCCGGGTCAGCCCCTTGCCCTGGGCCTGGCGCTGCGCCAGCGTCTCGTCGTCCGGCAGGAACTCGATCCCGCGGTCGAGCCGCCCGGCGCGCTCGAGGTCGCGCATCATCAGGGTGTGCTGGTCGATGCCAGCCGGGCCCTGCAATTCCTGGATGCTGAGGGTCTGCGACTGCTCGTAGTTGTCGCGCAGCACCAGGCGCCCGACCTCCTCGGTCATCGATTCCAGCAGGCGGTCGCGCTGCTTGGTGGTCATGTCGCCGTTGGCGACGATGTCGCCCAGCAGGATCTTGATGTTGACCTCGTGGTCCGAGGTGTCGACGCCGGCCGAGTTGTCGACCGCGTCGGTATTGCCGCGGCCGCCGGCGAGCGCATATTCGATGCGCCCGCGCTGGGTCATGCCCAGGTTGGCGCCCTCGCCCACCACCTTGGCGCGGATTTGCCCGGCGTCGATGCGCAGCGCGTCGTTGGCGCGGTCGCCGACCTCGGCATTGGTCTCGCCCTTGGCCTTCACGTAAGTGCCGATGCCGCCGAACCACAGAAGATCGACCGGGGCCTGCAGGATGGTGCCCATCAGCTCGGCGGGCGTCATGCTGTCCTGGGTCGCGCCCAGGCGCTGCTTGACCTGCGGCGTCAGCTTGATGGTCTTCAGGCTGCGCTCGAACACGCCGCCGCCGGCCGAGATCAGCTTCTTGTCGTAATCGCCCCAGGACGAGCGCGGCAGGTCGAACAGGCGCTTGCGCTCGGCCCAGCTCACCGCCGCGTCGGGATCGGGGTCCAGGAAGATATGGCGGTGGTCGAAGGCGGCGAGCAGGCGGATATGCTTGGACAGCAGCATGCCGTTGCCGAACACGTCGCCCGACATGTCGCCCACGCCGACGACCGCGAAGTCCTCGCCCTGGATATCCCGGCCCAGTTCGCGGACATGGCGCTTCACCGATTCCCACGCGCCACGCGCGGTGATGCCCATCTTCTTGTGGTCATACCCGGCCGATCCGCCCGAGGCGAAGGCATCGTCGAGCCAGAACCTGTATTCCTGCGAAACGCCGTTGGCGATGTCGGAGAAGGTCGCGGTGCCCTTGTCCGCGGCGACGACAAGATAGGGGTCGTCGCCGTCGCGCCGCACGACCTGGCCGGGCGCGCGGATGCCGCCGGGGATGTAGGAATCGGTGATGTCCAGCAATCCCCGCATCAGGATCTTGTAGCACTCGATGCCTTCGGCCAGGTATGCCTCGCGCCCGCCCGCGGCCGGCGGCCGCTTGACCACGAAGCCGCCCTTCGAGCCGACCGGAACGATGACGGCGTTCTTCACCATCTGCGCCTTCATCAGGCCCAGGGTCTCGGTGCGGAAATCCTCGCGCCGGTCGGACCAGCGGATGCCGCCGCGCGCCACGCGGCCGCCGCGCAGGTGGATCGCCTCGACGCGCGGCGCGTAGACGAACACCTCCACCAGCGGGCGCGGCAGCGGCAATTCGTCGACCGCCCGGCTGTCCAGCTTCAGCGACAGGTAGGGCTTCGGATTGCCCGCCGCATCGCGCTGGTAGTGGTTGGTGCGCAGGGTGGCGCCGATCAGGTTGAGGTAACGGCGCAGGATGCGGTCCTCGTCCAGGTTGGTGACGGCATCCAGCGCATGCTCGATTTCCGCGGCGATGCCGCGTTCGACCGCCGGCCGGTCCTCGGCCCGGCCCTTCAAATCGGGATCGAAGCGTGCGCTGAACAGCTCGACCATGCGCCGCGCGATCAGCGGGTGGTTGGCGAAGGTTTCCTCGATATAGCTCTGCGAGAAGGTGAAGGCGGCCTGGCGCAGGTACTTGGCGTAGGCGCGCAGCGCGACGATCCCCGCGGCGTCGAGCCCGGCCAGCAGCACCAGGCGGTTGAAGCCGTCGTTTTCCATCTCGCCGCGCCAGGTCTTGGCGAAGACGTCGTGGAACACGTCGCGCACCGCGCTCAACGCAACCTCGGCGCGCGGCTCGCCCTTAGCGCGCGGCGCCAGGGTGAGGGTGAAATCGTGAATCCAAACCGGCTCGACCGGCTGCCTGCCCGCCGCGTGCGGCGCGACGCGATAGGGCATCTCGCTGATCGCGCGCACGCCCATATGCTCGAGCATCGGCATGACGTCGCTCAGCGCCAGCGGCGCACCACGGCGGAAGATCTTGAAGCCCAGCTCGTCGCCCACCGCCTCGACCGGCCGGTAGAGCGTCAGCGCCATGCCTTCGCCCTCGCGCGCGCGTTCCAGCAGCAGGATGTCCTCGACGCCGACCGTGGCGTCGAAGCGTTCGCGGTAGCTGGTGGGGAAGGCGTCGGCGTAGCGTTCGTGCAGCTTGGCGCCCTCGCCGTCGCTGAAGCGGTCGACCAGGCTCTGGCGCAGCCGGTCGGACCAGGTGCGCCCGGCCTCGATCAGCCGCGATTCCAGCTCGGTCACGTCGACCGGCGGCATCTGCCCGCGCTTGGTTCGCACGATCACGTGCAGCCGCGCCAGCGGCTCGTCCGTCATGTGGGTATAAAAGACGCTGACGCTGCCGCCATAGGCCTTGGCGACGATGTCCAGCAGCCGCATGCGCAAATCGGTGTTCAGCCGGTCGCGCGGAACGTAGATCAGCGCCGAGACATAGCGTTCCAAGGCGTCCCGGCGCACGAACAGCGCGATGCGCTGGCGCTCCTGCAGGTGCAGGATGCCGCGCGCGGTATCGCTCAGCTCGGCCGCGGTGCTCTGGAACAGCTCGTCGCGCGGAAAGGAGTCCAGGATGTGCGCCAGCGCCTTGCCATCGTGGCTCTGCGGCGCGAAGCCGGCGTTCTTCAGCACCTGGTCGACCTTGCGGCGGATCAGCGGGATCGCGCGCGGATTGAGGCTGTAGGCCACCGAGGTGAACAGGCCGACGAAGCGCCATTCGCCGACGACCTTGCCGTCCTTGCCGATGCGCTTGACGCCGATCGTGTCCATGTGAACCGCGCGATGGACGGTCGAGCGCCGGTTGGCCTTGGCCACGGACAGCAGCTGCGGCGCCAGCATGTAACGCACGATCTCTTCGCCGAGCTGGCCGAAATTCCGGCGGTCGTCGAAGACGCGCCGCTCGGGGTCCGCCAGGATGCCCAGCGGACTGCTTTCGACGATCTCCAGGTGCGCGGCGGTGCCTTCGCCGGCGAAACGGTACTCGCGGAAGCCGAGGAAGGTGTAGTGGTCGTCGTCGAGCCAGGCAAGGAATGCCAGCCCTTCGTCCAGCTCTTCCCTGGGCACGGGCGGAGGATCGGCCTTCAGCTCCGCCATCACCGCGCGCAGTTTTTCGCGCATCGCCATCCAGTCGCGGACGGCCATGCGCACGTCCTTCAGCACGCGGTCGAGGTTGGCGCGGATCGACTCCATCGCCTGCGGATCGTTCTGGGCGCTGACCTCGACCCGCATGATCGATTCCGGCTTGGCGCCGGCTTCGCCGGGCGTGGCGGCGATCGACTGCAGCTTGCCGTCGGCGTCGCGCACGACCCGCATGATCGGGTGGATGACCAGGTGCACCTGCAATCCCAGCCGGTTCAGCTCGGCCGAGACGGAATCGACCAGGAACGGCATGTCGTCGTTGACGATCTCGATGATCGTGTGGCGCGAGCGCCAGCCGTGCTCGGCGACCGAGGGGTTGTAGACGCGGATCTTGGCCGTGCCGGGGCTGCGCTGCTGGGCGAAGCTCCATAGCGACAGGGCGGCGCCATAGGCCTCCTCGGCCGGCGTTTCGATCAAGTCGCCGGGCGGCACGTTGGCATGCAGCAGGTCGACGAAGGTCGCCACGCCGGGCGCGCGGCCCGCCGGCACACGGTCGCGGACCAGGGCGGCGACGCGCGCCACCAATTCGGCCTTCAACTGCTCGGCCTTGACGCCCATGGGCTTGGTTCCTCCGGGTCTTCCTGCGATTCCCGGCCGTGCAGGGCCGGCATTTTCCCGGCACCCTAGCCCATGCCTCGCCCCCCGGCCAAGCGGGCCCTGGAACGGAGCTTATCATCAAATGATCACAGGCTTTTACCGGGTCTTAACGCCCCTGGCCGTACAAGCGGTGCGGGTTCAGGGAGCGGGCCAGAAAAGCCCGGTATCAAGGATGGAGCATGTTGCCGTCGGGGCGGAATCCGCCAAGGCGCTGGGGTTCGATCGTGGTTTGGTGGCCGGCGACCGCGTTTGGGTGGCGCATCCCGTCGATATCCGCCTTAGCCTGCCCCTGCCTTTCGGGCGCTACTACCTGACCCTGGTGGCGGGGCCCGAGCGGCGTTCGGCCACCCGGCTGGCCAACGACCGCCGGACGCGGCCGCTGGCGACGGCCGGCAACCTGCTGTTCTTCTTCGTCAGCGCGCTGGGGATCAACGCCGCGGCGATCCTGGGCGTGCTGGTCTACAGCTCCGTGCTGCGTTTCTAGCGGCAGCCAGGCGATGACGGGCGGACGACGACCCTCCGCGCGGCGGTTGCGTATCGCCGGCGCGGGACTGCGGCTCGGCTGCGCGGGCGCCGCGCTGCTGCTGCTGAGCGGATGCGGCGGCGAGCCCGACGAGGCCGCCATCCGCGAGGGCCTGGAAGTCATCCACACCGAGTGGGCCGAGCAGGCCCGCCAGGTCGATCACGCGCGCCAGAAGCCGCCCGAGCCCGGCACCATCAGCCTGCCGAAGGTCGATCTCGCGGCCGAGGCGCGGCTCGACCTGAAGATCACCGAGGTGCGCAAGCTCGCCTGTCGCCAGGCCGAGGATCACAAGCTCGGCTATCGCTGCATGGCCGAGGTTAAGGCCTCGATCGCCGGCCGCCCGCCGGTGAACCGCCGGATCGAGGGCCGCTTCGTCGCCGGCTGGTCGAAATGGGTGGCGACCGAAGTGCACGCGGTGGACGTGAACTGACGAAGGCGCGTCTCGCTTGTCCACCGGGCCACGCCCAAGCGCGGGCGTGCAGGAATAAACCCAGCCCGCCGGACAACGGCCGACTGTCTGCATTGCGCCCAGCCAGGCCTTGCCCTAGATTGCCGCCCGACGGCGCCAAGCCAAGCACCCGTAGCTCAGCTGGATAGAGCGCTGCCCTCCGAAGGCAGAGGTCGCAAGTTCGAATCTTGCCGGGTGCGCCAGCTCTCTCAAGAACTTAGCCGGCTTCTCGAATCGCCGATGCGACGGCCGGCAAGCACCGGGCAATCACGCCGAGCGGGCAATTTAACCCCTGTATTTTATTCGTTCTCCACGCTGTCCATTCGCGGGGCCAGGTCATCGCGGGAGCTGCCATCGGCGGGCTGCCCGCGCAAGAAATGGATCAACGTTGAATGCGGGTTCTCCTGCTTGATTGCTTCCCTGAGGAGCAGTTCCGCACTGGCCTCGCCGTGGCTCTCGTACAGCTCGCGGATAAGATTCGCGAGTAGCGCCAGTCTCACATTCGGCCTTGCCTTGAATGCTTCGACCCACCGGCCGGTAAACGACACAACGGGTGTTGCTGGGCGAGGGGCTGGTGTGGGCGAAGCGCCACGGCCGAACCTGGCCGATGGCGCGCGCAAGTTAGGTGTTGATGGTTCTTGGGAAGGTTCGGGTGGTCGTCCCGTCACCATCATCGCTCCCTCCGTGTCACCGATGGGTGACCCGCGGGACACCGTGCCCGGTGACCGGCCTGCCACCGGCTCGGCGCCAAGCCCAGCCAATCTATATCTGTTTGAGCGACTTCGTTTCCCACCGTGTTGGCAAACCAGGTAACCCAGATCACACAGCCGCTTGACCTCCCGCTTTGCAGTGCGGAGCTGTACGTTAGCATCCTGGGCGATCCGCCAGAACGATGGCCATGCTTCGCCGCTGACCTGGCCGATGCGGTCCAGGATTACATAGGCAACCTGAGCGGTCGCCCTGGAACAATGGCGATCGCGCAGGATGCGTCCCACCGCTTTCCAGTGGCTCACCAACCGCAGCATCGCCAACCCGCGGTTTAGGCGGCGGCTGTACTCGTCCGCCGGCGGGATGCAAGCCAGTCGTCGAGATCAGCAAGGGCATATACGACAGCGCGTCTACCGGCCTTGCTGAAGACCGGCCCGTCGCCTGTCATGCGCATCTTGGCAAGCGTGGCAGGGGAAAGTCCCAGGTACTGCGCCGCCTCGGGCGCACGAAGGTAGATCGCGCCCCATGGGGTGGTGTAGGAGCGGGCTATCCTGAGCAGCGTTGGCTGCTTAGTCAGGCTGCCACGACGGGCAGGCTGACGATGGGATCATCGCTCAGAGGGGCGATGGTTTCCAGGC